>DCVO01000082.1:0-16857 GCA_002327405.1 Thiobacillus sp. UBA2186 | reverse complement strand
GTGTTGGGCTTGTGGCTGCCGGCCGGGCTGCCGCCTTCGTACTTGTAAAAAATTTTGGCTGGCGTGCCCAGCGCTTTTTCCAGTCGATGGGCGCGAAACAGGGGGGCCGGGCGCCACAGTTGAAACACTTCGCGCACCGGCTCGGGGATTTCAATCTGGCGCTCCAGGCTCACCTCCTGCAGGATCAGGGACATCGGGAACAGCGGCGCCAGATCGTCCGGACCCACCGGCTTCATGGTGCCGGGGTGCAGCACGGCAGGCAGGGGCTTGGGCAGATCGGCCTGCAGGTTGTACCAGAACCTGGGCATCTGGTTTTCGTTCAAAAGGTACTTGGTTTGCTGGCTCATGGCGACTCCTGAAAAGTGACAAATAACGCTTGCCCGAAGTATGCGCTCGATCCACTGTCGCAGGGCCCGGGACAAGTGCCCGGGTTGACCTTCAAAACGTCAGCGTCTTCACCCCGTCGGCCGTTCCCAGCAGGCAAATCTGCGCTTTTTGCAGGGCAAACACGCCCACCGTCACCACGCCCGGCCACTGGTTCACTTCGGACTCAAACGCCAGCGGGTCGCTGATCTGCAAGCCGGTGACATCGACCAGGTACTGGCCGTTGTCGGTCACCAGCGGCGAGTCATACCTCAGGCGCAACTTGGCTTGACCGCCCATGGCGGCAAACTGGCGCATCACGCGGTGTGCCGCCATCGGGATCACTTCCACCGGCAGCGGGTAGGCGCCCAGGCGCCGCACCAGCTTCGACTCGTCGGCGATGCAGACGAATTTTCGACTGGCCGCGGCGACGATCTTCTCGCGCGTCAGCGCGCCGCCGCCGCCCTTGATCATGTGGAAATTGCGCGTGATTTCGTCGGCGCCGTCGACGTAAACGTCCATGCCGCCCACGCTGTTCAGGTCCAGCACCTGGATGCCGTGGCTCTTGAGCCGGCTGGCGGTGGCTTCGGAACTGGCCACGGCGCCGTCGATGCGGCCTTTCACCTTGGCCAGCTCGTCGATGAAATAATTGGCGGTCGAGCCGGTGCCCACGCCGACGATGCCGCCCTTCACGTATTCGACGGCTGCACGCGCAACCGCCTGTTTCATTTCGTCCTGTGTCATTTTTACCGGTCTCTTCGTCAAAATTTCCCGAAGATTAGCCGCAAAGCGCGTTTTTCACAAACCCGAATCCTGTTAATCTTGGCAGCATCATGACATCGCAAATCAACGATTATCTCGAACGCATCCTGACCGCGCGGGTGTACGACGTGGCCATCGAGTCGCCGCTGGATCTGGCCGGCAATCTCTCCCGCCGCCTGGGCAACACGGTTTATCTGAAGCGTGAGGACCTGCAGCCGGTATTTTCCTTCAAGCTGCGCGGCGCCTACAACAAGATGTCGCGGCTGACGCCGGCGCAGCTCAAGCGCGGGGTGGTGGCGGCTTCGGCCGGCAACCATGCCCAGGGTGTGGCGCTGGCGGCGCAGAAACTGGGCGCCAGGGCGGTGATCGTGATGCCGGCGACCACGCCGCAGATCAAGATCGATGCCGTGGCCGCGCGCGGTGCCAAGGTGGTGCTGCACGGCGATTCCTATGACGAGGCCTACGAACACGCCATGGTGTTGACCAAAAAGCACCATGGCACCTTCGTCCACCCCTACGACGATCCCGACGTCATCGCCGGCCAGGGCACCATCGCCATGGAGATGCTGCACCAGCACCAGGGGCCCATCCATGCCGTGTACGTGCCGGTCGGCGGCGGCGGGCTGATCGCCGGCATCGCCGCCTATGTCAAGCGCCTGCGTCCGGAAATCAAGGTGATCGGGGTGGAGCCGGAAGATGCCGACGCCATGGCGCGCTCATTGTGCCGCAACGAGCGGGTGAGGCTTGCGCAGGTCGGCATTTTTGCCGACGGCGTGGCGGTCAAGCAGGTAGGCAAGGAAACCTTCCGCCTGGCGCAGCTCTACGTCGACGAGGTGATCCGCGTCGACAACGACGCCATCTGCGCGGCGATCAAGGACGTGTTCGAGGATACACGCTCGATCCTCGAGCCGGCCGGCGCCTTGTCGGTGGCGGGTTTGAAGGCTGCCGTGGCGGGCGACAAGCTGAAGAACAAGACCCTCATCGCGATCGCCTCCGGCGCGAACATGAACTTCGACCGCCTGCGCCACGTGGCCGAGCGCGCCGAACTGGGCGAAAAGCGCGAGGCGATTCTCGCCGTGACCATTCCCGAGACGCCGGGCAGTTTCAAGGCATTCTGCTCGCTGCTGGGCACGCGCAACATTACGGAATTCAATTATCGCTACGACGATCCCAAGCTGGCGCGGGTATTCGTCGGCCTGCAAATCCAGGGCGCAGGCGAAATCCAGAAACTGGTCGTGCAGTTGAAGAAGCACAAGCTGGATGCGATCGACCTGACCGATAACGAGATGGCCAAGCTGCATGTGCGCCACCTGGTGGGCGGACATGCGCCGCAGGTCAGCAACGAATTGATCTACCGCTTCGAGTTTCCCGAGCGGCCGGGTGCGCTGATGAATTTTCTCAACAGCATGAGCCACGACTGGAACATCAGCCTGTTCCATTACCGCAACCATGGCACGGACTACGGGCGCATCCTGGTAGGCATCCAGGTGCCGCAAAAAGAAAAGCCCAGCTTCCAGAAATTCCTGGGCAAGCTGGGCTATCGCTACTGGGACGAGACCCGCAATCCGGCTTACAAGCTGTTTCTGGCCTGAGCGGATGCGGTCCCGCTGCTTATTCTTTTTTCGTTTCGCAGGTATTCATTCCCAGAATGCTGTAGGCGGGGCAAAAACGGAACAAGGCCGTGGCCAGCGGCAGCACGCCAATGAGTGCCCAAAGGGGGCCGCCCAGCATCCACCAGATGATGAGCGCGGTCCCTACCGCAATGCGAATGTAGCGGTCGGTGTCTCCCATGTTTGCTTTCATCCTGTCCTCCATGTTTTGAAAAAGTGGTTTGCCCGGCTTTTGCCGCATGGCGCCCGCCAGAACAACTCCAGTATAGTCAAATTCCTGCTCGTGCTGTGCACTTTGGCGGCAGCGCCTGCATGGGCGGGCCACGACGATGATTTTCTGGCGGCGCGCGAGGCCTGGGCCAAGGGAGACATGCGGCGTTTCGAGCGGCTTGCCGCGAAAATTCCCGATGACTTCGTGCTGCGGCCTTACCTCGAATACTGGAAAGTGGCGCGGCAACCGGGAGACGATTCCAGAGTTGCGGATTTTCTTGCGGCCTACCCTGATACCTGGCTCGCGGACAGGTTGCGCGGCGAATGGCTGAAGGATCTGGGGCGCCGCGAGAACTGGCCTGCCTATCTGGCCGAGTTTCCGCGTTTGTCGAGACCGGAGACAACCCATGTCTGTTTTGCGCGCAGGGCGGAACTGGCCCTGGGCGATCGCAGGTCGCTGGACGAGGCGATCGGTCTCTGGTTTACCGGCAAGGACATGCCATCCGCGTGCTCGCCGCTGTTTGCCGTATTGCAGTCCGAAGGGCTGCTTAATGAGGAAGACGTCTGGAAACGCCTGCGGCTGGCCTTCGAGGCGGGCAACCCGGGGGTGGCCAAATCGCTGCTGGCCGCAATCCCGGAAACGAGCCGCCCTGCCGCCATATGGGTGGATCGTGCATACCGGGAGCCGGCGAAATATCTGGCGGCCGACACGCTCGACTGGGGCAGCCGCGCGCAACGCGAAGCCGGTTTTTTTGCGCTGTCACGCCTGGCAAGGACGGATTCGGTTGCCGCGGCACGCGTGCTGGAGCCGGTGTTGCCGCAACTGAGCGAAGCCGACCAGCAGTACGTGTGGGGACTGCTGGCGCTGGAGGCGGCACGCCGCCATGAGCCCCAGGCTTTGCCCTGGTTCCAGAAGAGCGGCGGTGTCGGTCTTTCCGAACTGCAGCGCGAATGGTGGGCCAGGGCGGCATTGCGGGGCGGAGACTGGCGCGCGGTGTTGTGGGCGATCAGCGGTTTGGGCGAGGAGAACCGCAGCCAGCCGGTCTGGCAATACTGGCAGGGCAGGGCCTTGAAAGCGCTTGGACAGGGGCTCGCCGCCAACCGGATTTTTGCGCAGTTGTCGCGCGAGCATCACTACTACGGGCTGCTGGCCGGCGAAGAACTGGGTGCTGTGATGGGGGCGCAAACCATCAACATCAAGGTTTCCGGCGAAGAAGTCGACGCGGTCGCACGCGATGCCGGCATCGCGCGCGCGCTGGCGCTCTACGAGCTGGAACTGCGCACCGAGGCAGCCAGCGAATGGATATGGGCGGTGCGCAATTTCTATGACCGGCAGTTGCTGGCTGCCGCGGAGCTGGCAAGAAGGAAGGGCTGGCACGATCGCGCCATCAATACCGCGGAGAAAACCCGCGAACTGCACGATTTCGATTTGCGCTTCCTTTCGCCCTATCGCGAGCTCGCTTCGAAAGAAGCCAAGGAGAACAAGCTCGACGAGGCATGGGTATACGGCCTCATGCGCCAGGAAAGCCGCTTTGTGAATGTCGCCAAATCCAGCGTGGGGGCCGCGGGGCTCATGCAGATCATGCCTGCGACCGGCCGCTGGATCGCCCAGCGTCTGGGGATCAAGCGCTTCAATACGAAGAGCCTCAACGAGCCGGAAACCAACATCAGGTTCGGCACCTATTACCTGGGCCATTTGCAGGAAAGCCTGGACGGGCACCCGGTGCTGGCGACCGCCGCCTACAATGCCGGACCGCGCCGAGCCCAGCGCTGGCGCGACGACAAGCCCATGGAAGGCGCGATATACATCGAAAGCATCCCGTTCACGGAAACCCGGGATTACGTGAAGAAGGTCATGAGCAATGCCATGTATTACGCACTGCGCTTCGGCCAGCCTTCGGTTCTGCTGGCCGACCGCCTGGGCACGATTCCCGGTCGCGCCATGCCGGCCCTGCCGGCTGACGCAGACGATACCCGGCCCAGTCTGGAATCAAGCGAAGGCGAAAGTTAAAATCGCCTGCATTATTCGAATAGGCCAAGGAACATGAGCTTCAATAACATTTGCGTGCTGGGCGGTTCGGGATTTGTCGGCGCTGCCCTGGTTTCCGAGCTGGCGGCGCGCGGCAAGCGGGTGAAGGTGCTGACGCGCAGGCGCGAGCACGCCAAGGGCCTGATCCTGCTGCCGACCGTCGACGTGGTCGAGGCCGATGTCCACGACGAACGCGTGCTGGCGCGGGAGTTTCGCGGCTGCGACGCCGTCGTCAACCTGATCGGCATTCTGCACGAGGCGAAAAAGGGGCGGGCGGACAAACCGCAGGCGCGGCGCGGCGATTTTCACGAAAATCACGTGGAACTGCCGCGCAAGGCCATCAGCGCCTGCGCCGAGGCGGGCATCTCGCGTTTCCTGCACATGAGCGCGCTTGGCGCCGACCCGACTTCGCGTTCCGCTTACCAGCGCTCCAAGGGCGTGGGCGAAGCGCTGGTGCGCGAGGCCGGCTCGGAAGCCAACCCCAACCCCGGCACCCTCGGCGGCGCCAAACTGACCGCGCGGCGCGGCATGCAGGTGACGATTTTCCGGCCCTCGGTCATCTTTGGCCCCGGCGACAGCTTCCTCAATCTCTTCGCACGCCTGCTCAAGCTTTTGCCGCTGGTTCCGCTGGCCTGTCCGCATGCGCGCTTTCAGCCCGTCTATGTGGGGGATGTCGCCAAGGCCTTCGCCGACAGCCTGGACGATCTGGAAACCTTCGGCCAGACCTACGACTTGTGCGGACCGAGCGAATACACCCTGATCGAGCTGATGCAGTTCCTGCAGAAGGCGCTGAATGGCGGCGGCAGGCTGATTCCGCTGTCCGACCGGCTGTCCTATCTGAACGCATGGATGCTGGAACTGAAGCCGGGCGCGAAGCTGATGACGCGCGACAATTATTACACCATGCAGACGCCCAATGTCTGCAGCGGCGGCAACGCCGCCCCGCCCGGCTGGCAGCCGGCGGCGCTGGCTGCGGTGGCGCCCGCCTGGCTCACCGACGCGCAGGCGCGCGGGCATTACGGCGCTTACCGCAACCAGGCGCACCGATAAGTGAGCGCGCCGTGAAAACCTACGTGGTGGGCGGCGCGGTCAGGGATCAATTGCTCGGCCTGCCGGTGCAGGACCGCGACTACGTGGTGGTCGGCGCCACGCCCGACGAAATGGTCGCGCAGGGCTTCACGCCGGTCGGCCGGGATTTCCCGGTTTTCCTGCACCCGCAAACCCACGAGGAATACGCGCTGGCGCGCACCGAGCGCAAGTCCGGCCACGGCTACAAGGGCTTCACGGTGTACGCCGCACCCGAAGTCACGCTGGAAGAAGACCTGCGCCGGCGCGATCTCACCATCAATGCCATGGCCATGGATCAGTCCGGGCAGATCATCGACCCTTACGGCGGCCAGTCCGACCTGCAGGCAAGAATCTTTCGCCATGTGAGCGAGGCCTTCGCCGAAGACCCGGTCAGGATTCTGCGCGTGGCGCGTTTCGCCGCGCGCTTCACCGATTTCTCCGTCGCCCCCGAGACCCTGGCCCTGATGAGAAAGATCGTCGCTGCCGGGGAGGTGGAGGCGCTGGTGCCGGAGCGCGTGTGGCAGGAGCTGTCGCGCGGACTCATGGAAAAACAGCCTTCGCGCATGTTCCGGGCGCTGCGCGAATGCGGAGCGCTGGCCAGGCTCCTGCCGGAAGTGGATTGCCTGTTCGGCGTGCCGCAGCCGCCGGAACACCATCCCGAAGTCGATACCGGCGCGCACGTCATGCTGGTGATCGACTGGGCCGCGCGGCAAAACTTCAGCCTGCCGGTGCGTTTCGCCGCGCTGACTCACGACCTCGGCAAGGGCGCGACGCCGCCGGAACTCTGGCCCAGGCATCTCGGCCATGAGGCGAAAAGCGTGGAGCGGGTGCGCGCGGTAAGCGAGCGCATGCGGGTGCCGGCCGATTGCCGCGATCTTGCCATTGCCGTGGCGCGCGAGCACGGCATCGTGCACCGTGCCCTCGAACTGCGGCCGGGTACCGTGGTCGAGTTGCTGGAGCGCGTCGACGCGTTCCGCAGGCCCGAGCGATTCGACGAATTCCTGCAGGCCTGCGAGTGCGATTTTCGCGGCCGCCCCGGTTATGAGACGCGGCCTTTCCCCGCTGCCGACCATTTCAAGCAGGCCTTGCGCGCGGCGAAGGGCGTCGATGCCGGTGCGGTGGCGAAACGGGTCGAGCCGGCCAGAATCAGGGAAGCGGTTTTTCAGGCGCGCGCGGAAGCGGTTGCGGCCTGGCGGCAGGGTCTGGGCTAGCCGGATCTGTCTGCGGCGTGGGCGAGTTGCGCAGCCTGCAGCTCGACCGCGGCGTAGAACGCATCGAAGTCGCCGCCGACCTTGCCAAGCAGTTTGCGAAACATTTCCACGTCGTCAAAGTAAGTGGCCACGGCCGCCAGCCTGGCGTTGTTCAGGTCGTCGGCAAACCACGGGTCGTAGACCGACCACGCCGGATCGAGCATCTTGCGCGCCTGCTGCGCTTGGCGCATGTGCTGGAAGACCCGCTTCTTGGCGAGGCGTTTTTGCGGCATGCCGCTGTCTGAAGAGTAAATTTCCTCAAGTTCCGCGCGCGCAGTTTTCACTTGCGCGAAAAACACGTCGGCTCGTTCGAGCCGGGCGCGGTAGCGTTTGAGCCCGGCTTCGTCATTGCGGCTTTCCAGCCAGCGCAAGGTGCCCTCGATTTCAACGGCGCGTGCGAATGATTCGTTGAACGTGGCGTTGTCTTTCACGTACACGACCTGATGCGCGAGCTCGTGGAATATCAGGCCCGCCAGCCTTTCCTCGGGCAGGCGCAGCATGGCCGAAGTGACGGGGTCGTCGAAGAAGCCCAGAGTGGAATAGGCGGTGACGCCTCCGACCATGACGTCGTCTCCCGCGTCCCTGAATTCCTTGGCGTATTCGTCAGCCAGTTGCCTGGAGTAGTAGCCGCGGTAGGGCACGCAGCCGATGATCGGGAAGCAGGACTGGCGCGGATGCAGGTCGAACTCGGGCGCGATCCACACGTTCCACACCGGATAGTCGCGGTCGAGCTGGGCATAACTTCTGTAGGAGCCGTTGTCCGGCAGGCCCAGTTCGCGGCTGGCAAATTCGCGGATGGCAGCGATGCGTTGCAGGTGGCTTTTGAGTTCGCCGGGCGCGTCCGCATCGGATGCGACTGCCGCGAACGGCTGGCGCTTGGCCATCAGGTCGAGATGGCCGAAGGATGCGTGCATGGGGTAGCAGCCGCACAGCAGAACCGCGCAGGAAGCGGCGGCAAGGATGGAGAACCGTTTTGTTGTCATGGCGGAACTGATCAAGGCAAAATGCGGCTCATAGCAGACCTGGCAAACAGGCGGGGCGCGGTTGCGGGCGGTGCCCACCACAACAACCGACAGGGAGGAAGTATGTCGCAGAGCTTCGGCACGGCGCAAGCCGTCGATTTTCGTTTCAGCGGAAAGGGCGGGGAGTATTTCCGCATCTGGATCGTGAACCTTGCGCTGACCATTCTCACGCTGGGCATCTATTCCGCCTGGGCCAAGGTCAGGCGCCTGCAATATTTCTACCGCAACACCTCCTTGGCGGGCAGCAGTTTCGATTACCACGGCGATCCCGTGGCCATCCTGAAAGGGCGGATTCTGGCAGTGGTCCTGCTGGTCCTGTACAACGTGGCGGGAAGCGCGAATCCTGCCCTCGGCATGGCCGTCTTCGCCATGCTCATGCTGGCGTTTCCCTGGCTGGCGCAGCGCTCGCTCCGCTTCAAACTCCACAACAGCAGCTACCGCGGCCTTCGCTTCGGCTTCGACGGCATGGTGGGCGGCGCCTACAAGGTTTTCTTGCTGTGGCCCGCCATCGGCTATCTCACCCTGGGGCTGCTGATGCCGGTGGCGCACCAGCGCGTCAAATCGTACCAGCACGGCAGCAGCCGCTACGGCGCCGGGCGATTCGGTTTCCTGGCGAGAGAAGGCGGGTTTTTCGGCATTTACTTCAAGATGCTGGGCATGCTGATCCTTCTCGGCATTATTGCCGCTGTACTTGCCGGCGGGGCCATGAGCACTTCCGCGCTGCTGAACCTGGGGGCTGCGGCGCAGGAACAGCAGCAAGCGCTGGCCGGTTTGGTCGTGTTCGCCATGCTGGCTTTCTATCTGGCGGCATTTCTGGTCCTGGGCCCCTGGTTTTCCGCACGCATCCAGAACCTGGTCTGGAACGGCACCACGCTCGGCGAGCATGCCTTCCATTCGCGGGTGCGCGCGCGTGAACTGTTCGTGATTTATCTCACCAATTTCATCGGCATCGTGCTGACGCTGGGGCTGTTCAAGCCCTTCGCCGACGTCCGCCTGGCCAGGTACCGTCTCGAGCATATGGGGCTCAACGCGCAAGGCCATCTGGACGAGTTCATGGCCGGCCGGCAGCGGGGGGTGAGCGCGACGGGCGAGGAGGCGGCCGAGATTTTCGACTTCGACATTTCATTTTGATGGCGACCCTCAGCGCGGATTACTACGACGGAAAGCGCGCGCGCCCGCACAGCGTGCGCCTGTCCCTGTCACCGGCCGGCGATGCGCTGGCGGTAGAGGGCGAGGGCGTCGACCGGATCGAGCCGCTGGCCAGGGTGTGGGTGTCCGAACCCATGGGCGATGCGCCGCGGCTGGTCAAGTTTTCCGATGGCGCGCATTGCGAGGTGCGCGACCATGCCGCGCTGGCGGTGCTGCTCGAGGCGGGCGGCCATCGGGACAGTTGGGTGGTGCGCCTGCAAAGCCGCTGGGGATGGGCCCTGGCTGCGGCGGTCATCGCTGTCGCCGCGGTCGCTTCGGGATATCGCTGGGGGCTGCCCGCGGTTTCTGAGTGGATCGCATTCAAGCTCCCCGACAAGGCGCTGGCGCAAATGGGGGAAAGCACGCTGGCATTCCTGGACGATCGCATGCTGTCGCCCAGCACCCTGCCCGAAGCCAGACAGCAAAGCCTGCGCGACGCCTTCGACGGGCTGGATGTGCCGAACGGCCTGGGCGCAGACCATCAAATCGTCTTCCGCAACAGCCGCGCCATCGGGGCCAATGCCTTTGCCCTGCCGGACGGCACCATCATCGTTACGGACCAGATGGTGTCGCTTGCCGGCCATGACGAGGAAATCGTCGCGGTGCTGGCGCATGAACTCGGCCACCTGGGCAGGCGGCACAGTCTGCGCATGCTGATACAGGGTTCCATCGTCGGCTTCGTCGCGGCCTGGTACCTGGGGGACGTCAGCAACGTGGTGGCGGGTTTGCCGGCCCTGCTGCTGCAGGCCCGCTACTCGCGCGATCACGAGCGCGAGGCGGACGAATATGCCGCCGCCTTGCTCAAGGCGAATGGCATTTCACCCTCGCGCCTGGCCGACATGCTGGAGAAAATGGAGCAGTCGCACGCAGCGGAAAAATCCGGGAAGGAAGGCGGAGCGAGCGATCCCTTCGGAGGCTATCTGGATTCGCACCCGGCAACCCGCGAGCGAATCCAGGCGCTTGAAGAGGATTAGCCGCCATCGCCCGGTGGCGGGCAATGGCGGATCCGCTTGGGACAGGCGGTCAGCGCCAGTCGCGGCGCTCGTTGCGCCAATCATCCCGGCGGTCTTCCCGGCGGTCATGGCGCCGGTCATCCCAGCCATGCCGGTAATGGTGATTGTATTTGTGATGGTGGATGTGATGGACGACCGGCCTCGGCACCCAGATGACATGGCCTGGATGATGGTGGCTGTGCGTCCAGTAGTGCTGCCCGCCCACTTCATACATGATGCGGAAGCCGTCGTGATGGCGGCCGCCGCCGAAGGAAATGGAAAAGTGCGGCTCGACCGTGACGACGCGTCCATAGACATAGTCGCCGCCGGCCATCGCGCCGGTCGAGGCGGCCAATAGGGCGATTCCAATCAGGCTCTTGCGTAACATGTCGATTCTCCTTTGCAAACGGTTTGCTCCCTTGTCTTACCAGCGGCTGCGGCTTTCGTTCCAGCGTCCGCTGCGCGGGTGGTCGGCAACCGAGAAACTGACGTCCAGGCTCAGCCATTCGCCCGGATCGTAGGGCAGGCGCGTGGTGTAGTTCCTGCCGTTGTAACGGTAGGTCACGTCATAGCCGACGATTTCCTGCCGGTAGTTGTCGGTTACCCGGCAGCGTTCGACCGGGCGTTCCTCGTAGGCATGGCTGCCGCCGCGGTCGTTCCAGCGGTCGCCGACCACCGCGCCGGTGGCGGCGCCCACGGCCGCCGCCGCGACCTTGCCGTTGCCCTTGCCGACGGTGGAGCCGACCAGGCCGCCGACCACGGCGCCGAGGATGGCGCCGCCGGTGTTGTTGCCGTCGCGATAGACCTCGCGGCTTTCGTATTCGGTCCAGCATTCGCGCCGGGGCTCGTTGATCTGCTCGTACACCGGCGTCGAGGAAACCACCTTGGCGCGGTCGCGGAACGCGTGTCCGTAATCGGCCATCGCCGCGCCGGAAGACAGCGCCAGCACGGCGGCAAGGCCGGCGATCAGGGGTTTGGTAGGGCTTTGCATGGTCAGGCTCCTCTTATTGATTCAATGTCCGCGAAACTTAACGACGTCCGCGGTCGTCATGTCCTGGGTGGGGGTTGCGGCGCTCGTAGCCGTAGCCGTAGCCGCGCTCGCGTTCCTGCTCCTCGGCCTTGCGCTCGCCTTTTCTCCGCTGCTGGCGATTGGCCTTGCGCATCTCGCGTTCTTCGCGCTTGCCGAACTCGCGCTCTCCGCGCTCGTTCTGGACGGAGAACTCGTAAAAGTCCCTGTCCATGAAGCGCGGGCCGGCCGCCGCCTGCCCCGACAAAACCAGTCCGGCCAGGCTTGCGATCAACAATGCAGAAAAACGTGCGTTCATGTGTCTCTCCTTCTTGGGAAGACGTTGCCGCCTTCCACGCTTCGCAGTATGGGTGGGAGTCGTAACCATGCGGTTTCCCGCAAACGGGATTTTGTAACAAGTTGTAACGCCGGGATTATCGGCGGCGGCGACAGGCTGATATATTGGCCCCCATGAGCGAAAACACCCCTCTGATCTACGTGGTCGACGACGACGCCGGCATCCGCGATTCGCTGGCCGAATACCTGGGCGGCCAGGGCTATGAAGTCGCCTGCGCCGACGGCGGCGCGGCGCTGGATGCGCTGCTGGAAAAGGCCCGCCCCGCCCTGCTGGTGCTGGACCTGATGATGCCCGGCGAAGACGGCCTCTCCATCGCGCGCCGCCTCAAGGGCCAGGCGGGCGCGCCGCCCATCATCATGCTTTCCGCCAAGGGCGAGGACATCGACCGCATCGTCGGCCTCGAAGTCGGCGCCGACGACTACCTGCCCAAGCCCTTCAACCCGCGCGAACTGCTCGCGCGCATCCGCGCCGTCATGCGGCGCGGCACGGCGACACCGGCGGCAGCCGACGAGCCGCTCAGGGTGTTCGAATTCGGCCCTTTCACGGCCAACCTCGACGCCCGCTCGCTCAGCCGGGGGGACGAGGAAATCGAACTCACCAGCGGCGAATTCAGCCTGCTGGAAATCTTCGTCGCCCACCCCAACCGCGCGCTGTCGCGCGACTGGCTCATGGACCAGCTGCGCGGCTTCGAACGCGACCCCTTCGACCGCAGCATCGACGTGCGCGTCAACCGCCTGCGCAAAAAGATCGAAGACGACCCCGCCAACCCGCGTTACATCAAGACGGTGTGGGGGCAGGGGTATCTGTTTGCGCCGCAGGGCAAGGCCTGAGCGGCGCCGATGATCCGCTCCCTCTTCGCCCGCACCGCGTTGATCCTGGCAGTGGTGTTCCTGCTGTTCCAGGCCATGGCCACGCTGGTGGTGTATCGCACCGTGATCAAGCCGGTGGCGGAGCGTTCGGCGGATGATTTGGCCGGCCTGATCGTGTTGTCGGCGCAGACCTGGGTGGAGTTGCCGCCGGAAGTGCGCCCGGCCTTCGAGCGCGAGCTGGCTCAACGCCACGGTTTGCGGCTGCAGGCGGCATCTGGCGTCATCAGGCCGCCCGCGGCGCAATTTCCTTTCAGGCAGGAAATCGAGCAGGCGCTGTCCAAACGCCTGGACACGAAAATCCTGCTGGAAGGCGGCGCGGAAAGCGGAACGGCCTGGGTGGTGATGGCCATCGGCGGCAGACAGCTGCAGGCGGGATTCTTCCCCAATCGCTATGCGGTGCGGCCGCCGCTCGCTGCGGTGACGCTGGTTTCGCTCGGGACTTTCCTGGTTTTGCTCACGGCCTTGCTCCTGGTCAGGCGCATCACCGTGCCGCTGGCGCGTGCATCGCGTGCGGCGGGCGTGGTGGGCAAGGGCGGCATACCCGAGCCCTTGCCGGAAACCGGGCCGCAGGAACTGGCCGATCTCGCGCGCCGCTTCAACCAGATGGCACGCGAAGTGCAGGAGTTGCTGGAAAACCGTACCACCCTGCTGGGCGGCATTTCGCACGACCTGCGCACGCCTTTGACGCGCCTGCAGCTGAACCTCGAACTGCTGCGCGAGAAATTCGACCCGGCAAAACTCGACCGCATGCAGAAGGACCTGGCCGAGATGAACACCATGATCGGCGGCTATCTCGAACTCGCGCGCAGCACCCAGCCGGAAATGGCGCAGGAAGTCGATCTCGACGAGTTGCTGAAAAAACTGGCCGAGAAACATGGCGCCAGCTATCGATCCGGCGGGGCCTGCCGTTTCCGCGCCGGGCCGGGCGCGCTGACCCGCGTCCTCGACAACCTGCTGCAGAACGCCCATCGATACGGCGCGGGCGAGGCCGCGCCGGAATTGCACCTGAAATGCGGGACGAAGCACGTGGAAATCTCGGTGCTGGATTCCGGTTCCGGCATCCCGGAGGCCGAGTTGGAAAAAGTGCTGCGCCCCTTCTACCGCCTGGAAGCCTCGCGCGCCGCCGCCACCGGCGGCACCGGGCTGGGCCTGGCCATCGTCAAGCAGCTGGCCGAGATCAACGGCTGGGAAATCAGGCTGCGCAACCGCGCCGAAGGTGGACTCGAAGCCAGACTCGTTCTTGCTGCAGATTTCAACCCGCCTGACCGCCCAAGCCGGAAACCTTGACTACCTGAACGGCTTACACTGGATATGACCGCTTTCGAGAAATTGATTGCGTGTGTGTGATGTCCTAAGCCGGCCAGAAGGGGATATTGATGAGATTGGTAAACATGTCTGCTTGTCAGCTAGAAACTGACGTTCCTTAGTTAGGGAAATCTTTTCTAGAAAGTGTCGGGTTTGTCGGGGTAATTAAGATGCCAGACTAAATCAACCTACTGTTTGCATTGGATAAACTGAAACCCGCAAGCAGAATGTCACTTTGTAAGCCGACATTTATACGTTATACGTCCGGACGTGGACATGGAACTCCTTAAAGAAAAGTGTTCTATCGCATTGATACTCGCATCATGTGCCGTTCTCGCGGTCAGATACGGCGTGGTGACAATCGACTCCCTCAGTATCAACGCCATCGGCGTGTCGTTCGACGGCCTCAAGAGTCCAAATGGACTTCTCGTTCCTGTACTTGCGATAGCAGCCTTGGCCGGATTCTCAATCTGTCACATTCAACATCACTGGTTCGTCGTATCAGATCGTTTTAGGAGCGGATATAGAGAATCTCCAGAGATCGTTGAGCTCGTAAGAAGCTGCGTTAGGGAGCGCAGTGGAACAGCCCGTTACGGCTCACCATGTGGCGGAATCCGTGGTTCGCTCAGGAATCGACCCACCGATCTCGGTCAGTTCAAAAGAGATAACGGAACGCTAAGCGAATCTGTTGTCGTGCTCCCCAGTTCTGCGGATCACGCGCGGGCGGTGCGAAGCGGAGTCTCGCGCGCATTGGTGCCAAAGCTTTGGCTGGGCGTTTATGGACCTCTAGTTCTTTCAGCATGGGCGTTAATCGCGATGACCGTATAACATGTGCATCAAGTTCGCTCCCGTTGATCGCCCGACTCACAGCTGGAAGACGTTCTTTGCCAGGTCAACGGCAACGGTAGTAGCATTCATTTCCCCACGTCCAATGAGTCTCAGCTGCACTCCAAGGGGCGCGCCCCTGAGCTAGCATGTTGGGCGCCAAAAAGAGAACGAACTAAATGACGATTTTTCTTACAATCTTGGCTGGCGTTTGCACGTTCGTACTTGGACAGATTGCTCTCAAACTACTGATAGACCCAGTTCAAGAGTTCAAGCGCGTCATCGCGGAGATTGCGCATGTACTAATAGAACATGCAAACGTCTTCGGCAACCCGGGATTGCTCGGTCCTGATAAAGAAAAGCCCGTATCAGAACTGCTAAGGCAGCTGTCCTCCCGCCTGAACGCGCAGATGTATCTGGTCCCGGCTTATGGAATAACGTCCAAAATATTTGGTCTGCCACCCAAAGATAAGGTCGTTGCGGCGGCCGGACACCTTATTGGGCTTTCCAATGGATTTGGCGGAAACAATCCCGACAGGGACATGCGAAATATGTACAGAGCCCAGCACATACGCGATGCATTGGGCATCTATGTCTCCGCATTAGAAAGGCTCGATCCGGAACTAGAAAAGGAATTTTACAAGGGCTAAAGCGCCCAACAATTCACTCAGCCGACGCCGGCGCTAACGCGCCGCCGCGGCTGAGTTCAACCGTTCGACGTCACACCACGGTACTTGATTATGGCAACACTGACCTCTCTGATACCTGATGTTGATGTGCTGGTCGCTCTTGCGCCAGAGGAGCTTGCTGAAGTGGTGTTGCAGCTCGCGGCAGAGCACAGGCAGAACAACTTGGCCCATCTCCAATACATTACCTCGAATATCACCGGAACGCCTGGTGCAAATGATGGCTATCCTCAGAACCGGCAAAAAGATGCAGAGTCGGCGGTGGCCGAAGCCTGGAATTGGTTGCTGGTGCAGGGGCTATTGATTCCGGAACCTGGTTACAACGGCACCAATGGTTTCATGCTCTTGAGCCGTCGCGCGAAGAAGCTCTTGGCCGAAGGCTCCCTCAAGACCTATGCGCGTAGCTTGTCATTTCCAAAGTCTCTCTTGCACCCGTCCATCGCGGACGAAGTTTGGCTCGATATTGTTCGTGGTGACATTGAGACAGCTGTGTTTAAAGCCTTTCGTGCCGTTGAAATTGCCGTCCGCGAAGCTGGTCACTTCGCCGATACCGATATAGGCACGCCGCTAATGCGTAAGGCTTTCGATAAGAGCACGGGGCCGCTGACTGATCAGCAGCAGCCAGAGGCCGAACGAGAGGCGCTGGCACATTTATTTGCGGGAGCGATCGGCTCATACAAGAATCCGCATTCCCATCGCACAGTCACTATCAGCGATCCAGCCGAGGCGCAAGAAATGGTAGTTCTCGCAAGCCATCTACTTCGCATTGTCGATAGCAGGCGGTAGCCGATGACGCCGAACCTCTCGGTCAACACGGGCCGGGTACCTCAAACGTTGAACGGCAGTTCCCAGGGTAAGGGCGGTCGTTTGCTACGAGATTCCGAACTTCCGCTTGGGGTCGATTTGCGCCCTCTGACAAATCAAGCAAAGCATACATCCGGTCAGCATCCGCAAGGCGAGCAGTCTTGGCCGGAATGATGATCACGACCCACCGCCCGGCACTTGTCGGTTGATAGCCTGAGACAGCCGGAAACCGCCTCATTGCGGGTAAAATCTGGGTTTTGAGCGTTCGAAGAAGCTGTCGATGCAAACCTTTCAGGAACTGATCCTGGCCCTGCAGACCTATTGGGCCAAACAGGGCTGTGCGCTGCTGCAGCCCTACGACATGGAAGTCGGGGCGGGCACCTCGCATACCGCCACCTTTTTGCGCGCCCTCGGCCCCGAGCCGTGGAAGGCCGCCTACGTGCAGCCCACGCGCCGCCCCAAGGACGGCCGCTACGGCGACAACCCCAACCGCCTGCAGCACTACTACCA
>DCVO01000098.1:40931-41109 GCA_002327405.1 Thiobacillus sp. UBA2186 | reverse complement strand
CGGGCAGGTCGTCGAGCGCGCCGTCATGGGGCGGGAGCTGGGCATTCGCTGCGCGGGTGGGATGGGAGTGGTCGAATATCAGCATTTTTGCGTGAGGAGTAAGGTGTGAGGAGTGAGGAGTCTGGGTGCGCTGTTACGCCTCACGCCTAACTCCTCACGCCTCACGAATTTATTTCAA
>DCVO01000098.1:37642-40917 GCA_002327405.1 Thiobacillus sp. UBA2186 | reverse complement strand
AGCACGACCACGGCGCGCGCGGTGACGCCGGCCAACGGGCCGCTGACGATGTCGACGCCGTAATTGCGCTTGAACTCGGCGCCGCGCATGGTGGAAAGCGTCACGACATTGTTGGTGCTTTCGGCGCCGCAGAAACGGTTCATGGCGAAGGGCAGGTCCGCAGCGATGATCAGCACGACGGTGTCGCNNCGATGTTGAGGATCTTCTTCTTGCCCTTGAAGTCGGCCAGCGATACGTCGGCCAGGTCCTTGTTCACCAGTTTGAAATCGGGCGCGGTGTCGCCCACCTTGGGGAAATTGCCTGCGACTTCAATCGGGTTGCCGGCGAGGGTTACGGTTGCCATGTCGATCTCCTTTGCGTTTGTTCGTTTAAGGGCCACTACTTCCGCGCGCAGGGCGGCGGTTCGGAAAGCTTGGACACGATGCGCCCCAACTGCTCGGCGTAGCGGTCAAGGTCTGCTTCGGTCTTGGTTTCGGTGGCGCATACCAGGATGGCGTTGCCAAGCTCGGGGTAATCCTTGGACAGGTCGTAGCCGCCGACGATGCCCTGGCCGGTGAGCGAACGCAGCAGCTTGGCGTTGTCCACGCTGGTGCGGATCACGGCCTCGTGGAAATAGGCGCCGCTGAAGACCTGTTCCGCGCCGGCCGCAACGAGTTTGCCGACCAGCGACCTGGAGTTGGCGTGGCTCGCGCGCGCAACGCGCGACAAGCCTTCGGGCCCGAGCAGGCTCATGTAGATGGTCGAGGCCGTCACCACTAAACCTTGGTTGGAGCAGATGTTGGAGGTGGCCTTGGCGCGGCGGATGTGCTGTTCGCGCGCCTGCAGGGTCAGCGAGAAACCGGGCTTGCCGTCGAGGTCGACGGTGCGCCCGACGATGCGGCCCGGCATCTGGCGCACGAATTCCTGCTTGCAGCACATGAAGCCGTAGTAGGGGCCGCCGCTGGACAGGGGCGCGCCCAGCGGCTGACCGTCGCCTACGGCGATATCGGCGCCGCTTTCGCCCCATTTGCCGGGGGCCTTCAATACCGCGAGCGTGGCGGGATTGACCAGTGCGATGACCAGCAGCTTGTTTGCGTGCGCCCAGTCGGTCATGGCATCGACGTCTTCCAGCACGCCGAAGAAGTTGGGCTGGGGGATCACCAGCGCGGCACAGCCTTCTGCATTTTGCGGCAGCACGGTGCGGCCAGTGGCGGGGTCATAGCCGATTTCCACCAGCTCGATTTTCTGGTTCTTCACGATGTCGCGGCAGGCTGCACGATAGAGCGGATGCACCGTCTTCGGCATCAGCACGCGGCGCAAGCCCGACTTGTTCGCGCGCACGGCCATCAGCACCGCCTCGGCCAGACCCGAGCCGCCGTCGTAGAGCGAGGCGTTGGAGGCGTCCAGACCGGTCAGGCGCGTCATCATGGTCTGGTATTCGTAGATNNGCGTGCCCTGGCTCGCCTCGGCCTGGTATGGGGTGTAGGCGGAGTAGAACTCGCCGCGGGTGGTGATCTGCCAGACTGCGGCAGGGATGTGGTGCTCGTAGGCGCCGGCGCCGAGGAAGTTGAGGTAGCGGCCGTCGGCTTCCGCGCGTTCCATCATCAGGCGGGCGATTTCCATTTCGGAAATGCCCGGCGGCACTTTGGTCAGCTTGCCGGCCTTCAGCGCAGGGGGGATTTCATCGAACAGCGCGTCGATGTCCCTGGCGCCGATGGCGGCCAGCATGTCGGCGATGTTTTGCTCGGAGTGGGGAATGAACGGCATGGTGAAACCTTAGTTTTTTACAGGGAGGTTCAGTGAGGTAAGGGAGTAAAAACCCGGTTTTCTCCCTGAACCTCCCTTTCCTCTCTGTTAATGATCACATTGAAAGATCAATGCGCTTCGGAAGCGACATGCGCTTCGTAGCCCGCCGCATCGAGCAGCGCGTTCACGTCGGCAGGATTGTCCGGCTTGATCCTGAACATCCATGCACCGTAGGCGTCCTGGTTGATCTTCTCGGGGCTGGATTCGACTTCGTCGTTGGCGGCCACGACTTCGCCGGCGACGGGCGCATACACATCGGAAGCGGCCTTGACCGACTCGACCACGGCGCATTCCTCGCCCTGGGCAAGCTTGCGGCCCACGGCGGGGTTCTCGACGAACACCATGTCGCCCAGCAGGTCCTGGGCATGGTGGGTAATGCCCACGGTCACGGTGCCGTCGGCTTCGACTTTGACCCACTCGTGGGACTTGGTGTATTTCAGGTCAGCGGGAATAGCCATCGTTAAGACTCCAAAAAATTTAACAGGGAGGTTCAGGGAGGGAAGGGAGGAAAGCGAAGTAAAAAACCTCCTTTACCTCCCGTTCCTCTCTGTTAGATCAAAATCTTGCCGTTGCGCACAAAGGGGTATTTAACCACTTTTGCCTTCAATTTCCTGTCGCGGATTTCCACTTCCACTTCCTCGCCCGGGGCGATGCCCAGGGGAATCCTGGCCAGCGCGATGGACTGCTGCATGGTGGGGGAGAAAGTGCCGGAGGTGATTTCACCTTCGCCGTGTTTGGTGAACACTTTCTGGTGGCTGCGCAGCACGCCCTTGTCGAGCAGCACGAGGCCGACCATTTGCTTGGTGATTTCGCTCGCTTCCAGCGCCTTGCGGCCGACGAAGTCGCGTTCGCTCTTGAGGTCCACGGTCCAGGCCAGACCCGATTCCAGCGGGGAGGTGCTCTCGTCCATGTCCTGGCCGTAGAGGTTCATGCCGGCTTCGAGACGCAGGGTGTCGCGCGCGCCCAGACCGATCGGCCTGCCGCCCGCCTCCATCAGCGCCTTCCAGAAGAAAGGCGCGGACTTGGCCAGCACCATGACTTCGAAGCCGTCCTCGCCCGTATAGCCGGTGCGGGCGATGAACATCTCGCCCATGGCGGCGGCGTTGAAGGGTTTGAGGATTTCGGTGATGCTGTCGGCGCCGGGCAGGGCTTCGTTCAGCACGCGCTTGGCGTCCGGACCCTGGATCGCGACCATGGCGAGATCGCGGCGCGGGGTCAGGGCGAGATTCATGCCCCAGTCGGCATTGCATTGCTGCATCCAGGCCAGGTCTTTTTCCGCAGTGCCGGCGTTGACCACCAGGCGGAACCAGNNTCGTCCATGAAATAGATGATGAGGTCGTCGATGACGCCGCCCTGTTCATTCAGCATGCAGGAGTAGAGCGCCTTGCCAGAAACTTGCAGCTTGTCGACGCTGTTGGCGACGAGCTTGCGCAAAAAGGCGCGCACGTTCTCGCCCTTGATGTCGAGCGGCAGCATGTGCGAGACGTCGA
>DCVO01000098.1:1333-37633 GCA_002327405.1 Thiobacillus sp. UBA2186 | reverse complement strand
GCATGTCCCAGCCGCCGAAATCGACCATCCTGGCGCCGAGTTCGCGGTGGACGGCGTTGAGGGGGGTACGTTTCAATTCAGTCATTATTAAAACCTTGAAAGCTTAACAGGGAGGGAAGAGGGGTTCAGGGAGGAATGAGGTTTACTCCCTTGCCTCCCTTAACCTCCCTGTAAATTGGTTTTGTATTTCTTCCGCATAGTAGCTGCTGCGCACCAGCGGCCCGGCCTTGACCCAGGCGAAGCCGAGCGCGCGGGCTTCGTTTTCCAGTTCGGCGAACGCATCGGGGTGGAGGTATTCCGCCACTGGCAGGTTGGCAAGCGTTGGGCGCAGGTACTGGCCCAGCGACACGCGGTCAACCCCTGCGCTCTTCAGATCCTTCAATACTTCGATGATTTCATCGCGGGTTTCGCCCAGGCCCAGCATCAAGGCCGACTTGGTTTCCACCCTGGCCTGTTTGCCGGCCTTTTCCAGCAGTTCGAGCGAGCGCTCGTACTGGGAGCCGCGGCGCGCGGTCTTGTACAGGCGCGGCACGGTTTCGACGTTGTGGCCCCACACCAGGTGAGGCGTGAGGCGGGAGGCGTGAGGCGGGAGGGGGTGCGAATTTACCGCATCCATGACGATGGCGACGGCCTCGTCCTGCACGTTGCGGAAATCGGGGGTGAGGAATTCCACACCGATATCGGGCTGGCGCATTCTTAGCTGGCGCAGGCTTTCGGCAAACACCCAAGCGCCGCCGTCTTCCAGGTCGTCGCGGTTGACCGAGGTCAGCACGATGTAATTGAGCTTGAGCCCGGCCACGGCTTCGGCGATGCGCTGCGGTTCGTTGGCGTCGAACCAGCCGGGCTTGCCGGTCTTCACCGCGCAGAAGCCGCAGGCGCGGGTGCAGGTGTCGCCCAGCAGCATGAAGGTGGCGGTGCCTCGGCTCCAGCATTCGCCGCGGTTGGGGCACATGGCTTCCTCGCACACCGTATGCAGGCGGTTGCCGTGCACGGCGAGGCGGGTGTCGCCATAGCCGGATTCGCGCCCGAGGTTCTGGCGTATCCAGGACGGCATGCGGCTGATGTTGCGCTTGAGGGCAACGCCGCTACGCGGCGCCGCGTCCCCCTCGCCCTCGGGGAGAGGGCCGGGGTGAGGGCGAGCAGTGCGGATGGGCGTGACAGTATTCAAACGGGCTCCGGAAACAAAAAGGGGGTGAGATAAGCCACAAGCTTATCTCACCCCTCTGTCCTTGGTGCCTGAGAGATTGATCCCCTTCGGCGGCGGCGTTTCCCGCCGCACTCTCCAGAGTTTTACTTACTTAACCATGGTCCTTTTGCCTGAGCGTTCCCGGGTGATTACGCCTTCGGCGACGGCTCACGCTATGTGGCCATGCTCTCCCACTGGCCGCGCATCTTATCACAGTTGGGAATCTCTGAAGAGCCTCCTTCAGTAGAACATCCTGAGCCGATAGCCGGCAGCCCTGATGCCTCTGCTTTGCAATTGCAGGGTAACCGGCACCTCGGTGAGGCCCTGGATTCCGGCGGTTTCCATGCTGCTGTTCGGCAGGTATTCGCTGGGAGCGAACATGCGGCGGGCGAGGGGCTGGTCTTCCACATCGGTGAGCGTGAGTTCCAGCACCGGCCAGGCCATGGGATAGGAGGCCCGATTGGCCAGGGTGACTTCGAGACTGAGGCTGTCGTCGTTTTCTGTTTGCAGGTCCGAACCCAGGATGGATACCTGGCGGGGATCGCGAGGCAGGCTTATCTTGCAATTCAGGTCTTCGCAAATCGCTTCCAGGAATGGCCTGGTTTCCGGATAGCTGGCAGCGAGTCTGTCGCGCATGGAATAGACCAGTTGAGCTCCCAGCACCAACAGCAACAGGATGATCAACAACGCCCAGAGCCAACCCAGTTTGTTCTTTTTTTCCGGTTTGACGGACGGGGCCGGCGACGGCCGTCGGGGGATCCAGCCGGTGCTGGTGGCAGTGGACTGCCTGGCCCCCCAGCCTGCCGTGGGGGGTGGAGCGGGCGTGTATGCGGCGGCAGCCGGTGTTTCGGGCTTCGGCGCCTCCTGCTTTGCCTCGAATGTCGGCATCGGACCGTAGTCGTCATCAGCCTGGGGCAGATTGGGGTCGACCAGAATGATGGACTCGAGCTTGGGGCCGAATGCGGAGGGCACGCCCTGCTCTTCCGCCATGCGCTGGGCCAGGCCGCTGAGGCCGACAGCGGCGGCATCCGCGCCGGCATCTGGGCGCTCGACTGCTGCCTGACTTGCGGTTTCTGTGTTGGCGACGGGCTGCTGCGGCTCTGGGGCAGGCGGCTCGGTTGCCGGCGCCGGAATGTCCGCGGCGGGCACTGCCGGCTGTTCGGCATCGAGCTTGATGCCGGAATGGAAGACGTTGCCGCACATGCCGCACTGCACCCAGCCCTTGGCGGCTTGCAGGTGCTGCGGCGTGAGGCGGAACATGCTGCCGCACTGCGGGCATTTGGCGACGAGGTCTTTTTCTGCGTTCATCTTTTCACTCCACACAGCCTGACCCAGCCTTCTTCCACGGCCGGTGCCTCAAATTCGAACCACTTGCAGTAGACCTGCATCACCGCATGCGCCTGCTGTTCCAGTATGCCGGACATGACCAAGCGTCCGCCAGGCAGGGTCAGACCGGCCAAAAGCGGCGCCAATGCCTTGAGCGGATTGGTCAGGATGTTGGCTACCACGATCTGCGCGGCAGTCGCGGGGGCCTGATCCGGGGTGTAAAAGCGCGCGTTCACGCCGTTCATATCGGCATTGTAGGCCGCAGCTTGAATGGCTTGCGGATCGATGTCCACGCCCCAGACTTCGCCGGCGCCGAGCTTGGCAGCGGCAATGGCGAGGATGCCGGAGCCGCAGCCGTAGTCCAGCACGCTTTCGCCGCCCTTGATGTTTTCGTCCAGCCAGCGCAGGCACAGGCGGGTGGTGGGATGCGAGCCGGTGCCGAAGGCGAGGCCCGGATCCAGGCGGATGTTCAGGGCGGCGCTGTCGGGTGCCTCATGCCAAGTGGGCACGATCCACAGGCGCGGCGAGATGGGAATGGGGTCGAATTGCGACTGGGTGAGACGCACCCAGTCCTGGTCGTCCACGGTTTCCACCGTCCAGGCCGGCATCTCGGCAAGGCCGGCGGCAAGCGCAGCCTGGGCGAGCAGGTCGACAGGGCGCTGATCGGGGGCCAGCAGCGCGGTCACGATGCAGTGCTGCCACAAGCCGGCATCGGGCTCGGTCGGTTCGCCGAAAATGGGTGTTTCGTCGATGCTGCCGGCGTCGGCGTCTTCCAGCGAAGCCGAAATCGCGCCCAGCGCCATCAGCGCCTCGGAAAAGGCTTCGGCGCGGGAAGCATCGAGAGTGATGCGTAGGGATTGCCAGGGCATTGGGGAGTGAGGAGTGAGGGGTGAGGAGGGGTTGGGTTTTTACGCCTAACGCCTTACTCCTTGCTCCTCACCGTTTTTCGGCTGCCAGCTTCTGTTCCAGGTAATGGATGCTGGTGCCGCCGTCCTGGAAGGCGCGGTCGTTCATCAGGTCCTGATGCAGCGGAATGTTGGTGAGAATGCCCTCTACCGCCATTTCCATGAGGGCGCCGCGCATGCGGGCGATGGCCTGCTCGCGGGTCTTGCCGTAGGCGAGCAGCTTGCCGATCATGGAGTCATAGTGGGGCGGCACCATGTAGCCGGCGAACACGTGCGAATCCACGCGAATACCGGGGCCGCCGGGCGGATGCCAGGTGGTCAGGCGGCCGGGCGAGGGCACGAAAGTGTAGGGATGCTCGGCGTTGATGCGGCACTCGATGGCGTGGCCCTTGAGCTCGATGTCCTTCTGCTTGTAGCGCAGCGGTTCGCCGCTGGCGATCCACAGCTGTTCCTGCACGATGTCCACCCCGGTCACCAGTTCGGTCACCGGGTGCTCGACCTGCACGCGNNTGTTCATCTCGATGAAGAAGAACTCGCCGTCTTCATAGAGGAATTCGAAAGTGCCGGCGCCGCGGTAGCCGATCTGCCGGCAGGCTTCGGCGCAGCGCTCACCGATCTTGTCGCGCAGCTTGGGGTCGAGCCCGGGCGCGGGCGCCTCTTCCAGCACTTTCTGGTGACGGCGCTGCATGGAACAGTCGCGCTCGCCCAAGTGGATGGCATTGCCGTGCTCGTCGGCCAGCACCTGGAATTCGATGTGGCGCGGCTTCTGCAGGTAGCGCTCCATGTAGACCATGGGGTTGCCGAACGCGGTCTGCGCCTCGGTCTGGGTCATCTGCACGGACTGCAACAGGGCGGCTTCCGTGTGCACTACGCGCATGCCGCGCCCGCCGCCGCCGCCGGCCGCCTTGATGAGAACCGGATAGCCGACGTCGCGAGCGATGCGGATGATTTCGTCGGGGTCGTCGGGCAAGGCGCCATCAGAACCCGGCACGCAGGGGACTTTGGCCTTTTTCATGGCATCCTTGGCGGCCACCTTGTCGCCCATGAGGCGAATGGAGTCGGGCCGCGGTCCGATGAAGATGAAACCGGAAGATTCCACGCGTTCGGCAAAATCGGCGTTTTCCGAAAGGAAACCGTAGCCGGGGTGGATGGCCTCGGCGTCGGTCACTTCCGCCGCCGCGATGATGGCGGGGACGTTGAGGTAGGACTGGCTGGAAGGCGGCGGGCCGATGCACACGGATTCGTCCGCCAGCTTGACGTACTTGGCATCGCGGTCGGCTTCGGAGTGCACCGCTACCGTCTTGATGCCCAGTTCGCGGCAGGCGCGCTGGATGCGCAGGGCGATTTCGCCGCGGTTTGCGATCAAAATCTTTTCAAACATTTTTTGTCTCCGCGGCCAAATCGCCTTGGCGGCTTTCAGCCGTCGGGCGGTTTGGCTTCGCCGCTGCGCCGCCTTGCGGCGGCTGGTCGCCGCGGTTTGCGATTAGTATCTTTTCGAACATGTTTTGCTCGTGAGGAGTTAGGCGTGAGGAGTGGGATTTGGTTTTTCTCCTCACTCCTCACCCAATGATAAAAAGCGGTTCGCCGTATTCCACCGGCTGGCCGTTCTCGACCAGAATGGCCTTGATCACGCCGCCCTGATCCGCCTCGATCTCGTTCAAAAGCTTCATGGCTTCGATGATGCAAAGCGTGTCGCCGGCGGAGACGCTTTGTCCGACTTCCGCAAATGCCTTGGCGCCGGGCGAGGGCGAGCGGTAGAAGGTGCCGACCATGGGCGAGCGCACCACATGGCCTTCGGGTTCGGCGGGTACGGCCTCTGCTGCGGCGGCAACAGGCGCGGCGGCAACCGGCACGGTAGGGGCGGGCATGGGGGCATTCATGTAGATCGGCTGGCCGCCGGCCAGTACGCGCGCAATGCGTACCCTTTCCTCGCCCTCGGTGATCTCCAGTTCGGCGATGCCGGACTCCTCCACCAGATCAATGAGTTTTTTCAGTTTTCTGAGATCCATGACTTGTGACTTTCACGTGTAAATGACGCAGGGCAAACTCCAGCGCAAGTTCGTAGCCCTGTGCGCCCAGCCCGGCAATGACGCCGAGAGCCAGGTCGGAAAAATAGGAATGGCGCCGGAAGGGTTCCCGAGCGTGGACATTGGACAGATGCACTTCCACGAAGGGGATGCCGGTCGCGGCCAGCGCGTCGCGCAGCGCCACGCTGGTATGGGTGTAGCCGCCCGGGTTGATCAGGATGAAATCGATGCCGTCGCGCTTGGCTTGCTGCACCCGGTCGATCAGTGCGCCCTCGTGGTTGCTCTGGAAGCTTTCCACGCTGACCCCGCAGGCATCGCCGCGCGCCTTCAGCGCCTGGTTGATGTCTTCCAGGGTGGACAGGCCATAGTGTTGCGGCTCGCGGCTGCCCAGCAGATTGAGGTTGGGGCCGTGCAAAACCAGGATGGCCTTGGGTAAGGCCACCGCTTTGCTGCCCTTGCGCGTGCTGGTCGATTTCGGCATGGGCGCAAGTTTGATACAAGTTCAGCGAACTTGTCCAGATATTGACGGGAAATGCGGGTTAGATTAGGGGCGCGATCAGGGCTTCGAGCCGCGTCCGGTCTAAGCCGCCGATGATCTTTTCCTGCAATTGGCCGTCGCGGCCATAAATCAAAGTATAAGGCAGTCCCCCGCCGGGGTTGCCGAGTTCGCGCAAGGTTTCCGATTCGCGGATGCCGCCGATCAGGATCGGGTAGTTGATGCCGAATTCCCGCACGAAGTCGGCCACTTGATGCGGATTATCCAGCGCGATGCCTGCAAATTGCAGGCCTTGCGGGCCGAATTTGGCTTGCGCCTCGATAAACAGCGGGATTTCCTCGCGGCAGGGCGGGCACCAGGTCGCCCAGAAATTGACGATCAGCACCTTGCCCCGATGTTGGGCCAGGCTTTGCGGCCGATTCTGCAGGTCGGGCATGGAGGCCGCAAGCAGCGCTTCGGCCGCGCCCGCCTGGGCCGGGCCGGGCTGTTTGAGCCGGGTCGCCACCCCCAGGCCGGCCGCCAGCGCAATCACGGCAACGCCGGCGACTAGCCAGTTCTGGCGGCTCATCCTGCCCATCCTCACCCCGACAGAGGCCGCTTACTTCAGCGCCTTGTCGATGCTGGCGAGGAACTTGTCCGCCGGCTCGTAGCCGATGACCTTGTAATCGGATTGCTGGCCCTGGGCATTCCAGAAAATCAGGCCGGGCGGGCCGAACAGGTTGAAACGCTTCAGGAGTTCCTTGTCGTCCGCGGTATTGCTGGTCACGTCCACTTTCAGCAACAGCACGTCATTGAGCCGGGTCTGCACGCGAGGGTCGGAGAAGGTGAATTTGTCGAATTCCTTGCACGACACGCACCAGTCCGCATAGAAATCCAGCATCACCGGCTGCCCGGCAGCTTTCGCTTCGGCCAGGCGCTGGTCCAGTTCGGCGCCGGTCTTGACCTTTTCGAACGGCAGCGCCGATGTTTGAGCGGCAGCAGCGGGCGCGCCCACCGGCCCGGCCATCACGCCCTGATAGACGGTCAACGGCTGCAGGATGTCGCGGCTGCCGCCCAAGGCGCCCAGCAGCAGCCCCACGCCCGTGATCAGCAGCACCACGCCCACGCCCTTCCAGAATTTCTGCCAGCCCCTGGCCTGGTGCGGCAGCGAGTCGAGCGCGTGCAGGTAGACGGCGGAAATGATCAGCAGCGCGGACCACAGCGCCATCACCATCCAGGAAGGCAGGAAGGGCGAGATCAGCCAGACCGCTACGCCCAGCATGGCGACGCCGAAGAAGTATTTGACGCCGTTCATCCACGCACCGGCCTTCAGCATCAGCGTACCCGCCGAGAGACCCACGGCGAGCAGCGGCACGCCCATGCCCAGCGCGAGGAAGAAGAGCGACAGGCCGCCTTTGAGGCTGTCGCCGGTCTGCGCGATGTAGGCCAGCGCCGCGGCCAGCGGCGGCGCCACGCAGGGACCGACGATCAGGGCCGAGAGCGCGCCCATGCCGAACACGCCGGTGAAGTGGCCGCCGTGCAGCTTGTTGGAAGTTTCGGAGAGCTTGCTCTGCAAGGCATTGGGCAGCTGGATGTCATAGAAGCCGAACATGGACAGCGCCAGCGCCACGAAAATGGCGGCGCCGATGCCCAGCGCGACCGGGTTTTGCAGCGCGTTCGACAGCAGCGTGCCGGATTGTGCGGCGATCACGCCGATGACAGCGTAGGTGATGGCCATGCCCAGCACATAGGCGAGCGAGAGGAAAAAGCCGCTGGCGTGGGTGACGTTCTTTTGTCCTGCGATGATGCCGGACAGGATGGGGATCATGGGGAACACGCAGGGCGTGAGCGAAAGCGCGAGACCGAAGCCGAAGAAGGCGACGATCGCCACCCACAGGCCGCCCTTGTTGAGCGTTTTTTCGATGCTGCCCGCATCGCCGATGTCGGCTTCCTCGTCGTCAGGCAGGCTCGTAGCGGTTTCGGGCGTGCCATCGCCCAAAGCCGCCAGGGTGAAGGCCTGGGTGGTTGGCGGGTAGCACACGCCCAGTTCGCTGCAGCCCTGATACTGCGCTTCCACCACCAGTTCTTCGCCGTCCTTGAGCGGGCGCGACAGGGCCACTTCGGCGCTGAAGTTCTTGTGGTAGACCTCGGTGCGGCCGAAAGTCGGGTCCTCCTTCACGTCCGGCGCCGGCGTGACGATGTTGCCGGTGGTCACGCCCTCAGGCAACTTGACGACGAACTTCAGCTTGTCGCGGTAAAGGTAGTAGTCCTTGGCGATGACGTAGCTGACCGCGAGGGTCTGGGCATCCTTGAGGCGGGCGTCGGCCTTGAACGCTTTCTCGGGCGGCAGCAGGTCGCCCATGCCGGCGTCGCCGGCGAGGCTGCGCAGCCCGTCCAGAGCGGAACCGGATTCGGCGCTAGGCGCCGTGCTTTGCTGAAGCCCCGCGGGAGCCTTCGGCGCAGTCAGGGCGACAAGCTTGAGCGACGCCGTGGAAGTCACGGGCATATAGCACACGCCGTCTTCGGCGCAGCCCTGGAAGGTTGCCTCCAGGTTTACCGGCAGTGCGCCGCCGGGGTCGCGCGTGACCGGCAGTTTGATGGTGACCGTTTTCTTGTAAATCTCGACCGTGCCGAAAGTGGGATCATCCTTGGTCCTGCCGGCCGGATACCGGGCGGGGCCGAGCTTGGCGCCGGTCAAAGCGAATTTGAACTTGTCCTTGTAGAGGTAGTAACCGTCGGCGATTTTCCAGCTGGCTTCGATGGTCTTTGCGTCTACTGCGCGAGCCGAGAACTTGAAGGCCTCCTCGGGGTCGAGAAATTCCTGCGCGTGGGCAATGCCGGTTGCCAGGGCCAGCAGCAGAAACGGCAGGGCAAGCAGTTTTTGGGTCAGGCGATTCATGCGGTTCTCTCGTTATTTATTGTGGTGGGTGGTTTCCTGGACCACCCATTCCAGATAGCCTGGCAGGCCGGCTTCGGCTCGGACAGCGAGAATTTCCGGAAGTTCGTAAGGATGGCAGGCTTTCAGGGCCGACTCAAGGCGCGTATAGGCTTCCTGCGTTGTCTTGATCATGAGCAGCACCTCGCTGGATTCTTCGGTTTTGCCTTGCCAGCGGTAGACCGAGCTGACGCCGGGCAGGATGCTGACACAGGCGGCCGCGCCGACCTCGATCAATTTGCCTGCCGCTTCGCGGGCGCCAGCCTCGTCGGGAAAGGTGGAAAACACGATGAGCACGGTCATGGCGGGAAATTGTATTAATGTGGCATACGGATTGAACTGGCACGAAACACCCAAACCTAAGCGATTAGTCATTCTATTGGTGAAAGACCTTACATGTACCCCTGGCTGATATTTTTTGCGCTGATCGCCTTTCCCGTGGCGGAAGCCTTTTCCATCATGTGGGTGGCCGGGCAGATCGGCTGGTGGACGCTGGCCTGGCTGGCAGCGGCGTTTTTCGGCGGCATCGCGCTGATCCGCTTCGAGCGCATCGCCTTCGCGCCGCGCATGCTGTTATCCATGCAGCGCGGCGACAGTCCGTTCCGCGCCCTGTTCACTTCCACCCGGTTGTTCGTGGCGGGCGGGCTGTTGATGTTCCCGGGCCTGATCACCGACGTCATGGCACTGGCCCTGCTGCTCTATCCGGGCACCTGGAAGCGGCCGTCCATCGCCCGTCCGGCGGCGAACGACGAGATCATCGAGGGCGAATTCAGGCACGAGCCCGAATCTCCCGCAAACAGGTTTCCACGTCGGGATATTTGAGCTTCGCGCGCAGTTCGGTTTTCAATCGCGTGTTGTCGAGGATGCGCGACTCGTTGAGAAAGGACAGCAGCGCAGGGGAAAGCACCTGTTGCGCTTCCGCGCGCGAGATGCGCGGCGAACGCGGCAGGCCGAAATGATCGGCCACCATGTCGAAGTAATCGCCCATCTTCTTCACGCTGTCGTCGACGGCGTGATAGACGCGGTTCGGCTTGCCGCGGAACAGTGCGAGCCAGGCCAGATTGGCCAGGTCGTCGGCATGAATGTGATTGGTGTAGCTGTCCTCTTCGCTTTTCACCGCCGGGGTCTGCCTGCGGATGCGCTCCAGCGGCAGGCGGTCGGCGGCATAAATGCCGGGCGCGCGCAGGATGGTGAGCTTGATGCCGTTGCGCGCGGCGAAGCGTCGCAACTGGCGCTCGGCATCGACGCGGCGTTTGGCGCGCGCGTTTTTCGCGGCGGCGGGCCGATGCTCAAAAACCCTTTCGCCGTTGCAGTTTCCGTACACGCCGCTGGTGCTGATATAGACCAGGCGGCGTGGTAGACTGCCACGCCTTGCCAGCGCGGCAAGCAGGTGGCGGGTGCGCGGGTCGCCTTCGCTGTCGGTGGACGGCGGCGCCAGATGCAGCACCCACGGCGACAATCCGGCAAGCCGTGCCAGGTTTTTGCGCCGGTCGAGATCGGCAGCCACGGGCGTTGCGCCGCACTCGCGCGCAAGCCCGGCCGATTCCTCCGAGCGGGCGATGCCCAGTACGCGCACATCGGGATGCGCGGCGGCGATGCGGCGGCCGATGTCGCCCATGCCCGCGATCAACAGTGAGTGTTTTTTCATTTGAACGATTTTAAGTCATGTCTTATCAGGTAACGATCCGGCCCAGCGGCCACCAGTTTGTCGTCAATGAAGACGAGACCATTCTCGCCGCCGCCTTGCGCGAAGGTTTCACCCTGCCTTACGGCTGCCGCAACGGCGCATGCGGCTCATGCAAGGGCAAGGTGTTGCAGGGGCAGGTGGACTACGGCAAGTATCAGGAAACCACCCTGAAAAGCCATGAGATTGCCGAAGGCAAGGTGCTGTTTTGCGTGGCCAGGCCGCTCTCCGACCTGGTGATCGAGGCCAGGGAGATCCGCGCGGCGGGCGAAGTGCCGGTGAAGACCCTGCCTTGCCGCGTGCAGAAGCTGGAGCGGCTGGCGGACGACGTGATGCTGATGCAGATCAAGCTGCCGGCCAACGAACGCCTGCAGTTTCTTGCCGGACAGTACATCGATTTCTTGCTGAAGGACGGCAAGCGCCGCAGCTATTCCATCGCCAATCCGCCGCATGCCGACGAGTTCATCGAACTGCATCTGCGCCATGTGCCCGGCGGACGTTTCACCAGTCATGTGTTTTCCGCCATGAAGGAAAAAGACATCCTTCGCTTCGAAGGGCCGCACGGCAGTTTTTTCATCCGCGAGGATTCGGACAAGCCGATGATCTTCGTTGCCGGCGGCACCGGCTTCGCGCCCATCAAGGGCATGCTCGAGCACCTGTTCTCCGAGGAGAGCGGCCGCCACATGGTTCTTTATTGGGGGGCGCGTGCGAAGAAGGATTTGTACATGGCCGAGCTGCCGGTGAGGTGGCAGCAGGAACACAAGAATTTCAGCTTCATTCCGGTGCTGTCCGACCCGGCGTCCGATGATGAGTGGCAAGGCCGGACCGGCCTCGTGCATCAGGCGGTGCTGGACGATTTCGGGGATCTGTCGGGGTATGAGGTCTATGCCTGCGGCGCACCGGCGATGGTGGATGCTGCGCGCGACAGCTTTACCCAAACGCGCGGGCTGCCTGCGGCGGCGTTCTTTGCCGACGCATTCGTTTATCAGGCGGACTGAAAACTTCCACCCTCGCCTGCAAGCGCCCTAAGTTTTTCGCAGGCACAGTTCCAGTGCTTTTCTCAGGTGTGCACAGGCTTCGCTCGGTTGGCCGGACTGCTCCCTGAACGCGGCCAGCGCAAGATGAGCGTCGACATTGGGCGCTACGGCAATACTGGCTTCGGCATAGCTTTGCGCTTTGCCCCAGAGTTGTTCGTGCGCGCACAGGTCGGCCAGCGACATCAGCAATGCCCCATCCCGCGGATGAGAAGCCAGCCATTTTTCCGCCTGCTGAATCTGCGCAAGCGCATCCTTGCTCACTATATGGCCGTAGCGTGCTGCCAGCGTTTCGTCCCACGTGTTGTTGAGCGCATCCTCAAGTATGCCGACGGCCGTTTCCGAATCGCCGCTGCGCGCGAAAGTGTTGGCGGCTTCCAGCGCAATGCTCGGATGGGTCTTTTCTGCGCTGGACAGTCTTTTCCAGTAATCCTGCAACCCCTTGTGGTCGTGGGTTCGGCGTTTGATATTGCCCAGGTGGGCTGTGCGGCGGGTAAGCGCAAGCGTGGTTTCATCCAGCGCGTTGGCCTTGCCCAACCGGTCGGCGAGCTTCAGCACTTCATCCCATTGCCCCAACTGCTGGCGGGCCTTGAGTTCCAGGCGCTGCAGCGCGGTATGCGCGGGCGACATTATTTTTCCGGCCTCGATGGCGGAGAGCGCGCCGGGAAAATCGCGGTCTTCCAGTTTGGCTTCCGCTTCGGCATAGAGCGCAGCCAGCGGTTTTTCGTGGTCTTTCGCTTCGGTCAGGAAGGCGTCGCGCCGGGCATGGGCACGGCTTTCATGCGCGGCGCGCGCGGCCAGCACGCGTGCCAGCATTTCCCGGCGCGGTTCGGCCGCGAGTTTGGCGGCGGTTTTTTCGGCTTCCTGGAAACGGCCTTCGAGATAGGCGGCGAGCGCTTCGGTAAAGTTGGCGTTCTGGCGCTCGGCTTCCTTGCGCGCTTTCTGCTCGCGCACGGTGCGTGGCAGGTTCAGCGTGGCGACGGCAAGCCGGACCAGCATATAGGCGCCGCCCATCAGCAGCGCAAGCAACAAGACGAAACTGACGAAAGACAGTTCCGCACGCCAGGGCGGGTAGACGAGCACGACATAGCCGGGGTCATAGCGGCCCGCCAGGGCCAGCGCGACCGCAAGGACGGCGACGACGACAAGACTGATCAGCCAGCGCAAGGGGTTGCCCATTTATTGTCTGGCCTGATGGTAGGACTCGATCGCCGCCAGACTCTCCTTGAGTTCGGGCAGTTTGGGCGCGGCGCTCAGCACGGCCAGTTTTCGCAATTCGGACTGTGCGGCGGCAACGGCGGAATCCTGGGTGTTGAAATAGCGCGCAAGCAGTTTGCCGGCGGCATTGAGGTCGGCCTGATAGCCGGCGGTATCACGCGACAGCAGCGCAAGCCGTGCCGCCAGCAGGCGCAACTGCAGGTTCTGGCGCAGGAAATATTCCTGTTCGGGCATGAGCAGCGCGGGTTCGCCTTGATCGAGCCGGCGTATCTGCACCAGGTTCTTGAACTCGGACAACAGGTCCTGGGTCAGCGAGGGCTTGGCTTTCTCGTCCTTTGCGGGCTTTTTGGTATGGGCGCTGGCGAGGGGCAGTTGTTCGATGGTTTCGGTCATCGCGCTGAGTTTCAGGCTGATGCCGGTCTGGTCGACGAAAGGCGTGGCGTGCAGGCGCGCCAGATCGTTGGCGATGGCCTGGCGCAAACGGGTGAATTGCGGCTTGTCCAGGCGCAACAGGCGCTGATCGGCAGTTTCCAGCGCGATGATGGCAGCCTTGACGTTGCCGGCGAGCTGCAGCTGCTGGCTGGCGGTGAGCACGATCTGTTCGATGTCGGACAGGGTCCATTGGTCGCGGTCGCGCGCGAGCTCCTTGTACAGAGACTCCAGTGCCTGTTGCTGTTCTTTGGAGCCGGACAGCTGGTTTTCGATCTGCGCGATGCGCGACAGGTTCTGGCGCATGAGTTCGTCGGCATTGCGCGCGAGGATCCGGCTTTCCTTGATCGAGGCGTCGAACTCGGCAAGCTTGCGTGCGATGTCGGTTTTTACGCCGCGCGACTGGTCGCGGTTGTTGAGCCAGACGGCGGCAGCCAGCGCAATGGCAATGATCGCCAGCAGGATTCCCCAGTTGACGGAGAATGGGCGGCGGGGAGGCGAGGTGGGGGCGGTCGGTTCAGTCATGATTGGAAGAATTTAATCATAGCCTGCATTGTGCCGGCATCCCCGGCCGAAGTGACATGGACGGAGTGCATGCCCAGTTTCCGGGCTGCCTCGGCGATTCGTTCATGCGGCACAAAGGCCGGCACGGATTTGAAGGCGCCCCAGGCGTTGCCGAGCATTTCATGGAAATTGGCCAGGCCTTCGCGACTGGTCAGGACGACGGCCGAGAATGCCTGGTGCCCGTGCTGCTCCAGCAGCGGTGCGATGTTTTTATCGGGTTTGGTGCGCCGGTAACATTCTGCGTATTCCACCAGGGCGCCGCGCTGGGTGAGGGTTTGCGCCATCAACTCGCGCCCGCCCTCGCCGCGGAAAATCAGGATGCGCTTGCCGGCGACATCCTGCAGCGCGGGCAATGCCAGCAAGGCTTCGCTGTCGGACTGGCCGACTGGCGCGATCACATGATTGATCCCGCTTACCTTCAATGCCCAGGCAGTGCCTTGGCCTACAGCCGCCGCATCGAGGTTTTCCGGCCAATCCGTGCGCGCATCAAAGTATTCGAATGCGCGCGCAACGGCAGTGGGGCTGACGAAAATGGCGAGATCGAACTCCTCCAGTCTGGCCAGAACGCCCGCAAGGCGCTCCGGGTCAGAGGGTTCTTTGATCTCGATGGCCGGAAATACGAATGGGGTGCCGCCTGCGTCCTGGATCAATCGGCTCAGGCCGGCCGCCTGTTCGGCGGGCCGGGTCACGAGTATGGTTTTGCCGGCAAGCGCCGTGTCGTCCATCACCCTGAGAGCGTGGCGAGTATGGCGTCTGCGCCCTGTTCGCGCAGGGCGCCGGCGAGTTGCCGGCCCAGGGCTTCCGGGTCGTTGGCGCTGCCGCTTGCCTCGGCCTGCAGGAAGTTTTTGCCGTCGGGGCTCGCGACAAAGCCGCGCAGGAACAATGCGCCGTCGCGCATGACGGCGTAGGCGCCCAGCGGCACCTGGCAGCTGCCGCCGAGCTGGCGGCTGACTTCGCGTTCCGCACGCACGCAGGCGGCGGTTTCCGGATGATGGAGCGGCGCAAGTAGCGTCTCCAGATCCTTGCGGTCGGCCCGGATTTCGATGCCCAGCGCGCCCTGGCCGGCGGCGGGCAGGCTTTGTTCGGGCTCCAGGACGGCAGCGATGCGGTCTGCGAACCCCAGACGTTTCAAGCCTGCGGCGGCGAGAATGGTGGCGGCGTACTGACCCTCGTCGAGTTTGCGCAGACGCGTGTTGACGTTGCCGCGCAGGGGCCGGATGTCCAGATGCGGGTAGCGCGCGCGCAGCTGCGACTCGCGACGCAGGCTGGAGGTGCCGACCACAGCGTCGGGCGGGAGTTCGGACAGCTGGCGGTACCGGTTGGAGACGAAGGCGTCGCGCGGGTCTTCGCGTTCGCCGACGGCGGCGAGCGCAAAGCCTTCGGGCAGGATCATGGGCACGTCCTTCAGCGAATGCACCGCGAGGTCGGCGCGGCCGTCCTGCAAAGCCTGTTCGAGTTCCTTGACGAACAGCCCCTTGCCCCCGATTTTATTGAGCGTGACATCGAGAATACGGTCGCCTTGCGTGGTCATGCCCAGCAACTCCACCTGGAGACCCGCATGCTGCGCCATCAGGCGGTCACGGATGTAATGGGCCTGCCAAAGCGCTAACGCGCTTTCGCGGGTGGCAATGACGAGCGGACGGTCAGGAAGCATGGGGTTGGTGGTAAATTACACTGCCGTGTGGCCTGGGTTTGCCGCACATTAGACGGTGCAAGCAGTATAGGGTAAGGAACGGTCAATGAAAGCAAGGCACTTGATTGCGGGCATTCTAGCATGGGCGCTCACGTTGCCAGTGCCGGCGGCGGGCCGGGATGACGTGCCCATGGCGGAAGATTTGCGGGCCGAGGGCAGGCAGGCCGAGAGCCGCCGGGTGCCGATCATGCTGGTATTCACGAGCCCGTTCTGCATTTATTGCGACCGGGTCAAGGCGGAGTATCTGGGCCCCATGGTCGACGACCCGGCATACCGTGACAAGGTCATCATCCGCCAGATCGAGGCGGGCGGCGACTTTGCGCTGATCGGCTTTGACGGCAGGAAGACCACCCATGGCGCCTATGCTACCAGCCAGAAAATCGCCATGGTGCCGACGATCAAGGTCGTCGATGCGCAGGGCAGGGAACTGGCACAGCCCATCGTCGGATTTCTCACTCCGGACTTCTATTTCGGGTACATCATGGATGCCATGAACGAGGGCCTGGAAAAAATGCGGAAGGGGAACTAGGGGCTAGCTCCTGAGCTGTTCGCGGATCTGAGAATATTGGCGGCGGCTGACCGGGAGCAGGTCGTCCAGGCCGCGCAGGCGTACGTAATGGCCTTCCTCGGTGCCGTGGGCCTTGCCGATCTGGTCTATCTTGTCGCGTGCGACCAGGCAGTTGCGATGAATGCGCAGGAAGCGGTCGGCGAACTCGCTTTCCAGTTTGACCAGCGATTCTTCCAGCAGGAATTCGTGCTCGATGGTTTTGACGGTCACGTACTTCAGTTCGGCCTTGAAATAGAGGATTTCATCCACCGGAACCAGTTTCAGGCGGCCTTTTTCCGACAACGACAGATGGGTGCGCGACTTGGGGTGGGCCTCGCGCAGCGCATCCAGGGTGGCCATATTGAGATGCCTGGCCTTGGCGAGCGCGGCAGCCAGGCGTTCGGCCCGCACCGGTTTCATCAAGTAGTCCACTGCGTTGACCTCGAAGGCCTGGCAGGCATAGTTGTCGTAAGCCGTGGTAAAAATCACGGCCGGGGTGCGCGCCAGCTTCTGCATGTGCTGGGCGACCTCGATGCCGTCCATGCCGGGCATGCGGATGTCCAGCAACACGGCGTCAGGCTGCTCGCGCTGGACATGCTCGAGGGCGTCCATGCCGTTGTCGGCTTCGCCCACCACCTCCAGGGCCAGTTCCTGCCTGCAGTCGTCCAACACCTCGCGCAAGCGGCGGCGCGCGGGTGCCTCGTCATCGACGATGAACAGGCGCAAGGGGGCGGGTGGGTTGAGAGGCACGGGTATAAGGCAGGGTGATGTGAACCTGATAAACGGCGCCCATGGGCTGGGACTTGAGCGAGGCATCCAGGTCGAAGTGCAGTTCAAGGCGTTCGCGGATGTTGGCCAGCGCCAGCTTGTTGCCGCTGTGGTGCGTACCATTTTCCGTGTAGGGGTTGCGAATGACGATGTGCACGGCATCGCCGCTGCGGTAGATGTTAATGCTTACTTCGCCGGCTTCTCGGCTGGGTTCGATGCCGTGATAGATGGCGTTTTCCACCAGCGGCTGGATGATGAGAGGCGGGATCAGGGCATCCGCCGGCATCTTGTCGATATGCCAGGCTACCGCCAGGCGCTCGCCCAGACGCAGTTGCTCGAGCCCCAAATAGGCGCGAGTCAGCTCGATTTCGTCCTGCAAGGTGGTGAGCTCGCGGTTTTCGCGCATCAGTGCGCGGAAAAGCTCGGACAAATCCTCTAGCGCGTGCTCGGCGCGGCGCGGGTCGGAGCGCACCAGGGACAGCACGGCATTCAGGCTGTTGAACAGGAAATGCGGGCGGATGCGCGCCTGCAGGGCCTGCAGGCGCGCCTCGGTGACGGCCGGAGACAGCGCCTTGCTGCGCAGGTGGAAATAAATCAGGAGCAGCCCCGCCAGGGCAGCGCTGAAAGCGCCAGTCTGGGCAGGGGTCAGAACGGTCGAGCCGGGCAGCAGCCATAAGAGCAGAGCTGAGGTCAGGGTGGGGACAAGCACGGCGATCAGGAACACTGCGGCCATCCCGAGCGGGTAGGCCGGTTTTCTGATGAGCGGCCCGGCCAGACAGAGCAACAGCAAGGTCAGCATGACGGCCGGCTGGATCAGCACGGAGCGTTCGGCGAACAGGACAAGCCCTTCCGCGAAACCGGGGCTGGCGGCAAACGCGGCGAACAAGGCGCCCGCTTCGACGGCGAGGATGGCCCGCAGACTGGTGCCGAGGTGGCAGAAATTCGGCAAAACGCCCGGCGGGTTGTTATGATTTTTACTTTGCATCAACAAAAATCTACATGGACAAGAATTCCGGGGCCTGGTCGGGCCGTTTTTCCGAACCGGTCGACGAGCTGGTCAAGCGCTATACGGCTTCGATACCCTTTGATTATCGGCTGGCCGAGTTCGATATGAAGGGTTCGCTCGCCCATGCCCGCATGTTGCGGCATGTCGGCGTGCTGTCGGCGCAGGACCTGGCCGCAATCGAGCGCGGCATGGCAGAGATCCTGGACGAGATCCGTGCCGGCCGTTTCGAGTGGTCGCTCGACCTGGAGGACGTGCACCTCAATATCGAAAAGGCGCTGACCAACAAGATCGGCGACGCCGGCAAGCGCCTGCATACCGGGCGCTCGCGCAACGACCAGGTGGCGACCGACGTGCGCCTCTACCTGCGCGATGCCATCGATCGCATCCAGGGCGGCATCCGTGCCTGCCAGACTTCCCTGCTGGATCTGGCCGAGGAGCACGCGGCCACGGTCATGCCGGGCTTTACCCACCTGCAGGTGGCGCAGCCGGTCACTTTCGGCCATCACATGCTGGCTTATTTCGAGATGCTGTCGCGCGACCATGCGCGCCTGGGCGACGTGCGCAAACGTCTTAATAGACTGCCGCTTGGCGCGGCAGCGCTGGCCGGTACCGGCTACCCCGTCGACCGGGAATACGTGGCGCGCGAGCTGGGTTTCGACGGCGTGTGCGAAAACTCGCTCGACGCCGTGTCGGATCGCGACTTCGCCATCGAATTCAACGCCGCGGGCTCGCTCGTCATGGTGCATCTGTCGCGTCTGTCCGAAGAATTGATCCTGTGGATGAACCCGCGCTTCGGTTTCATCGACCTGGCCGACCGTTTCTGCACCGGCTCCTCCATCATGCCGCAGAAGAAGAACCCAGACGTGCCGGAGCTGGTGCGCGGCAAGGCCGGCCGGGTGTTCGGCCACTTGATGGGGCTGTTGGTCCTGATGAAAGGCCAGCCGCTGGCGTACAACAAGGACAATCAGGAGGACAAGGAGCCGCTGTTCGACACGGTGGACACCCTGATCGATACCTTGACCATCTATGCCGACATGCTGAAAGGCGTGCGTGTGAAACCCGGGGCCATGCGTGCGGCAGCCGCAGAAGGCTTCTCCACCGCCACCGACCTGGCCGACTACCTGGTGAAAAAAGGCCTGCCGTTCCGCGACGCCCACGAGGCGGTGGCACGCGCCGTGCGCGCCGCCGAAACCAAAGGCTGCGACCTTGCCGATCTGTCCTTGGCCGAATTGCAGACATTCAGCCCGCTGGTGGGCGAGGATGTGTTTGCCGTGCTCACCCTCGAGGGCTCACTGGCCGCCCGCAACCACATCGGCGGCACGGCGCCGGAGCAGGTCAAGGCGGCGGTCGTCCGGGCACGGGCGGTGCTTGCCCAATCTTAAAATCGGTTAACCACGGGGGACACGGGGAAAGGCAAACGAAATTTATTTCATCGTCGGCGTACTTGCCGTGCCACATTTTCTTTCAATTTGTCTTCCCTGTGCTCCCCGTGCCCCCCGTGGTTACAAGGTTTCCTGTCCTTTTCAAACAGCGTTTTCCTCGACCGGACTGTGTTCCCGGCAGATTTTGCTGACTTCCCGGCTGGAAAGCTTTTCCTTGGTCAGGCCGCACACATAGCTGCGCGGACCAATGTGGAGGTTGTGGCGGCAGGTCACGCAGACGCCGAAGGTACGGTGCCCGTTCTTCGCCTGCAAGGCGGCGAGCGCCTCCTTCAGCACCTTGGCGGCAGAGCTGAGCCTGGCCGGGCTGGCTGCTTGCAGGGCGTCGCGCCAGGCGTTGGTCAGCCCCAGTTCCTTCAGCGTTTCTTTCCCCTTGTCGGTCAGGGTCAGTCGCACCACCCGGCCATCCTTTTCGTCTGCGTGGCGGGCGATCAGGCGCCGCCGGGCCAGCAAAAGCAGGCTTTGCGACACGGTGCCCTTGGTCAGTCCCAGGTACTCGGCCAGCGCCTGCGGGGTGTTGCTGTAGCGGTTGGCTTCGTTCAGGTAGAGCAGGGCCTGCAGGTGGATGGGTTGCAGCCCTTGGGCAACGCCGGCCTGGCGCAGGCCGACCCGCAGCAGGTTGCCCAGCCGCTCCACGGTGTCCAGCAGTATCAATGCCTGGTTTTTCATGGCCTCATCCTAGTTTCAAGCCACATCCTTGACAATAGCACGACTCCCCCTAAACTGGTATCGACACGAAACGTATCGTGTCGAAACTTTATGGGAGGGTGAGATGAGAAAACTGTTTCTTGGGTTCCTCGGGACCCTGGTTTTGGCAGCCCAGGCCTCGGAATCTCCCGGAGTTGCCTATCCGGAAGGGTATCGGGACTGGCGGCATGTGAAGTCGATGGAGCTCAAACCGGGGCACGCCTTGTACGAGTCGTTCGGCGGAATCCATCACTTGTACGCCAACCCGAAGGCGGTAAAAGGCTATCGAACCGGTCGGTTTCAGGATGGCGCAGTGATCGTGTTCGATTTGCTGGAGGCAAAAAGCGAGGGCAACGCCATGACGGAAGGCGGGCGCAAGGTGCTGGGCGTGATGGTGCGGGACAGCCGCAGGCATGCTGCAACCGGCGGCTGGGGCTTCGAGGCCTTCGCCGGCGGGGATCCGGGAAAGCCAGTCGTGGGCGGCAATGCCGCCAAGGCATGTTTTGAATGTCATGCCGCCCGGAAGGCCGGCAACTATCTGTTTTCCAGCTTGAGGGATTGACCGGATTTAACCGAAGCTGACAGTACCGCCGCCCTGGGATTCGATCAGTGCGGCGAGTTTGGCGAAAAGCTCGGCGCCGTCGCGGGTGTCTTTCCAGGCGTCGCCGTCGTGGCGGAAATGGAAGCCGCCGGAGCGGGCCGCCACCCAGATCTCGCGCGCGACATTATGGCGGTTGATGACCAGCTTGCTGCCGTCGTCGAACTCGACCTCGAGAATGCCGTCCGCGGGCAGTTCGAAGTCGAGGTCGGCATTTTCCAGTCCTTGCTCGAGGCGGGCGAAGGCGTCGTCGGTCAGTTGGGCAAATTCGCTGTCGTTCATGATGTGCTCTGGCGGGGTTTGAAGGCCTCAATTCTGCCGACCCCGGGGCTTCCCCGCAATTCGGCGCATGTTAACATCGCGCCATGAAACCGTTCGCTACCCTGCTTGCCCTGACGTTACTGCTGGCGCAGCTGGCCGCCTGCGGCTCCAAAGGGCCGCTTACCCTGCCGGACCAGAAGCCGGCCGACACCCAGAAAACACCCAAATGAACCATCTGCACCGCAAAGATGGGCGCCTGTTCCTTGAGGAGGCGTCCCTTGAGGACTTGGCGCGCCGTTACGGCACGCCACTATATGTCTATTCGCTCGCAGCCCTGAATGATGCCTATCAGGCGTATGAGCGGGCGTTGGCCGGTTTGCCGCATCTGATCTGCTATGCGGTCAAGGCCAACAGCAGTCTGGCTATCCTCCAGCATTTCGCTCGACTCGGGGCGGGCTTCGACATCGTATCCGGCGGCGAACTCGCCCGCGTGCTCGCCGCCGGCGGCAGCGCGGACAAAGTGGTGTTTTCCGGTGTCGGCAAGACCGCTGCCGAGATGCGCATGGCGCTGGAGGCGGGAATCCGCTGTTTCAACGTGGAGTCGGAAAGCGAGCTGGAACGCCTGAACCGGGTGGCGGGCGAACTCGGCAAGCGGGCTCCGGTGTCCTTTCGGGTCAACCCCGACGTCGACCCCAAGACCCATCCATACATCTCAACCGGCCTCAAGCAGAACAAGTTTGGCGTGCCGATCGGGCGGGCGCACGGGCTGTACAGGCGCGCGGCGGAAATGCCGCATGTGGAAGTCCATGGCGTGGACTGCCATATCGGTTCCCAACTGACCGATCTTTCGCCCGTTGCCGATGCATTGGACCGGGTACTGGCACTGGTCGACAGCCTGGCTTCGGCGGGCATCAGGCTTAGGCATGTCGACATTGGCGGCGGGGTGGGCATCCGCTATCAGGACGAGACGCCGCCGGACATGGCGCTCTACCGGGAGATTCTGCGAAGCCGCTTCAAAGGCCGCATGGAGGAGGTCATCGTGGAGCCCGGTCGCTCGCTGGTTGGCGAGGCGGGCGTGCTGCTTACCAGGGTCGAGTACATCAAGCGCGGGGAGGGCAAAAACTTCGTCATCGTCGACGCGGCGATGAACGATCTCATGCGTCCCGCTTTGTACGACGCCTTCCATGAAATTGTCCCGGTGGTCGAATCCGAGACCGCGAGCCTAGAGTGCGACGTAGTGGGGCCGGTCTGCGAAACCGGCGATTTTATCGGGCTTGGCAGGCGTCTGGCGGTTGTGGAGGGCGGCCTGCTGGCGGTTCTGGCGGCAGGTGCATACGGCATGAGCATGAGCTCCAACTACAATAGCCGCCCTAGGGCGGCGGAAGTGGTGGTGAACAAGAATGAAATTTTCCTCATTCGCGAACGCGAAACCGTCGAGGAGCTGATGGCCGGAGAACGGCTTGTTTCCTAGCGATTGGCCAATCGCTTCTTCCAGCGTGTGGTCCTCGAAAAAGTATCGACACGATATCTTTTGTTCGGCTGCCACATTTTTCACCGGGAAAAACTCAAAAAACTTGACAGTTTGTTGAACTGCTGAAAAAAGTATCTAGAATGAGCGTCACCAAGCGGAGCTTTGGTGTCACCCATTCCATGCGGGTTTCGGAACAGGGGGCCGTTGTGGATGCCACGCTTTGGAAGTGCATTTCCAACCTCTGCACGCTTTGTTTGTAGTTGTAGTGACTTGTCCAACTTCAGAAGGAGTGTGATATATGGCTACTGCCAAGAAACCTGCCGCCAAGAAACCGGCGGCCAAGAAGGCGGCGCCGGCCAAGAAGCCTGCCGCCAAGAAACCGGCGGCCAAGAAGGCGGCGCCAGCCAAGAAGCCGGCGGCCAAGAAGCCTGCCGTCAAGAAACCGGCAGCCAAGAAGGTAGCCGCCAAGAAGCCGGCAGCCAAGAAGCCTGTCGCCAAAAAGGTAGCCGCCAAGAAGCCGGCAGCCAAGAAAGCGGCGCCGGCCAAGAAGGTAGCCGCCAAGAAGCCGGCAGCCAGGAAGCCTGCTGCCAAAAAGGTAGCCGCCAAGAAGCCGGCAGCCAGGAAGCCTGCTGCCAAGAAGGTAGCCGCCAGGAAGCCGGCAGCCAGGAAGCCTGCTGCCAAAAAGGCAGCCGCCAGGAAGCCGGCAGCCAGGAAGCCTGTTGCCAAAAAGGCAGCAGCTCCGGCCAGGAAGCCTGCCGTAAAAAAGCCCGCGGCTAAAAAACCTGCAGCCAAAAAAGCGGCTCCCAAGAAAGTGGCACCCAAGCCTGCTCCTGCTCCTGCAGCAGCACCGGCTGCTCCCGCTTCTCCGGCTCCCATGCCGGTCATCAAGCCTTTTGGGCTCTAAGGTCAAGCCGGATTCGGCAAGACAGGGGGGCTTCGGCCCCCCTTTTTATTTCCTGCGAGCTTGTCAGCTCGCCGCTTCCCGTTTATTCGGAGTGCTGATCTTGAAACCGGGGAGCCGCATGGCCAGAAGGATGGCCAGCACGCAGGCGTAGACCAGCGGCTGGGTAATGTCCTTTTTCACCAGCCACCAGTAATGCACCACGCCCAGGCCGGCTATGAAATAAACAAGCCGATGCAGGCGTTGCCAGTTGCGACCCAGCTTTCTCATCATGTGCTGGCTGGAGCTTGCCGCCAGCGGCATGAGCAGGACAAAGGCGCTGAAGCCAACAGTGATGAAGGGCCGCTTGATGATGTCCTTGGCAATGCCGGCAGGGTCGAAGAACTGGTCCAGCCAGATGTAGGTCGTGAAGTGCAGGCAGGCGTAGAAAAAGGCGAACAGTCCGAACAGCCTGCGGAAGCGGATCAGCCAGTTCAGCTCGGTCAGCTTGCGCAAGGGGGTGACGGAAAGCGTCACCAACAGGCCGACCAGAGTCCAGGTGCCGGTGGAGCGGGTGATGAACTCGATCGGGTTGGCCCCCAGCCCATCGGTCAACCCAAGGAAAATCAGCCGCGCGAGCGGCGCCAGGCAAAGCAGCCAGACTGCGGTTTTGCCCCAAAGAATCTGCCGGCGCGAGAGTGAAGCAGGCAACCGCATTCAGAAAAATTTTCGCAAATCCATGCCGCGGTAAAGATGGGCCACCTGTTCGGCGTAGCCGTTGAACATCAGGGTCTCGCGCTTGAAGAACTCGCCGATCCGGCGTTCCCTTGCCTGGCTCCAGCGCGGATGGTCGACCCTGGGGTTCACGTTGGAGAAAAAACCGTATTCGTCGGGAGCGGCCCGCATCCAGGCCGTGTTTGGCGCTTTCTCGACAAAGCGGATTTTCACGATGGACTTGGCGCTCTTGAAGCCGTATTTCCAGGGCACCACCAGCCTGACTGGCGCACCGTTCTGCCCGGGCAGGACTTCTCCGTAGAGCCCGACTGCAAGCAGGGTCAGCGGGTGGTTTGCCTCGTCGATGCGCAAGCCTTCGACATAGGGCCAGTCCAGAATCGAAGTGCGCTGGTAGGGCATTTGTCCGGGGTCATGCAGGGTGACGAATTCGACGAACTTGGCATTGCCGGTGGGTTCCGCCCGCCGGATCAGTTCGGCGAGCGGGAAGCCGACCCAGGGAATGACCATGGACCAGCCCTCCACGCAGCGCAGGCGATAGATGCGCTCTTCCAGCGGCGCAAGCCTGAGCATCTCGTCGATGTCATGGATCCTGGCGCGCTTGACTTCGCCTTCCACTGCGACTGTCCAGGGCCGGGTTTTCAGAGTATGGGCATTTTCGGCCGGGTCGGATTTGCCGGTGCCGAACTCGTAGAAGTTGTTGTAGCCGGCAACCGACTCGAACGGGGTCCTGGCTTCGTTCGTCGAAAAGCGGCCGGGCTTTGTCCCCGGCAGTTTCGGTCCATGGGCAGCCGGAGCGGACGCAGCGAATGCGGGTGCCGCGGCGAGGGCAGCAATACCCGCCATGAACTGGCGGCGATTGAGATAGGTTTCGCGCGGCGTGATGTCCGAGGGGAGGATGTCGCCGGGTTTGATGATGCGCATGGTGGTCTCCTTTATTCTTGGTCGGCAGACAGCCGAAAACTTACAACCGTCCTGCCATTCCTTGTTAGGATTGAACCTTGTGCAATTGGTTGCAGCTTTTTATGCCCCTGTGGCGGGCGGGGATTTGGCATGCTGCCCGGATTGGCTTTCGCATGCCGGACTTTATTGCGCGGCTTGCCGCCGCATTTCTTTTTCAATCAACCACGGAGCCCATTCCATGGCCACCATAGAACTCAACAACGAGAATTTCGAACAAACCATCACCGGCAACGACATCGTCATCGTCGATTTCTGGGCACCCTGGTGCGGCCCGTGCCGCGCGTTTGCCCCCATCTACGAGGAAGCTTCGGAAAAACATCCGGGCGTGGCATTTGCCAAGGTCAACACCGAGGTCGAGCAGGGGCTGGCCGCTTCCTTCAATATCCGTTCCATCCCCACCCTGATGGTGTTTCGCGAGCAGATCATCCTCTTCTCGCAGGCGGGCTCGCTGCCGGCCTCGGCCCTTGACCAGTTGCTCGGGCAGGTGCTTGCGCTGGACATGGACCAGGTGCGCAAGGAAATCGCCGAGCAAAACCGGCAGGCCTGACATGTGGCCGCGCTGCGCTGCAGCCCTGTTGCTGGCGGCAGCAACGGCCAGCCAGGCGGACCTGAGCCGCGGTTTCTATACCCTGCTGGTGGAGAACGACGTCTTCACCGGCAGCGACCATCATTACACCAATGGCCTGCGCCTTTCCTACCTGTCGCATGAGGACGACGTGGCGCCTTATATCCGCAGGTTTGCCGCGGCCATGCCTTTCATGCCCGACGGCGCCAGACTGAGGACGGGCTATGCGATCGGCCACAACATCTACACCCCCGACGATACCCGGGCGGCGGCGCTGGTGCCCGACGAGCGGCCCTATGCCGGCTATCTCTACGCAGGCATGGCGGTGGTGGCCGAAAGCGACAACAGTTTCGGCGGCATTCTCGATACCTGGGAACTGGACCTGGGCCTGGTCGGCCCCTGGGCGCTGGGCGAAGAGGTGCAGAACAATTTCCACAGCCTGATCGGCTCAGCCGAGGCGCGCGGCTGGGACAACCAGCTCGACAACGAGCTCACGGCCGTGCTGACCTATGAGCGCAAATGGCGTCATATCTGGCGCAAGCCGGTCAAGTTCCTCGATTACGATTTCATCCCCCATGTCGGCGGCAGCCTGGGCAATGTCGCCACCTATCTCAACGCCGGCGCAACCATGCGCCTGGGGCAAGGGCTGGAACGCGATTACGGTCCGCCGCGCATACGGCCCAGCCTGCCGGGATCCGGTTTCTTCATGCCGTGCGACGGCTTCGGCTGGTACTTCTATGCCGGCGTGGACGGCAGGGCGATGGCGCACAACATTTTTCTCGACGGCAACACCTTCAGCGACAGCCACAGCGTGGACAGCAAAACCTGGGTGGGCGACATCCAGATGGGGCTGGTGCTGAGCTTCGACAGCGTGCGCATTGCCTACACGCATATTTACCGGACGCCGGAATACAGGGGCCAGAAGTCGGGCGACAATTTCGGCGCCGTCAGTATTTCGGCCAGCTTTTAACATGAAACGACGCGTAGCGTTTCCCCGTCCCCCTCTCCCGCGGGGAGAGGGCCGGGGAGAGGGAACGGACACGGCGGTGCGCTGCATTCATGATTCGGGTGGGCGCAGCCGCCATGTCCGTTAGTCTGTGCCAAGACGCGCAATTACCGGTTCAAGCGCATCCAGCAGCGCATCCGGCGCGGCCGGCATGCCGCTGTCGGCCCAGCTGTCTTCGAATTCGGCAATTTCCAGGCCGATGATTTCGGTCTCGGCCAGAACCGCGCAGAGGCCACGAAGCCGGGCCAGATCAAGGCCGCCCGCAACGCGGTAGTCGGTGGGCACGATGCCGGGATCGAGAACGTCGCAGTCGAGATGAACATAGGCTGCCCGCCCGCCAAGTGCGGTGCGCAATTGAGCAAGAATATCCCCTTTGGCCGGAACCATTGCGACCCGGCCGCTATCGGCCAGCGCCTGCTCGGCAGGGTCGAGGTCGCGGGCGCCGACCAGGATGATATTGGCCAGCGGCAGGCCGTTGCCAAGCCCGGAATCCCACAGTCCGGACGGCCCTGCCAGCGCCATGCCGCCGAGATAACCGGAAATGCTTGTCTGCGGCGTGTTCAGGTCGCCATGCGCATCGAACCACACCACGCAGGCGTCGGGCCGGTGGCGCATCACGACCGGCAGGGTGGCAAGTGCTGCGGCACAGCGGCTCAGGGCAGACACCGGTGTTTGCCTTTGGCGGAACACACTGTCAAGATGCTTTGCCAGCTCGGACAAGGCCGGCATTGCTGCGGCGAGTTCCGTCTTCCAGTCTGCGTTCAGGGCGCTGCCGGGCGTGCCGATGATTTTGACAGGAATCCCAAGCCGGCTGGAAAGCGCAGCACCCACGGATTTCGCCCCAGCCATGGCGAGCGCATTATGATCGCCGGCTTGCGCGCAATAGACGGTCAGGCTGATCGGGTTGGTGCGCGCCAGGGACATGGGCTAAGTGGCGAACCGGAACAATGCGTAAAGCAGGATTGCGAAAAACGCCATTTGTCCGTCCATCCGGGCTTTGCCCTTGCGCCTTTCAATGAAAATGAACTGATCCCTGCGCCGACGCTCGGCGCGCGGGCGCACTGTCCCCCTTGTCATGCCTTTCTCCTCCAATGTTGGCGGCGTTTGCGCGCGCCGTTTTTATATTCGTGACGCCTGTATTCTACTCGCGGCCGCAGTCCCGGCGCGACATGCATTCAGACGGGTTGGCGAAGAACAGCCAGCCTGCCGCAAGCGACGCAGGCAAGGCCAGGAACCACGCCGGCTTCGAAGTGAGGTAGTGTCCGACGGTGCCGATGCCCAGGCCCAGCGCGGTACAGACAAGCAGCCAGAACAGGCGGCGCCTGATTGATGGCGGCGCTGCGGGCGATTGGGTCTCGATGCGGTTCCGGGTTTCCTGCATTTGCTGGCGGTTATCCAAGTTTTTTCCGGCCTACCTTGGCGTCGAAACGCTCTCTGTCGATGATGAAGCGTTCGTGCCTCCCTCTGGAAATGACTTCGATTCCGTCGTGTGCCTCCACTGCGAACACCAGTTTGCGGCCTTCTGCCGCAATGAGTTCCACAGTGGCAGTGACTTCCAGTCCGGGCGGCGTGGCGGCCTCGTGGCTGACATCGATGTGGGTGCCGACGGTCTGCTCGCGCGGCCAGTCGAGATGAGGGTTCACGCACTTGATGCAGGCCCACTCCAGAAAGCCGACGAGAAAGCCGGTGGCGAAGACCTCGGGCATGGCCACGAATTCCTCGGCTTCCGGATACAGCGCCGGCACAGTCTTCGACGAAGGCACCACGAACCGGTGTTCATGGCGGATGCCCGGCTTCAGTGATTCCTTCAAACTCGTCTCCTAATCTGCAAGCTGGGCATTTTTCTCGGCGATATGCGTGGGCAGGCCGTCGATGCTGAGCTGGTTCTTTTCCAGCCAGTACTGGCGCACGCCGTCCTCGCCCTTCTTGCGCGACCACTCGTTCAGCTCCTCGCGGTCGCCCTGGTACTGGTAGAGCGGCACCCCGGCGCCGCACGAGGTTTGCACCAGATCGATGGCAAGCTCGAAGATCTGGCGCGCGCCGGGCAGGGGATTGAACAGTGCATACAGTTCGTTCCACTCCGGGTCGTTGAGGTGGATGGCGCGGGCGCGGCCGTACAGGCGCAGGATCAGCGGCGGCCCCTCGAAGGCGCAGAACATGAGGGTCATGCGCGGGTCGATTTCTACGTGGGCGGCAGTCTCGTTGCCGCTCCCGGTCACGTTGAGCCAGGCCACGCGCCTGTCATCGAGCACGCGCAGCGTATCCATGCCCTTGGGCGAGACGTTGACGCGGCTGTCCGCGGCGGCGGTACCGACGAAGAAAATTTTCTGTGTCAGGATGAAATTGATGTGTTGCTCGGACAGGGAGTCGAAACGCTTGGCCATGCCATTCCTCAGGGAGTTTGCTGCGGCGGGTCGAACAGCACGCGGTAGCTGTAGCCGTGGCGCTCGAAGCCCAGCGATTCATAAAAGACGTGCGCCCGTTCGCGCTTGAGATTGGAAGAGAGCACTGCCTTGTAGCAGTTCTTTTCGCCGCAGATTTTCAGGGCGTGCCGCATCATGATCCCGCCGATGCCCTGCCCCTGGCAGGCCGGATCGACTGCCACGTCCTCGATGACGCCCGAAGGCGTGCCCCAGTGCCCGAGGTTTTGCATGATGAGCAGGGCGAAGGTGCCGACGATTTGCCCGTCGCGGACGGCGACGTAGAGCTTGTAGTCCGGTTGTTGCGCGATGCGCTCGAACAGGCGCTCGGCTTCCGGCAGCGACAGCGCCCTGCCGTCGAGATCCGGTTGTGCGTACAGCCTGAGTATGTCGGCAAGGTCGGCCTGGGTGGCGACCCGGCAGGATACGGGTTCGTTCATGGGCGATTCATCCGTATGCGGACAGCCTCCAATCTAACCAGCCGTGCCAGGCCAGGCAAGCGTGAACAGGCCCTAAGGCAGGATTTCCTTCAATAGCGGCAGGGTTATGCGGCGCTTGGTCTGCAGGCTGTAGCGGTCGAGCGCCTCGACGATCTGCAAGAGATAGCCGAGGTTGCGGCTCGCGCGGGTCAAAAGCCAGTTGGCGATGGCGGGGTCGAGATCGAAGCCGAGGGCTTGCGCGTGCCTGGCGAGTGCAGCCTGCATGTCGGCATCGCTCAAGGGATATAGCCGGTAGACGAGCCCCCAGCCCAGGCGGGTGCGCAGGTCTTCGCGCAGCTTCAAGCCCGCTGGCGCGTTTTCGCCGGCGGCGACGAAGCGAAGCCCGGCAGCCTTGGCGCGGTTGTAGGCGTCGAAGGTGGCGATCTGGGCCGGTTCATCGAGCTTTTCCACATCATCCACTGCGGCCAGCGGCAGGTTGGCAGGGATTTCGCCGGCTCCATTCCAGACGTGGCCGCCAGCCTCGGTCGCCAGCGCTTTCAGCAGATGGGTCTTGCCGCTGCCGGGTGGGCCCCATATATATAAGGCAGTCTCCGCCGTTTCGCCGCCCAGCCATTGTTTCAGGTGGCCGAGCAGTTCCCGGTTGGTGCCGGGGATGAAATTGTCGAGGGTCGGCCGGGCGGCCGGCCGGATGTCGAGCAGCAATTGTTGCATGGCCGACATTATCCTCAAATTCCGGTTTACATGGCGGGCAAGGCGGCTTAAATTCGCTGATCCCAAGGAAGAAGCAGCTATGCAGGTAAGTGCTTTAGAGTTCATGCAGAGAATCAGCGTGCCGCCCATCGTGGAAGAGCAGCTGGATGATGCCGAGCGCGCCGCGCTCAAGGCCGGGATCAAGGCGCTGATGAAGGCGCAGGACGCGGTGCTGGTGGCGCATTACTACACCAACGCCGACCTTCAGGACCTCGCCGAGGAAACCGGCGGCAAGGTGTCGGACTCGCTGGAAATGGCCCGCTTCGGCCATGCCCATCCGGCGAAGACCATCATCGTCGCCGGCGTGCGCTTCATGGGCGAAACCGCCAAGATCCTCAACCCGGAAAAGCGCGTACTGATGCCGACCCTGGAGGCGGAGTGTTCGCTCGACCTGTCCTGCCCGGCCAAGGAGTTTGCCGAATTCTGCGACCAACACCCCGAACGCACCGTGGTGGTGTATTCCAACACCAGCGCCGCGGTGAAGGCGCGCGCCGACTGGGTGGTGACTTCCAGCATCGCGGTCAAGCTGGCCAAGTATCTGCACGCGCGCGGCGAGAAGCTGTTGTGGGCGCCGGACCGTCACCTCGGCCGCTACGTGCAGCAGGAGAGCGGCGCCGACATGGTGCTGTGGGAAGGCAGCTGCGTGGTGCACGAAGCCTTCCAGGCCGAAGCGCTGGTACGCTTGAAGAAGCTGCATCCGGATGCAGCGGTGCTGGTGCACCCGGAGTCGCCGGAAGACGTCATTGCGCTCGCCGACGTGGTGGGTTCGACCACCCAGATCGTCGAGGCGGCGAAGAACCTGCCCAACCGCGAATTCATCGTCGCCACCGACAACGGCATTTTCCACAAGATGCACGAAGAAGCCCCCGGCAAGGTGCTGATCGAGGCGCCCACCGGCGGCGTTGGGGCCACCTGCCTGTCCTGCGCGCACTGCCCGTGGATGGCGATGAACGGCCTGCGCAACCTCAAACACGTGCTGGAAACCGGCGCCAACGAGATTCACATCGACGAGGAAATCCGCAAGAAGGCCGTGGTGCCGATCGAGCGCATGCTCGATTTCGCGGCGATGATGAAGACACAAGTCAGTGACGGCGTGGACTGAAAACCTCAAAGCTTGAACACGGAGGGAACAGAGGGCTCAGAGGAAAAGCAAATTTAATGCAGTCCTCAGCTACCTCTGTTTTCTCTGTGTTAATTGTCCGTCCTTATCCCCATGAGTTGCAGTTGCCGGTTATGCCAGCCAGACAGCAGCGTCTGCGAAACCAGGCAGCCGATCAGCGCCAGCAGCATGTCCCATTGCGTGTCCCAGATGTCGCCCTGGGTGGCGAGGAATTCGTCCGCCTCGGCGCCGTAGAGCAGCGACGCCCACCATTCGACGAACTCGTAGGTCGCCGACACCGCCAGCACCACACAGCACACCAGGAAGAACAGCCAGCCGCCGGATCTCAAAGGCGAGAGCCGGAGGAGAATTTCGCGCGCGAGGATGGCGGGCACGAAGCCCTGGGTGAGGTGGCCGATGCGGTCGTAGTGGTTGCGCGCGAGGTCGAACCCGTCCTGCAGCCAGAATCCCAGCGGCACGCGCGAATAGGTGTAGTGCCCGCCCAGCATCAAGACCAGGCCGTGAAAGAACAGCAGGCCGTACAGGAGCGGCGTGAGCGGGAAGATGCGGCGGGTGAAAACCAGGATGGGCAGCGCGATCAGCACCGGCATGACTTCCATCCACCAGGTGAGGCGGTCGTAAGGTCCGATGCCGGAAACCCCGAGGGCAGCCAGCGTGGCGAGAAACAGACCGGGCAGGAAGATTTTGCTTTGGGGCATCAACAGCGGCAAATCTTTTTACAAAGAGGACAAGAGGACAGGAGCAAACCCCGTTTTTGCTTTCCTCTTTGTCCTCATGTCCTCTTTGTTCAAGGAGCCGCTTACTTTACCACCAGGCGCCGAGCGCGACAGCGGCAGACAGCAGTACCGCGATTACTGCCAGGCGTTCGATGCGGCGCTGGCGCGCCTGCAGATTCTTGATCCGGGCCTGCAGTTCGCTGTCTTTCGCCGGGCGCGACAGGAAGGCGTGGGTCAGGCGCGGCAACTGCGGCAGCACGCGCGCCCATTCCGGCGCCTCTTCCTTCATGCGCCTGACCAAGCCGCGCCAGCCGAGCTGTTCGCTCATCCAGCGCTCGAGGTAAGGCTTGCCGGTCTTCCACAAATCCAGGTCCGGGTCGAGCTGGCGGCCCAGGCCCTCGATCTGCAGCAGGGTTTTCTGCAACAGCACCAGCTGCGGCTGGATCTCGACGTTGAAGCGGCGCGACATGGCGAACAGGCGCATCAGAAGGTGGCCGAAGGAAATGTCCTTGATCGGCTTGTCGAAGTAGGGCTCGCAGCAGGCGCGCACCGCGGCCTCGAGCTCTTCCACCCGCGTATCGGCCGGCACCCAGCCCGATTCGATGTGGGCCTCGGCGAAGCGCTTGTAGTCGCGGCGGAAGGCGGCGAGGAAATTGATGGCGAGGTAGTTCTTGTCGACTTCCGACAGGGTGCCGCAGATGCCGAAGTCCACCGCCAGGTAACGGCCCTTGTCCGCGCCCTCGGTGCCGACGAAGATGTTGCCGGGATGCATGTCGGCATGGAAGAAACCGTCGCGGAATACCTGGGTGAAGAAGATTTCCACGCCGTTTTTGGCCAGGCGCGGAATGTCGACGCCGGCCGCGCGCAGGGCGGCGACCTGGCTGATGGGCAGGCCGTGGATGCGCTCCATGACCATGACCGATTCGCGGCAAAAATCGAAATGCACCTCGGGCACGCGCATCATGGGTGAATGCTCGAAATTGCGCTTCAGGAGCGCTGCGTTGGAGGCTTCGCGCATCAGGTCGAGTTCGTCGGCCAGGGTCTTGCGGAATTCCTCCACCACTTCGCGCGGCCTCAGGCGCTTGCCGTCGGCGAAAAGCTTCTCGATCAGCAGCGCGCCGGCGTCGAGCAGGCCGAGGTCGTGCTCGATGATGCGCGCGATGCCTGGGCGCAGCACCTTGACCGCGACCAGGCGGCCATCGTGCAGCACGGCGAAATGCACCTGCGCCACCGAAGCCGAGGCCACCGGTGTCGGGTCGAACTCGGCGAATATCTTTTGCCAGGGTTTGCCGTAGGCGGCATTCAGTTCGCGCTCGACCTGGGCGAAAGGATAGGGAGGCACGCGATCCTGCAGCAGGGCCAGCTCGTCGGCGATGTCGTCGGGCAGGAGGTCGCGGCGCGTGGACAGCATCTGCCCGAACTTGACGAACAGCGGGCCCAATGACTCCAGCGCAAGGCGCAGGCGCTCGCCGCGCGGACGCGAAAGCTTGCGCCAGAAGAACAGCCCGCGCACCAAGGGGCGCAGCCAGCGGGTCCTGGCATGGCCGAGCAGGAAATCGTCGAGGCCGTAACGGATGCCCACGGAGAGGATCGTGAGCAGGCGCAAGAGTTTCATTTGGCCGGGTTCAGCTTGTCGAGGCGCGCTTCCAGGCGGGCGGCATCGTCGCGCAAAGCATCGACCTCGCGGTTGAAGCGTTCGATGTCCACGCGGCTCGCCAGCATGGGGGACTCCTCCACCGCGTATTCGGCAAAGGCGTGGGCGGTGTCTTCCGTTGCCTGTTTCACCCAGCCGGAGAAGGCGCGGCCGGCTTCGGCCAGGCGGAAGCCGGCGATGGGGCCGAACAGGCGGGAAAGTTCGGCCTCGGCGTCGAGATCCAGCTGCTGGAAGGCATCGTTGAAGGCGGACAGCAGTTCGGCGTCGCCCTCGGTACGCAGTTCGCGGAACGCAGCCTTGCCCTTCTCGGGCAGGCGCAAGAGCACGTCCGGGGTAAGAAAAATCACGGCCTCGGCCTCGTCCATGGGCGCCGCGCGCAAGTTTCCGCTTTCGCCGATTCGCAGCTTGGCGCGGAACAGCATCATGTCCAGTGCCAGGGTGTGTCCGGCCTGTTTGGCCAGGGCGTCGCGCGCCCCCGGGGTTTGCGCGAACAGGCGGTCGAGGCCGCCGGCGATCAACTGCTCGGCGATCAAAACTTGTAGCCCCTGTGCAAGGCCACCACGCCGGCGGTGAGGTTGTGGTAAGTCACGCGCCCGAAGCCCGCGGACTCCATCATGGCTTTCAGTTCTTCCTGGCCGGGATGCATGCGGATGGATTCGGCCAAATAGCGGTAACTGTCCGCGTCCTGGGTGATGAGTTCGCCCATTTTCGGCAACACCTTGAAGGAATACGCGTCGTAGAAGGGTTCCAGGGGTTTCCACACCTTGGAGAACTCCAGCACCAGCAGACGGCCGCCCGGCTTCAGCACGCGGTACGTCTCGGCCAGCGCCACGTCCTTGTGCGTCATGTTGCGCAGGCCGAAGGACACGCACACGCAGTCGAAATGATTGTCGGGGAAGGGCAGCTTTTCCGCGTCGCACTGCGCCACCGGTGTGATCGTGCCCTCGTTGAGCAGCCGGTTCCTGCCTTCGTTCAGCATGGAATAGTTGATGTCGGTGAGCCACACCTCGCCGCTCCTGCCGACTTCCTTCAGGAACAGGCGAGTCATGTCGCCGGTGCCGCCGGCGATGTCCAGCACCTTCTGCCCGGGGCGCAGGCCCGCCTGGCTGACAGCGAAGCGTTTCCACAGCCGGTGCAGGCCGCCCGACATGAGGTCGTTCATGAGGTCGTAGCGGCGCGCCACGGAATGGAAGACTTCCGCAACCTTGGCCGCCTTTTCCGACTCGGCCACGGTCTTGAAGCCGAAATGGGTGGTGTTTTTCTCGTCCATGCGACATTTTACCCGAGAGCGGGCGGCAAGGCCTTCTGTCACAAAGCTGTCATTTCTGCGTCATACTATGGCCAGGTCTCAAACAGACTGGAGCGGGAAAAAATGGCCGCAAACATCCTCCTGGTGGAAGACGAGCCAGGCATACAAGAACTGTTGAAACTGAACCTGGGCCAGGCCGGCCACAAGGTGACCGCAGCGGACGACGCCGAAGGCGCGCTGCAGTACCTGAAAACCACGCTGCCGGACGTGATTCTGCTGGACTGGATGCTGCCGGGCATGAGCGGCGTTCAGCTGGCACGGCGGCTGCGCAGCCAAGACCGCACCCGCGACATTCCCATCATCATGCTCACCGCTCGTACCGACGAGACCGACAAGGTGGAGGGCCTGGAAACCGGCGCCGACGATTACATCACCAAACCCTTTTCGCCCAAAGAATTAATGGCCCGCATCAAGGCCGTGCTTAGACGGCGTGCGCCGCAGCTGACGAGTGACATTGTGGAGAGTGGTGGCCTGCGTCTGGATCCCGCTACCCATCGCCTGTGGGGGGACGGAAAACCGTTTGAGCTGGGGCCAACCGAATTCAGGCTGCTCCATTTCTTTATGACTCACCCAGAGCGTGTGCATAGCCGCGCGCAGCTGCTTGACCAGGTCTGGGGAGACCATGTCTTTGTCGAAGAGCGCACAGTCGACGTACATATTCGACGGCTGCGCAAATCGTTAGAGCTGACCGGGCATGACCACCTGATTGAAACCGTCAGGGGGAGCGGCTACCGATACAGCGCCACCGCTGTACGTTAATTTAAATTACGGAATTTTTAAGACGCGGCGCACGCCGCGCGCAATGATCGGGCCATAATCTGGCTATGGTCGGTTTCTGGATTCGAATCTTTTTCTATCTGCTGGGCATTGGCGCAGTGTCATTTGTGATGGGCGCAGCCTTTGGCGATCGGGCGGGCTGGATCACTGCACTGATCATTCTGACAGTGTGGCTGGTGCACCAGCTGTTTTATCTGCAACGCATGATGACGTGGCTGGAAGATTTCAGAGTCGAGCGCGTACCCCACGGCTCGGGCACCTGGGATCTGCTCTTTGCCACCATCTATCGTCTGGCAAAGTCTTTTGAGAATCAGAAGCAGCAGCTTGCCGACACCCTTAAAGGGTTTCGCAATGCAACCGAGGCGATGCCCGATGGCGTGGCGACCCTGAACGAGGATAACCAGATCCTGTATGCCAATGAGCAGGCCGAAGAACACCTGGGCATTAGCAGCGAGCAAGATGCTGGCCGAAACCTGATCAACATTGTTCGCCACCCGGACTTCGTCAGCTATCTGAATAGCCTGGTGTGGGATCGCGCCGTTGTGCTGCGAGGTGTTCGTGATTCCAATCGCGTGCTTCAGGTGCAGGTGATTCCATACGGCAACCGGCAGCGTCTGCTGATGACCCGCGACATCACCCAGCTGGACCGGCTGGAGACGACCCGCCGGGACTTTGTGGCTAATGTGTCGCACGAGTTAAAAACACCCCTCACGGT
>DCVO01000098.1:0-1284 GCA_002327405.1 Thiobacillus sp. UBA2186 | reverse complement strand
AGAACATTGTTGAAGACCTGTTGGTGTTATCAAAACTAGAGTCCACGACCAACCTTGGGCCCGAAGACACCATCGACGTATCGGCCTTGTTATCGCATCTTGAAGATGAGGCCCACAGCATGAGCCGCGCCGAGCATCAGATCATTGTGCTGCGCGACTCAACAGCGGCGCTGGTGGGCGCAGAAGACGAGCTGCGAAGTGCTTTTTCAAATCTGGTGAGCAACGCCATTCGTTACACGCCAAAGGGCGGCAGTATCACGCTGAGCTGGGCAATCGATGCACAAGGCAGCGGTGTTTTCTCAGTCACCGACACCGGCCCCGGCATTGCGTCACAACATCTGCCCCGGTTGACCGAGCGTTTTTATCGCGTGGATCGCAGCCGATCACGCGACACGGGCGGCACCGGCCTGGGTCTGGCGATTGTCAAACACGTGGCCACACGGCATCAGGCGCAGCTGGTCATTGACAGCGAAGTAGGCAAGGGCAGCTGCTTTTCTCTGGTCTTTCCAGAGAAACGGCTCAAGCATTTGCCCGTCACCGTTCGCCCTGGCGCTTAAAAACAACACCCCACCAGCATCATGTCTGCTGGTAGAGACCGCTAGACCAGCACCCGCTCAATACCGCCCGAATTTGCACCGGCAACGTAATCGGGCAGCCAGTTGTCGCCCAACATATGTTTGGCGATCTCGACCACGATGTAATCGGCCTCGACTGCAACATCTCCGGTGAATCGTGCGAGACCCTGCAGACAAGACGGGCAGGACGTCAGAACCTTGACGGTGGTGTCTGCGCCCGCCTGGTCACGGATCTTGTCAGCGCCTTTTTGCATCTCTTCTTCTTTGCGAAAACGTACCTGAGTTGAGATGTCAGGCCGTGTCACCGCAAGCGTGCCGGACTCACCGCAGCAACGATCATTTTTTTCGATCTTGCCGTTCAAGTCGCTGTTCATCAGTGTGTTGACCACCTTGAGCGGCTGATGCTGCTTCATGGGGCTGTGGCAGGGGTCGTGATACATGTAACGAACACCCGTGACACTGTCTAAGCGAATGCCTTTTTCCATCAGGAACTCGTGAATGTCCAGAATGCGGCAGCCCGGGAAGATCTTTTCGAATTCGTACCCGGCCAGCTGGTCATAGCAGGTACCGCACGACACCACGACCGTCTTGATATCAAGATAGTTCAGTGTGTTAGCCACCCGATGAAAGAGCACACGGTTGTCGGTGATGATCTTTTCGGCCTTGTCAAAGTCGCCTGTTCCACGCTGCGGATAGCCGCAGCAGAGAT
>DCVO01000037.1:211-27067 GCA_002327405.1 Thiobacillus sp. UBA2186 | reverse complement strand
GGCGGCCGTTCTTGATGGTGTCGCCGAGCCTGGAAACGCAGGTGGGCTCGCCGACGATGCAGTAGTCGATTTTTTCGCCGCGCGCGGCCAGGCTTTCCACCACCTTCACCGTGCCGTCCGTGGCCACGCCTTCCTCGTCCGAGGTGACGAGCAAGGCGATCGAGCCCTTGTGCTGGGGATGCCTGGCCAGAAACCCCTCGATGGCGGTGACGAAGGCGGCGATCGAGGTCTTCATGTCCGAGGCGCCGCGCCCGTATAGCACGCCGTCGCGGATGGTGGGGGTGAAGGGGTCGGAGAGCCACTGCTCCAGCGGGCCGGGGGGCACCACGTCGGTATGGCCGGCGAAGCACACCACGGGAGATTCCGCTCCCTTGCGCGCCCACAGATTGGTGACGCCGTTGGATTCGATGGTCTCGAACGTGAAGCCCAAGGGGGCGAGGCGGGCCATGAGCAGGTCCTGGCAGCCGGCATCGTCCGGGGTGTTGGACTTAAGCGCAATGAGGTCTTTGGCGAGGGCTAGGGTATCAGTCATTTTTGTTCACGAAGAGGTCGCGAGGACAAAAACCAGGGTTTGAATAAGCCTCCTGTCCTCCTCGTTCGAATCATTTTCTGAAAATTGCGGCATATTCTTCGGGCGAAAAGCCCAGATGATAGGTGCCGTCCACTTCCAGCAGGGGGCGCTTGATGGCGCTGGGGGTGGCGGCGAGGAAGTCGAAGGCCGCCTTTTCGCCGGTGATGGAATTCTTCACCGCGTCCGGCTGCTTGCGCCAGGTCGGGCCGCGTCTGTTGATGAGCGCTTCCCAGCCCAGTTGTTTCGCGGCCTTTTTCAACACATCGAGCGGCACGCCCTGTTTTCTGTAGTCGTGGAATTCGGCCTCGATGCCGTGCTCATCCAGCCAGGCGCGCGCCTTCCTGACCGTGTCGCAGTTGGAGATGCCGTAGATTTTCATGCTCGGGTTGGAAATGGCGGCGGTAAAATGCAATGGAACATGAATTTTAACCGCACATGAGACACCACGCCGCAAAAAACTCCGCCGGCTCGATCCCCCCGGCCGGCACCGCCGACTGGCGCACCCTGAAGAAGCTCGGGCCTTATCTCTGGGAGTACCGCTGGCGCTTCTTTTTTGCCGTCGCCTTCCTGATCGGCGCCAAGCTCGCCACCATCGGCGTGCCCATCGTGCTCAAGCACATCGTCGACAGCCTGGACACCGCCAAGAACGCGGTGCTGATCCTGCCGACCGCGCTCATCGTCGGCTACGGCGTCTTGCGTCTGGCCACCACGCTGTTCACCGACCTCAGGGACATGATCTTCGCCAGGGTCACCCAGGGCATGATCCGCAAGATCAGCATCGAGGCTTTCCGCCATTTGCACAACCTGTCGCTGCGCTTCCATCTCGAGCGCCAGACCGGCGGCGTCACGCGCGACATCGAGCGCGGCAGCCAGGGCATTTCGGCCATCATCAACTATCTGCTGTTCCGCATCGCGCCCACCCTGATCGAGATCCTGCTGGTGGGCGCCATCCTGCTGGTGCAGTTCGACTGGGTGTTCGCCGCGATCACCGTGGGCGTGGTCGTGATCTACATGGTCATGACCATCGTCATCACCGAATGGCGCACCAAGTACCGGCGCAGGATGAACGAGCTCGATTCCATCGCCACTACACGCGCGGTGGACAGCCTCATCAACTACGAGACGGTCAAATATTTCGGCAACGAGAAATTCGAGACCGAGCGCTATAACACCAGCATGGAGCACTGGCAGGAAGCCGCGGTGAAGAGCCAGAACTCGCTGTCGCTGCTCAATACCGTGCAGGCCTTCATCATCGCCATCGGCGTGACACTCGTGCTCTGGCGCGCATCCGCCGGCGTGGTGGCAGGGACCCTGAGCCTGGGCGACCTGGTCATGATCAACGCCTTCCTGGTGCAGATCTTCCTGCCGCTCAATTTCCTCGGCGTCATGTACCGCGAAATCAAGCAGTCCATCACCGACATCGAGCGCATGTTCAAGCTGCTCACGCAGAATATCGAGGTCAGGGACAAGCCCGGCGCAAGGCCGCTCGTCGTTGCGGGCGGCGCGGTGCGCTTCGACGAAGTCAGCTTCGCCTACGACCCCGAGCGTCCCATCCTGAAGGGCGTGAGCTTCGACATTCCGGCCGGGCGCACCGTCGCCGTGGTCGGCGCTTCCGGCGCGGGCAAGTCCACCCTGGTGCGGCTCCTGTTCCGCTTCTACGACGTCACCGGCGGATCCATCAGCATCGACGGCCAGGACATCCGCGACGTGACCCAGGAAAGCCTGCGCGCCGCCATCGGCATCGTGCCGCAGGACACCGTGCTGTTCAACGACACGCTCTACTACAACATCGCCTACGGCAAGCCGGAGGCGACGCGCGAGCAGGTGGTGGAAGCCGCGCGCGCGGCGCACATCCTGCATTTCATCGAGTCGCTGCCCAAGGGCTGGGACACGGTGGTGGGCGAGCGGGGACTCAAGCTCTCCGGCGGCGAGAAGCAGCGCGTGGCCATCGCCAGGACGCTGTTGAAAAACCCGGCCATCCTGGTGCTGGACGAGGCCACCTCGGCGCTGGATTCGAAGACGGAGAAGATCATCCAGGCCGAGCTGCGCGAAGTGATGAAGAACCGCACCAGCCTCACCATCGCCCATCGCCTCTCCACCATCATCGACGCCGACGAGATCCTGGTCATGGAAGCCGGCCGCATCGTCGAGCGCGGCCGCCACGAAGTGCTGCTCGCCATGCACGGCCATTACGCGCACATGTGGGAGATGCAGCAGCAGGCGATGAAGGACCAGGCCGAGGCGGCCTGAGCTGAATTTTTGAACAACCGAAAAGCGAATTTACAGGGAGGATATGAGAGGTTCAGGGAGTAAAAAATCATTCCTCCCATTCCTCCCTTAACCTCCCTGTTGTCGATTGATTTATGCAGGCATGAGAATCCACAAAGTCAGTTGGGCAGACGCACAGGCCGAACTCTCCTTCATCCGCCGCACGGTGTTCATCGAAGAGCAGCAAGTGCCGGAAGCACTGGAATGGGACGGCGAGGACGAACACGCCCTGCACGTGCTGGTGACCGAAGGCGATGAGCCCGTCGGCTGCGGGCGCATGCTGGCCGACGGCCACATCGGCCGCATGGCGGTGCTGAAGGATTATCGGGGCAGGGGAGTGGGCCGCCTGATCATCAAGACCCTGCTCATGGAGGCGGAGAAGCTGCGCAAGGGAAAAGTCTTCCTCAACGCCCAGACGCGCGCTGCGGCTTTTTACGCAAAATACGGTTTCACTCGGGTGGGCGGGGAGTTCCCCGACGCCGGCATTCCTCACGTACGCATGGAGAAGACCTTGGATAATTTCAGCGAAACCTTGAACAGCCGCTTTGCCATCCCCGGCCGTCTGCGCTTCCAGGACGCAGCGCCCGGCCTGCCGGTGGCCGAGATCACCACGCCCGACGCCATGGCGCGGGTGGCGGTGCAGGGCGGCCAGGTGCTGGAATGGCAGCCCAATGGTCACAAGCCGGTGATCTGGGTGTCCAAGGCCGCGGTCTACCAGCCCGGCAAGGGCGTGCGCGGCGGCGTGCCGGTGTGCTTTCCCTGGTTCGGACAGCTCGGCGACAAGGGCGTGCACGGCTTCGTGCGCACGCGCATGTGGGAAGTGCGCGAAGCCAAAGTCGATCTCGCCGACACCGTGGTATTGAAGCTCGGCATCAAGGACGACGAATCCACCCGCGCGATCTGGGATCACCCCTTCGACCTGGAGCTCATCGTCACCGTGGGCGCGGCGCTGAAAATGGAACTGGTTACGCGCAACACCGGTGCCGCGCCCTTCACCCTCACCGATGGCCTGCACACCTATTTCCGCGTCGGCGACATTGGCCAGGTCAAGGTGCACGGACTCGACGGCACGGCCTACCTCGACAAAACGCGCGACTTCAAGCAGTTCACCCAGAGCGGGCCCGTGACCTTCAGCGAGGAGACCGACCGCGTTTATATCGACACCGCTGCCGACTGCCTGATCGAGGACCCCGTGTTCGGCCGCACCGTCCGCGTGGCCAAGTCGGGCAGCCGGTCCAGCGTGGTATGGAACCCGTGGAGCGAAAAGGAAAAGGGCTTTGCCGACATGGCGGCGGGCGAATACAAGGACATGGTGTGCGTGGAAACCGTCAACGCCAGCCCCGACGAAATCACCGTTCCGCCGGGCGGCAAGCACGGCCTGGTGGCTTTCGTCGGCGTCGAATAGATCAGGGAACTACATGTAGGCGCGGGCTTCCTCGCCCGGATCGGGCAGCCCCGCCACGCGCCAGGCCTCGCGCGGGCCGCGGAACAGATCTTCCAGGCACTGCGGCCCCAGTCCGGCGACGTGGCAGGTGTGCGAGACGGCTGGGATGGTGTGGTGTTCGAGCCAGCTCTGGCGCAGATGGCGGATGACCTTCCAGTGCGCCGCGGTCAGCGGGCCGACGCCGTCGAGTTCGGCGATGTCGCGCGCAAGCGTTTCGTTCCAGGCGCCGATATCGGCAAGAAAGCCGGAGGAATCGAACAGCGGGGATGACAGTTTGGCGGTGCTCATGGCTCGGCTCCTTGTCATGCGGTATGTTTATGGATATAGCACACCCCAACCGTTGGCATGTTCAACAGAGCTGCGGAGAACCAGCGAGGTATCGAACATGAGAAGAACATCCCTGGCATGGCTGGCCTTGCTCGGCGTCGCCTTGCCGGGCTGCGACAAACCGGCCGAGGACGCGCCCGACGCCACTGCATCGGCCTCGGTGCCGGCGCACCAGGCCGCCACCAAGCCGGACACCTGGCTGAAACCCGAACAGGTCGAGCGCGGCCGCCTGGTCTACGAGAAGCACTGCCTGGAATGCCACGGCGCCGAAGGCCGCGGCCAGCCCGACGACTGGCGCGTGAAAGGGGCCAACGGCATGTATCCGCCGCCGCCGCTGGACGACAGCGCGCATGCCTGGCACCACCCGACGGCGGTGCTCAAGCAGCGCATCCGCGAAGGCAGCCCGCCGGGGGTGGGCGACATGCCGGCCTGGCAAGGCAAGCTCACCGAAGCCGAGATCGACGACGTGGTCGTCTACGTCAAGTCGCTGTGGTCGCCCGAGGTTTTCCGGCGCTGGATCGAAATCGAGATGCGCTCGATGCAGAACTGAAGCCGGCGCTGGCCGGCTAATTCAGATAGACCCTGGAGGCGGAGTCCATGAAGCGGATCTGCAGGACGGGCGTGCTCCACAAAGCCGGGTCCTGCAGCACCGCGACCTCGTCGTCATTCAAGTACAGCTCTATCCGGTAGTCCCGGGGCAGGGAAATTTCGAAATCCGGCAGCGTTCTTTTCAGGTAGTCGACCAGGTTCTTCTGCTGGTTGATGAGGCCGGCGGTTTCCAGCAGGGTGATTTTCGGCCAGGGGCCGTCTTCCATGCGGCCGTGGTTGAGGATGCGCATGAAGGTGCTGTAATCCGCGAAGTATTCGTCGCTGTCCCTGACCAGTTCGCCGCTGGAATAGATCGCGTCCATCAGGAAGGTCAGGGACAGATCGCGTTCTTCCTGGCCGGCCCAGGACGCGATCACGTCGCCTACCGTCGTGAACAGGCATTGTTCCAGGTGGCCGCCAGCGAGGAAGACGTTCGACGACTGCACTTCGAATCCCAGTTCGCCGCTGGCGGAATAGAGCCAGTATTCCGGCGTGCACTCCTCGGTGAAGTAATTCGCTTCGATGGCGTCGTCCTGCAGGTAGACCATGGGGATGCCGTGCGAGCGGGCGAAGCCCGTGGCCAGGTCCAGCCCGAGCTTGGTGGCGAGGCGGGCATCGTACTTCGTGCTGGCGTGGGTCACGATGAACAGGGAGTCCTGGTCCACTCGGACCTCGTCGGCCGTGCTCAGCGCGCGGGGCGGGCAGTAGGCGTGCGCCAGGCCGCTGCACAGTGCCAGCACGACAAACAGAAAGCGTTTCATGTTGCGTGTAAAAAGGGGGTCAATTCAGGTCGACAGCATGCGCTTTCAGGTCTTCCAGCGCAACGACTTTCAGCGAAGTCTGATGGCTGGCGCCCAGTACCACCTTGGGCGCGTAGCCCGCGTCCAGCGCCTGCTGCCAGCGGCTGGCGCACAGGCACCAGCGGTCGCCGGGCTTGATGCCGGGGAAGCCGTATTCCGGCGCGGGCGTGGCGAGGTCGTTGCCGGTGTAGCTGGAAAAGGCCAGAAAGGCCTCGTCCGCCACCACGCACACGCCGTGCAGGCCCACATCCTGCGGGCCGGTGTTGCAACTGCCGTCGCGGTAGAAGCCGGTCAGGGGCTGGGTGCTGCAAACCTGCAGCGCCTCGCCCAGCACGTTGAGGGAGGGGTCGAGTTGATCGTTGTCGCTCATGTCTGGTTCATTGCTTCTTCCTGGGCCAGCCGCTTGATATAGCGGCTGAAGTCGGGGTCTTCGCCATGCAGGAGTTCGGGCAGGGCGCTCCTGAAATCCTCGCGCCCGCACCACTCGCGCATGTAGTCCTCCCACGACAGCCAGCGGCGGCGCTTGCGGTCCGGCATGTCATCCTCGTAGGCCAGCAAGTAGGCGCGCTCGAACAAGGCGATCAGAATCTCGTACAGCACCATCATGCGCTCGCGCTGGTCGGCGCTGAGGTTGGCGATGTGGGTGCGGGTGCGCAGCTGCAGGTCCGGGTTGGCCAGCACCAGCTTGAGAAAGTCGGTGTAGGCGTCGGACAAGAGCTGATAAGCCTCCTCGTCCTCGTTCTCGCGCTCCTTGCGCTGCTCGTACAGGAACACGCCAATAGCCAGCGGCAGGCCGACGACGGTGACGATGTAACTGGCGAGTTCCCAGTTTTCCAGCGAGGGCATGGTTTTACGGGCGGTTGGGACGGGTAAAGGATACCGGGGAAGTGGTTGAAACGCGAATACATGCCTGACGTTTCAGAGGGTGGGGGCTGCGGCTCAGCTGTCCCTAGACTAGATATATGGGACACTTAATCTCGTTATTCGAGGACGTCACCTAAACTTACGAATGATTAATGTCGTTGTTGGTCTCAAGACAGTGAATTCCCTTGTTTAATTAAAGCGACGTTTGGTCGTTGTGGTTTCGAACCGGGGGAACTGTTCTTATTGACATTAATCTAATAAGTGTCTAGATTGCGATTGCGTCTGGGATGAGTCGCCAAGCGTCTCGTCACTGGGTCTGAGGACCCAGATCCCCAGTCGCTTTTTTTTGCCTTTTTATAACTACAAAAAGAACGTTAGGGGCAGGGGCATGCACATCTGTTATATAGACGAGTCTGGAACGTCTGCGATCCCGGGGAATACATCTCACTTTGTTCTTGCTGGCCTCGCTATCCCTATTTGGCATTGGCAGGACTGTGATGGGGAAATTGCGGCTATCAAAAGTAGGTATGGCTTGTCTGATGCAGAGATACATACTGCCTGGATTGCTCGCCGCTACGTCGAGCAAAGCAAGATAAAAAATTTCGAATCTCTTGGCTATTCGAGTCGACGTTCTGAGGTTGATCGGCTGAGGAAAGCTGAACTTCTCAAGCTACAAAGGCAACCTGGCAAGATTGCTCTATATAAGCAAGTTAAGAAAAATTATTTAAAAACTGATCCTTATACTCATCTGACTGAAAAGGAAAGGAAAGCGCTTTTGCTCGGCCTTGCGACAATGGTCGGAAATTGGGGCTTTGCTAGACTTTTTGCTGAATGCGTCGACAAAATTCATTTCGATCCAATTAGAACCAGAACCAATATAGATGAGCAGTCATTTGAACAAGTTGTTTCTCGTTTTGAAAAGTATTTGGAACTGACCGAGGACGGTCTGGGGGCAAAAAACTACGGAATACTTGTGCATGACAATAATGAGACTGTCGCAAAGAAACATACATCCTTGATGAAGAAGTTTCATCAGGCTGGAACGGTATGGACTCAGGTCAAGAATATTATTGAGACCCCTCTTTTTGTGGATAGTCAGTTGACAGGTATGGTGCAAATTGCGGATTTATGCTCTTTCTCTCTCAGGAGGTATCTTGAAAACAATGAAAGAGAATTGTTCGATGAGGTGTTTAAAAGAGCAGACCGAGTAAGGGACGGAACAACGGTTGGAGTGAGGCATTTTACAAACATGCGATGCACTTGCGAGATTTGCCTGAACCATCGAAGAGTTTGAGATTGATGAAATAGATCTTATAGGTTTAATTTGTCTACATGGTGTCTACACCAACAAAAAAGGCTTAGAGATTTCGCTCTAAGCCTTTGTCTTGTCTGGTGCTGGTGAGAGGAATCGAACCTCCGACCTACTGATTACGAATCAGTTGCTCTACCAACTGAGCTACACCAGCGCGAGCGGCATTATACCTTGAACGGCGCGACTTTCCAGCCGCGCAGATTACATTCCCGGATGCGGCAGGTGTTCTTCCAGCCGTGCCAGCACGCGCTCTCGGCCCAGCAGTTCCAGTGTGGCGTCGATGGAGGGGGTCTGCGGTTCGCCGGTGACGAGCACGCGCACGGGCATGGCGAGCTTGGGCATTTTGAGATCGAATTCCTTGGCTACGTCCTTGACCAGGGCGCCCAGCGCCTCACGCGTCCATTCGACTTCTTCGAGGCGCGATTTCAGGGCATGCAGGGCCATGAGGTTATCCAGCGTGACGTGCTGCGACAGCAGATCGGCGCTGGGCGCCATGTCCTGATAGAACAGGGTGGCTTCGTCGGCGAGTTCGTTCAGCGTGGCGGCGCGCTCCTTTACCAGCGCCACCACCTTGAGGGCGTCAGGGCCTTTGCCGATGTCGAGCCCACGCTGGGCCATGCGTACCTTGAGGTCGGCGACCAGGTCGGCGTCCTTGGCCTGCTTGATGTAGTGCTGGTTGATCCAGCGCAGCTTTTCGGTGTTGAACTGGGCGGAGGAGGCGGTGATGTGGTCGAGGTCGAACCACTGGACGAACTGTTCGCGCGAAAAGATCTCCTCGTCGCCGTGCGACCAGCCCAGCCTTGCCAGGTAGTTGATGACGGCCTCGGGCAGGTAGCCTTCCTCGTGGTACTGCATCACCGACACGGCGCCGTGGCGCTTGGACAGCTTGGTGCCGTCGTCGCCCAGGATCATGGACAGGTGCGCATACTGCGGCACTTCGGCGCCCAGGGCCTTGAGGATGTTGATCTGGCGCGGGGTGTTGTTGACGTGGTCGTCGCCGCGGATGACGTGGGTGATCTTCATGTCCCAGTCGTCCACCACCACGCAGAAGTTGTAGGTGGGGGTGCCGTCGGCGCGGGCGATGACCAGGTCGTCGAGTTCGGTGTTGGAGATTTCGATCACGCCCTTGACCAGGTCCTTCCAGGCCACGCTGCCGGTAGTGGGGTTCTTGAAGCGCACCACGGGCTGCACGCCGGAGGGCGGCACCGGCAGGGTCTTGCCGGGCTCGGGGCGCCAGGTGCCGTCGTAGCGGGGCTTTTCGCCGCGCGCGCGCTGGGCGGAGCGCTGCGCATCGACTTCCTCGGTGCTGCAGTAGCAATGGTAGGCGTGGCCGCTGGCCAGGAGCTGCTCGATCACTTCCTTGTAGCGCATGAAGCGGTGGGTCTGGTAGAACGGGCCTTCGTCGTGGGCCAGCCCCAGCCATTGCATGCCGTCGAGGATGGCCTGCACCGCCTCGGGGGTCGAGCGCTCGATGTCGGTGTCCTCGATGCGCAAGATGAACCGGCCGCCGTGGTGCCGGGCATAGGCCCAGGAAAACAGCGCGGTGCGCGCGCCGCCGATGTGCAGGTAGCCGGTGGGAGAGGGGGCGAAGCGGGTTCTGACCATGGAGGTTGCGGACTGCCGAAAACCCGGCATTTTACGCGAAAGCGCCGATAAGGGTTTGACCGCGCGGCATGGCTTGTGGTTAAATTCGCCCCCTCAGCAATATCTTGGGCAGTTAGCTCAGCGGTAGAGCACTGCCNNGGGGTCACAAGTTCGAACCTTGTACTGCCCACCAAGATTACCTGCGCAAGCATGAGAAACCGGCCTCGGCCGGTTTTTTTCATTTCTGCTCCTTGTTTCCGTTTTCCCGGTATTCCTGCTCGGCCTTTTCCCAGGACTGCTTGAGGGATTGGTAGGCTTCGGAGAAGCCGCGCTTCATGTATTCCCAGGCGCTGGCGGTGCTGTTCTGGAGACCGCCATACCATTCGGCCACCTTCACCCGCTGCTTGTGCAGTGCCTGCAACGTGCTGCGCGCCTGCTCGCGCGCGGCCTTGTCCATTTTCTCCCAGTCCCGGTCTATCTGCCTTTCCAGCGCATTGATGCGGGCATCCAGTGCATCCAGCGCCTCCTTGGCCTTCCTGGCCGCTTCGTCGCGCTTGTCCGCGCTGTAATTCTTGATGGCCTCGGCGGCATCGCCCACTTCCTCGCGGACTTCCTTTGCCGTGGTCTTGTCTGCATCCTTCTTCTCGGACTCATGCCAGGCGGCATGGCCGGGCAGGGTAATGGCGAGGGCAGCGACAATCGCCAGACTCGATGTGTTTGCGTGTTTCCACATAAATACCTCCGTTTGAATCAGCCATGCGGGAGTTTGCGGCGCACAGGGAGCGCAGGGCTTCATTGCTCAATATAGCGCTTATTTCCCGATGCCTTTACAGTTTCCATAGGCCGATCCTATTGGTTTTATCGATATATATTCTTTGAATCTATACGCACGTGCCCATACAGTCCCCCAATCGAACAAGGGCCGCATTGGCGGTCACGCTGTTGATCAATTCGGGAGAAAGTTTGCATGTGCAGGAAAGCCATTTCACGCCTGGGCGTGGCATCCGCAATGCTGCTTGCGGCCGCATACGCTTATGCGGAATCGCCCATGAACGTCGACGATGCCGGCGCGCTGGACAAGGGCGGAATGAAAATCGAGGGCGTGTGGCAAAAGGATGACAAACATATTAGCGGCGCGCTGCTGTTTGGGTTCAGCCCCGTCGATCATCTGGAAATTGAGCTCGGCGCGACACGCGACAATGACATGAGCGCCAACCCCGCAATCAAGTCGCACGGTTTTGGAGTCGGGTTGAAGTGGGTCCCCTATCAGAACGAGTTGGGCTGGTCATTGGGCGCCCGTTTCGATTATGGGCAAAATCTCGCCGAGATCGGAACCGAGCATGTATATGAATTGGCGGGACTTGCCTCCTTCCGTTTTGAGAACGGACATGTGCTGCACATGAATGCGGGGAGAGCGCACCTGGAAACACCGGGCGAGCATGTGACGGCGTGGACCTGGGGCGCGGGCTACGAGCTGCCGCTGGCGCAGGGATTGCAAGTCACGGCCGAAATCTTTGGCGAAGGAGGTTCGGGTCCGGACAAGGCCATCGGGCTGCGCCACGAAATCTTCGACGGCTTCAAGGTTTCGGCCGCGATCGGGCAAGGCAACGACCGCAGTTTCGGCCAGGCAGGATTCGCCTGGGAGTTTTGAGCAAGGCTGCAGCGTGCATAGCCGGCGCACCGCTTGCGCTGCTTGCGCTGCTCGGGCAAATAAAAAAACCGGCGGAAGCCGGTTTTTTTATTTGCCGAAACGTGAAGTGGCGCATGTCGATGCGCCACTTTCGTAATCTGCGGTTTACTTCTTCTTGGCTTTCTTGCCGGCAACAGCGGCCTTGAAGCCGGCGCCCGGCGTGAAGCGGGGCACGGTGGTGGCGGCAATCTTGATTTCCTTGCCGGTCTGGGGGTTGCGGCCGGTGCGGGCGGCGCGCTTGGAGGACTTGAAGGCGCCGAAACCAACGAGGGTCACGGTGTCGCCCTTGGACACGGATTTCACGACGGCTTCAATGGCTGCGTCAAGCGCTTTGCCGGCGGCGGCTTTGCTGATGTCGGCTCCCTGGGCAACGGCATCGATCAATTCAGACTTGTTCATGTGTTCTCCTTTGGTTGATGGAAGCCTGATGCTACCAGTGTTTCAGGCATTTGTGTGCGGCTGGCTAGCGGAGGCGCTCAAATTGTACCTGCGTGCGCAGCTCACCCTCAAATAGTGTATCAATATTGACGGATCCGGCCTTCTCTACGATGTTAAAGCCTTCCTGCGCCATGGGGGAAATGTCGATTATCTGCAACAGTCTGGACGGGTACTCGAGCCTCAGGGAAACATGCATGGGGTAGTAACCGTCCAGGAATTTGCGCATGTAGGGGCCGTTGTTGAGGGTGAAATAGCCGTTGCCGGAATTGTTCAGGGCACGGGTTTGCGCGCTCAGGCACAGGCGCGCGCCGGGTTGAACATCCCGCATTTGCACGGAAGGGCCTTCCACCCAGGCTTCGTTGATGGCGCGCGATTCCAGGACGCGCAGGTTGCGTATGTAGCCTTCGCGGAAGGTGATCTGGGCGCGGGGAACGGCATCGAGGTTGTCGTGGCACTGATCGAGATCGGTCCAGCCGCTGGCGAGGCTGTCCTCGGTGATGCGGATGCGGTTCTGGTGGTAGTGCACGGGCTTGCCCGGCGGCGTGGTCAGAAAGGTCAGTTCGCCTTCGTTGACTTCCGAGGTGCTTTTGCCGTTGAACCAGGCGTCCAGTTCCTCGGCGCTCATGGGCGGGACCGGCGACGCCCATGCCGCGGCCGCCAGCCAGAACAGGGAGGCTGTCAGGACAAGAAGCTTTCTGGTCAGATGCGGCTTCATCATGCGATGCGGCTTGCCGAACATTGGTTAGTATGAAACGGCCGGAATGGCTTAATCTTAAGGGAAAAGCCGCCGCTAGAACAACGACTGCCTCCGGAAAAACGACTCATGCTTTTGGAAACCATTACCGTCATCCGCGATTTGCACCGTCTGCACGAAATCGCGTCCATCCTGATCCGCTACGGCTGGGGCGACATGGTCAGGCTGCTGGGCCTGGCGCACGCACTGGAACGGGCCGGACGCATCCTGCACTGGCAGACCACCAGCGAGATTTCACTCCTGGAGCCGGCGGTGCGCATCCGCATGGCGCTGGAGGAACTGGGGCCGACCTTCATCAAGTTCGGCCAGCTGATGGCCACGCGCGTGGACATGTTCCCGCCCTCCTGGATTGCCGAATTCGAGCGCCTGCACCAGCGCGTGCCGCCTTCGGATTATGCCCTGGTGCATGCCGAGCTGACCCGCGCGCTGGGGCGGCCGCCGGAGGAGGCGTTCGCCAGGTTCGACCCCGAGCCCATGGCCGCGGCTTCCATCGCCCAGGTGCATCGCGCGGTGCTGGCGGACGGCACCGAGGTGGTGGTGAAGGTGCGCCGACCCGGCATCGAGGCCAAGATAGACGCCGACCTGCGCATTCTCGAACACGTCGCCAGGCTGGTCGAAAGCGAAATGCCGGATTTGCGCCGCTACCAGCCGGTGCGCATGGTCGGCGAGTTCCAGCGCTCGATCAGGCGCGAGCTCGACCTGGTGCGGGAGGCGCGCAACATCGACAAGTTCGCGCGCAATTTTGCCGGCGACGAAAACGTCAAGATTCCGCGGGTGTTCTGGGAATACACCTCGGACGCGGTCAACGTGCAGGAGGAAATCCACGGCATCAAGGGCGTCAACCGCGAAGTGCTGCGCGAGAACAACCTCGACCCCTTGCTGCTGGGTTCGCGCGGCAGCGAGGTGGTGCTGAAGATGGTGCTGCTGGACGGTTATTTCCATGCCGATCCGCACCCCGGCAACATCATTTTCATGCCCGGAAACCGCATCGGCATCATCGATTTCGGCATGGTCGGGCACCTCACCGAGCAGCGGCGCAACGAGATCGTCAACCTGCTGCACGCCATCGTATTCCGGGACGAAAGCGGCATCCGTGAAGTGCTGCTCGACTGGGCGGGCGACGCGGAAGTCGACGAGATGCGGCTGACACACGACCTGGCCGATCTGGTGTTCAGCTACGACGACCTCAAGATCAAGGATGTCAACATCGGTGCATTGCTGCAGGACATCACCACCATCATGCGCGACAATTCGCTGGTGCTGCCGGCAGACCTGACGCTGCTCTTCAAGACCATCATCACCCTGGAAGGGCTGGGCCAGCAGCTGAATCCGGACTACCACATGGTCGACCAGATCCAGCCTTTCATCGAGCAGGTGATTGCCGAGCGCTACACGCCTCAGGCGCTGATGGCAAGGGGCCGCAAGGGACTGCGCGAAATCGCCGGCATCGTGGCCGGCCTGCCGCGCGACCTCTCGCATCTGCTGCGCGAGGCGCGGCGCGGCCGCATCAGGATCGATCTCGACCTCAAGCGGCTGGACCACTTCGGCCACCAGCTGGACAGCGCCAGCAACCGCCTGACCATGGGCATCCTGACGGCCTCGCTGGTGATCGGCTCGTCCATCATCATGACGGTGGAAGGCGGGCCGACTCTGTTCGGCCTGCCGTTCTTCGGCCTGGCCGGATTTCTCATCGCCTTCGTGAACAGCCTGTGGATCCTGTTCTCCATCTGGCGATCGGGGAAGCATTGAGGCTGGAAAAAATCAGTTAACCACGGGGAGCACGGGGGACACGGGGAAGGCGATAGCAATAACCCAACCGCGGAGCTCGCAGTACGCCAAGCAATAAAGCAAACGAACTCCGCGAACTACGCGGTGAATATTTTTGACATTCCCCCGTGTCCCCCGTGCTCCCCGTGGTTCAAACGAAGTTTTCAATTGAACAGCTTGACGACCTTGGCCTCGACGGGTTGCAGCACGTGCGGCATGTCGATGTGAAAACCCTGGACATGGGCGAATCCCAGGCTCGACACTTTCTGCAGCATGGCCTCGTCCTCCACGCCTTCCGCGATCAGGCTGTAGCCCGCATCGCGCATCAGCCTGGCGAAATCGGACACGACCATGCTGGTGCGGTCGTTGTTTTTCAGCTGGTGGATGAGTCCCATGTCGAACTTGATGATGTCCACCGGCAGGTCGGCCAGATAGCGCAGCGGCGAATAGCCGCTGCCGAAATCGTCCAGCGCGATCTTGAAGCCGCTCGTGCGCAGTATGCCGAGGAAATGCGTGATTTCGGCCAGTTGCGGGACCAGCGAGGTCTCGGTGATTTCGAGTATCAGGGGATGGCGCTCGGCATGCCGGGTAAGCTCGATCAATTGCGCGATGACTTCCGGCCGGTGCAGGCTCTGCGCCGAGAGGTTGATCGAGACGCCCGTCCCTGACGGGATCGTTCCCGATTCGATGCTGGAGTGGATGAGCCGGATGACCGCGAGATCGAATTCCGCTTCCAGCCGGCGGCTCAGCACGACCGGCAAAAAGCGGTCGGGCATGAGCAGGGTGTCGTTGTGGCGGATGCGGGTCAGCGCTTCCAGGTATTCGCCTCCCCCGGTCAGGGGCTGCATGCGCTGGAAATGGATTTCCATCATCTCCGGCTCGGCCAGCGCCTGGTAGAGCGCGTTGGTCTCCAGGCTGGCGACCAGTACATCCTCGCTGCTGGCTTCGCCCATGCGGTAAATGGCTATCTTCTTGTTGCCCGGCCGCTTGGCCTGGTACATGGCGGAATCGGCGTGGGCCTGCAGGCGGGTGAGGTCGTCGTCCTTGCTGATTTCGTCGATGGCGATGCCGATGCTGATGGAAACCGGTTCCTGCACGCCCAGCCTGCGGAAATCCTCCTTGCGCACGCTTTCCTGGCAGCGCTCTGCGATCAGCAGGGCCATGTGTTCGTCCGCACCCCAAAGCAGAGTGGCGAATTCGTCGCCGCCGATGCGGTACAGCCTGTCGCCCGACCGCATCACGTCGTTTACGGCGCCGGCGATGGTCTGCAGGACCAGGTCGCCGACCTGGTGGCCGTAGGTGTCGTTGATGGGCTTGAAGTGGTCGCAGTCGAACAGCAGCAGCGCCATGGATTCGCTGTGTCCGGCCAGCGCCCGGACCAGGTTTTCCCAGTCTTCCTCGAAGGCGCGGCGGTTGTACAAGCCGGTCAGCGAATCCTGCAGCGCCTGCTGCTGGAAGGTGACGTTCCTGTTTTCCAGTTCCAGCCGTGCGTCGCTGAGTTTCTGGCGATAATTCTGGATCGATTGCCTCACCGTATCCAGCTCCTTCAGCATGTAGGGCGATTCGAGCTCGTCCACATAATCCATGCGTGCCTCGTCGGCCTGCAGGCTGCCGATGGCGTCGGCAAGCTTGGCCAGTGGCCGGGCAAGCAAGTGGTGCACGAACAGGTAAGCGGTCACGGCCGCAATCAGCATGGCAAGCGCCAGGATGGTGTAGGTTCGCGTCACCGCATCTTCGAGCTTTTCGATTTCATGCGAAGCCCGGACCTCGTAACTCAAGGACTTGCCCAGATCCTGCAAAGCCAGGGGGGCGGGCGGCGGATTTCTGACGGCCAGTTTTTCCGGCATGAGATAGCTGAAGCTGTGGATGCGATTCAGGGCCTGGACCAGGTCGAAGCTGACCTGCGCATAGCCGAGGAGGAAATTCCGCTTGCCGTCGGAATAGATCGGGAACACATGCGAGATGCGGCCAAGCCCTTTCGCCGGGTAATACAGGGTTTTGCCGGCATCGGAAGGATTGATCCTGCCTTCGTTGTCGGTGTCGCCTCCCGGGAGCAGAAAGCCGGCCCTGTCGTAGAGGTCGAGATCGCTGAAGACGGGCGAGATCAGGCCCGACTGGTGCATGCGCGATGCTTTCCAGTAGCCGTAATAGTCCGGATTGGCAAGCTGCTGGCGGGTTTCGTCCCAGTTCGTGATGACGCTGCTCTGCTGCTGCAGGTAGACCGAAAGATCGGCCATCGCGGCGGCCAGCTCTTTCCGCGCGGACTCCTGCCGCGAGCGGTCAAGATCGGCGCCGATTTCATACAGGCGGTAAAGCCCGATGCCGCAAAGCAGTGCGATCGTCAGGCTGAGGACGATGAAGAATGTCGCGACCCAGTGGGAGATGGAAAGCCGGCTTACCTTCATCGCTTCAGTATGCCCAGGACGATGTCGAGCATGTCGAACTCCTGGGAGCCATCCATGAAATGGTTGGCGCCCCGGATCGGGTGAACATGCGCCCCGGCTTTTGCAAGGCGCGCCTCCCAATCGGGCGGCGGGAATTTGTCCGAGCTTCCCATGATCACATCCGTGCGGCTGCCGGATTGCTTCAGGGCGGCGATGATCCTGTCGTCGCCCCATTGGTCATAGGAAGCATACTTGCCCGCGGGTGCGGTATAGATCTCGCAGAACGAGAGCGGGGCATGGACCAGATCGGCCCCGGGCGGCTTTCGGGCCACGTCCTTTCTGGCCAGGGACGACCTGGACTCAAGGGTAAACGGCGCACTGCCGACCAGGCTGACGCCGATCAGTTCGAATCCCTTTTCCCGGTATTGCTCCCTCCAGGCCATCAGCTGGGCAGCGCCGAAGCTGTGCCCTACGCCGATAATCCTTTGGTGGCCGCGGCTGCGCAGCCACTGCACCCATTGCTGGATTTCCCTGAGATCAACGTCCATGTCATGCAGGTGCAGGGCTTCGCAATCCAGACTGCGCTTGCGGTGGGAAATGCCCAGCGATAGCGTGGGGCTCAAGACGGTATAGCCTTCGTCGGCCAGCGTATCGGCGATGTTTTTGACGATGCCGAAATCACGAGTCTGCAGAAAGCCGTGCAGCACCAGGATGGCGGGCTTGTCGGCTTTGCCCGGCCGGAAGTCCGCGGTGGCGGCGATTTTCTCCGCCGTGCGGATTTCGACGACGTCAGCATGGCCGGCTGCCGGAACGAGGAGCCAGCACGCGACCAGCGTGATTCTCGTCAGGCGTCCAAGCATGCGGGCCATGCGCTGCGGTAACATGCGAGTCTTGTTCAGAACCCGGACGCAACGCGTGACCGCTTTCGCTGAATTGGAAAGAATCTTCTCGGCCAATGGTGTCTTTTCCTCCCGTTTGGCCAGTTATCGGTTCAGATTCCAGCAACTTGATATGGCCAAGGGCGTAGCCGAGGTGCTCGGCGGAGGCGGCGTCCTGGTCGCGGAGGCCGGCACCGGCACCGGCAAGACCCTGGCCTACCTGGTCCCGGCGCTGCTCGCCGGCGGCAAGACCATCGTCTCCACCGGCACCAAGGCCTTGCAGGATCAGCTCTACCGGCGCGACATCCCGGCCGTGCTGGAAGCGCTGTCTATGCCGGTGAGGACCTCGCTGCTCAAGGGCCGCGCGAATTACGTGTGCCGTTTCCATCTCGAGCGCAACCTCGCGGACGGGCGTTTCGCCAGCCCGGACGAGGCCGCCACCCTGCACCGCATCCGGCGTTTCGCCATGACCAGCGACACCGGCGACCGCAGCGAGGCCACCGGCATCCGCGAAAGCCATCCGGCCTGGAGCTACGCGGTTTCCACGCGCGAGAACTGCCTGGGCAGCGAATGCGCGCATTTCCGCGACTGCTTCGTGATGAAGGCGCGCAAGGAGGCGCTGGAGTCCGAGCTGGTGGTGGTCAACCACCATCTGTTCTTCGCCGACCTGTGGCTGAGGGACGAAGGCGTGGCGGAACTGCTGCCGGCCAGCCACAACGTCATCCTCGACGAGGCGCACCAGCTCGCCGACACCGCCGCGCTGTTCTTCGGCCGGTCGGTGTCCACCGGCCAGGTCATCGATCTCGCGCGCGATGCGCGCCAGACCGCGCTGGTGTTCGCCAAGGACACCCCGGCGCTGGCGCAGGCGGCGGAGAAGCTCGACAAGGCGGCGAAGAATCTGCGCATGTCGGTGCCGGAATTGAACCTGCGGCTGCCGGCGAAACTGGCGCAAACCCGCGCCGATTTCGTCAGCGCCCTGGAAGCGGCCAAGTCCGCGCTCGCCGAACTCGATGCCGGCCTCAAGGCCCATGCCGAGCGCGCCGAGGAACTGGAGGACTGCCACGTGCGTTCGCAGGACATGATCCGCCGCCTGGAGAACTGGCAGGGCAGGGACGATGCCGACTGGGTGCGCTGGGTGGAAACAGCCGGGCGTTCCATGACCCTGCACGCCACGCCGCTGTCGGTGGCGGACTTCTTCGGCGCCCAGGTCATGCAGGACGGCCGCGCCTGGGTGCTGACCTCGGCCACGCTCAGCGTGGGCGGCGATTTCTCGCATCTGCTCTCTCGCCTGGGGCTGGAAGAGGCCAAGACCCTGTGCGTGGACAGCCCCTTCGACTACCCGAGCCAGGGCCTCATCTACCTGCCGACCGGCCTGCCCGAACCCAACACCCGCGAGCATACCCAGGCCGTGGTCGAGGCCGCGCTGCCGGTGCTGGAGGCGAGCGGGGGCCGCGCCTTCATGCTCTTCACTTCGCTGCGCGCGCTCGACCACGCCCGCGCCATGCTGGCCGAAGCCTTCAAAAAACGCGATCTGGATTTTCCCATCCTGGCCCAGGGCGACGAGCCCAAGCAGGTGTTGCTGGAACGCTTCCAGCAGTCCGGCCGCGCCGTGCTCCTGGGCAGCCAGAGCTTCTGGGAGGGCGTGGACATGCCGGGCGAGGCGCTGTCCGTCGTCATCATCGACAAGCTGCCCTTCGCACCGCCGGACGATCCGGTGGTGGCGGCGCGCATCGCCAGAATCAACGAGTCCGGCGGCAATGCCTTCATGGACTACCAGTTGCCTGAAGCGGTGATTTCGCTCAAGCAGGGCGCCGGGCGCCTCATCCGCACCGAGACCGACCGCGGTGTGCTCATGCTGTGCGACCCGCGACTCATGGGCAAGGCCTACGGCCGCAAGGTGCTGGACGCCCTGCCGCCGATGCGGCGCACGCGCAGCCTGGAGGACGTGCGGGCGTTTTTTTCGAAAGACAGGTCAGCCACAGAGGACACAGAGGAAAAGCAGGGAATCTCCTGATCGGGATGACTCGATGTTTGCTGCGCGGGTCATTCCTGTAAGGGTTTCTCTGTGTTCTCTGTGCCCTCTGTGGCTGGATGTAAGTTTTTTCTGGTCTATACGCGCGTAATCCCCAGCGCCTTCAGCACGTACTTCTCGTAGATCGGCTCGGAGTTGCCGGTCTTCATCTTGCGCATGAAGTATTTCTCGAACGCGATCTTGGCGTAGTGCACCCACTTGCCTTTCTTCGACCAGGTGACATTGCGCGGGGGGATCTGCGGGATGGCGACGAAGGCCGCGCCGGTATCGCCCATGTCGGCGAGGCAGATTGTGCTCAAGGTGCCGACCGTTTCCGCCGGCCTGCCGGCGATCTCGTTGGCGACGTTGTGCACGATGGCGGTGACCATGGACTCGATCATGTAGCCGGTCTTGGGCGTGCCGGTGGGCACCGGCGTGACTTCCACCGGCGGCAGCGCGATCGCCACGCCGGCGGCGAAGATGTTGGGATAGCGCGTGCTGCGCTGGTGCTCGTTGACGGTGATGAAGCCGAGCGGATTGCTGAGACCGTCGACCTCGGCCACCACCGGCTGGCCGCGGAAGGCCGGCAGCATCATGGCGAATTTCTTCTCCACGCGGTGGTCGCGGATTTTTTCGCCGAGGTCGTTGTATTCCTCGACTTGAAGTGAATCCGCCTCGGCCTTGAGGGTCTTGGCATTGGTGATCCACTTGATGTGGCGGTTTCTGAGTTCCGACTCCAGCATGCCCTTGGAGTCGCCCACGCCGCCCAGTCCCATGTGGCCGATGTAGGGCTCGGAGGTGACGAAGGTCATCGGCACCTTGTGGCGCAGCTTGCGGCGTCTGAGGTCGGTGTCGAGCGCCATGGCGTACTCGTAGGCCGGGCCGAAGCAGGACGCGCCCTGGAAGGCGCCGACGATGATGGGGCCGGGATTTTCCAGGAAGGCCTGGTAATCGTTGAAGGCATGCTGGGCGTGGCGCACGGTGCAGACCGAATGCGTGTGGCCGCTGTCGGGGCCGGCACCCTCGACCAGTTCGAAAGCCAGGCGCGGACCGGTGGACAGGACCAGGTAGTCGTAATCAACGCTCTCGCCGTTCTGCAGGGTGATGCGGTTCTGCGCCGGTTCCAGTTTCACCGCGCGCTGTGCGATGAAGTTGATGCCCTTCTTCTTCAGGTAGGGCTCGATGCCGAAGGTGATGTCGGCGGGCTTGCGCCAGCCCAGCGCGACCCAGGGATTGGAGGGTACGAACTCGAAATACTCCTCGGCATTGATGACCGTGATTTCGTGCTGTTTGGAAAGAGCGGAACGCATTTCGTAGGCGGCCGGCATGCCGCCGGTGCCTGCGCCGATGATGACGATGTGAGACATGATGACTTGCTGAGGGTAAGGTTGAAGGGAAAGGATTCAGCCGCGAAACAGCAGCACGAAGCCGGCTGCCATCAGCAGCCAGGCCAAAACCGGATGAAACAGCCATTTCCAGGCGAGCGCCCTGGGCGTGAAGCCCACGCCGTGGATGAAGCCCGCGCTGATGCCGAGCATGACAAGGGTGAGCAGGCCGTGCGAGGGCGTGGCGCCGTCCTGCGACAACGCCACCGGGTAGAGCATGATGATCAGTGCCAGGATGCCGGCGGCAACCAGGGAAACGGCACGGGCGAAACCGCCATGCAGACCCTGCATCAGTGGCCCTCCACGCAGATTTTCCGCTGCCATACCGCGCGCAGGGTCAATACCAGCAGCACGACGATCACTGCCGTGAGCAGCGCCAGCAGCAGGGCGGACAGTTGCGCGTACAAGGCGGCGCCGGTAGTCCTGGCCATGATCAGGGTGGCGATGGTGATGGCGGCGACGGGGAAGGAATATGCCCACCAGGACAGGAAAAACTTCAGCCTGGCGAAATAGCTCACCTGGCTCAGCACCAGCAGGGTGAAGCACAGGCCGATGAAGTAGAGAATCTTGCCGAAGGCGTCGACCTCGCCGGTGAGGTTGAACCAGGAAATGAAGCCCACCGCGGGCGGCGCGATGAAAATGAACAGCGTGGGCATGAAGCGCTCCGGCAGGCTGCCGTGGAAGATCAGGCGGTAGAATAGGATGGCGGTCAGAACCGGCCAGAAGAACAGGCCCAGGCTGAAGAAAAACCAGGAAACGTCCGCAGGCGCATGGTGCACGCCGGCGATGGGCACAAGGATGTTGCCCACGACAGGGATGAACCAGGCCGGGTTCAGGTGCGCGATTTCATACTTGGTGTGATGCACCCACGAGGCCAGCACATAGAGCGTGATACCGAGGTGCAGCACCGTGCCCACGCTCCACAGCCAGAACGACAGGTCGGGCGCGGAATGCAGGAAGGCGATGGACAGCAGGATCATGGCGATGGAAATCGTCGGCACGAAAGCCAGCTTCACCGGGTGCACGATTTCGCCTTTTACCTCGGCAGGGTATTTCATCGCCTTGGCGGCATAGAGGCCGGCCGTGAGCAGGAACAGCAGCACGGTGGCAGCAAGCAGCCAGGGGCTGAGGGCGAAAGGCAGTTCGAATGTCTGCTCGGCGCGGCCCCAGGCGATGGTGAAGCCGGCCAGGCCCATGATTACGGAAAACCAGGCTACGGGGAAGTTTTTCAGTCTTGCGTTTTCGTCACTCATGATGGTCTCGGTGGTTGGGTAGGGAAATCGTTGCGCCGGCCGCGATCACAACAGTTCCTTCAGCGCCGCCACGAAGCGGGCATTGTCCTCGGGCAGCGCCGTGGTCACGCGCATGAAGCCGGACCCGAGCGCCGCATCGTTCAGGGGTTTGATCAGGATGTCGCGCGCCTTGAGTTTTTCGGCCAGGTCGCCTGCGTCGTGCGGGGCGAAATCGGCCAGGAAGAAATAGGTTTGCGTGGGGTAGGTTTTCACGCCCAGACCTTCCAGTTCCTTCCTCAGCGCATCGGCCCAAGCCTTGAGCGTGGCGGCGCGCCCGACGATCCTGTCCTCGTGTTCCAGCGTGGCGAGGGCGGCGGCCTGGCTGGCGCGTGCCAGCGGATAGGCATCGTTGTTGCGGTTCAAGTCGTCCGCCAGTTCCTGCGGCAACACGGCGTAGCCGACGCGGAAGCCGGCCAGGCTGTGCGCCTTGGACAGGGTGCGTGTCACGAGCAGGTTGGAGTAACGCGGCACCCAGGAGGCCACGCTCCGGCCGGCCATGCCGATGAAGGCCTCGTCGACCAGAAAACGGGTATGCGGGTGGCGTTCCAGCAGGGCGGGCAGCGGCGCCATGTCGAAGGTGCCGCCGTTGGGGTTGTTGGGGTTGACGATGACCGCCAGCGTGGTGCCCTCGGGAATCTGCCATTGGGCAAGGTCGAAGGCGAAATCCTTTTCCGGCGGCAGCCGGGTCTCGGTATAGGACTCGGCGATTTCCGGGAACAGCACATAGGTCGGAGTCAGCAAGTGAACCCGCCTGCCCAGGCGCTGGAACAGCTGGCGCAGGATGAGTTCGGAACCGGCGTTGATGTGCACCAGGCGCTCGGGCACGGACAGCTGCCGGGCGATCAGCGCGCGCAGCGGCGCGGAATAGGGCTCGGTGTAATAGTTGCTGCCGGGCAGCACGGCCGCGGCCGCTTCGATCGCTTCGTCGATGGGCGGCAGGGGATTCTCGCACAGCAGCAGCTTGATGCCCCGGAAAGTGGCCCCGCCTTTTTCGATGATGCTGGTCATGGTCTCACCTCAATGTCCGAAGCGGAAGAATGCGATGGTGGCGATGCCGGCCAGCATCAATACGAATTGCCTGAGCATGGCCTTGATGCCAGTCTGCCTGTGCAGCCCGGGAACCAGGTCCGCTACCGCGATGTAGATGAAACTCGCCGCCGAGACGGCAAGCACGAAGGGAATCGCTTCGCGCATCTGCTCCAGCCAGAACCAGCCGGCCAGCACGCCCGGCAGGGTGGCGAGCGAGGAGATCAGGTTGTAGGTGAAGGCGCGCGACTTGCGCATGCCGCTCGCCAGCAGGATGGCGAAGTCGCCGAGTTCCTGCGGAATTTCGTGCGCGATCACGGCCAGCGCGGTGGCAACACCGAGTGCGGGCGAAACCAGGAAGGCGGCGGCGATGACCACGCCGTCGACGAAATTGTGGAAGGCGTCGCCGATCAGGATCAGGCGGCCGCCGACATGGCCGTGCACGTCGCAGTCGCCGTCATGGCAGTGGCGCCACAGCACCAGCTTTTCCAGCACGAAGAAGGCGATCAGGCCGGCCAGCACACTGGCGCTGACGGCCAGGGCAGGCGCCTGTTCCAGGGCCTTGGGCAGCATGCCCAGGAAGGCGGCGCCCAGCAGGGTGCCGGTGGCGTAGGCGAGCAGGCAGGGCAGCAGGCGCCGGCGCATGGCGTCGGGAAAGGCGAGCAGCAGCGCGGCACCGAGCATGGCGCCGGCGCTTCCCAGCAAGGCGAAAAAGAAGGCCAGGGTCATGCGGTTTGCCGGTTGAATGGAGCGAATCTGGCCATCAGTAATCCAGGCGGATTTCGAGCCGTTTGCCGGTTTCATCCAGTTCGAAGGCTGCATGCTCGAAAGACGGCGGGCCGACCACTTCGGGATTGTTGCTCAATCCGTAGCCTTCGGCCGGGATCATGCCGAAACGCAGGTCGAGTTTGCCGTCGGCATCTTCGTCGTGATAGGCGATCACGGCATAGCGCCCCGGCGACAGGTCCTTGAATGCGGCCTGCACCGTGCCCGTTTGCGCGGGCACGGCCAGAACTTCGCGGCTGGCGGCTTCCTTGCGGAAGCCTTCGGCCTTGTCGAACAGCATGAGCTTGACCTGGCCTTCGGCGTTCCTCACGCCGCTGACTTCGATGCCGAGGCTGGCGGCGGCGGCCGGCGTGATGGCCGCAAGCAGGAAAAGCGAAGACCGCGTGCGCATGATTCAAGCCGCCTTGCGCAGGCCTTTGACCCAGGCCTCCATGGCTTCGTTGGCCGGTTTCATGGGCGCTTCCATGAAGCTCAGCACGAATTTGTCGCCCATGTCGGCGATGCCGATGGCGCGCGGGCGCACGGCCAGCACCTGCGGATTGGGCAGGGCGATGCCGAAGCAGAAGATCACGTCCACCGCAGCCTTGATGTCGGGATTGATCTCGCCGCCGATCCGGGTCGTATGGGCATGGTGGTCGAACACGCCGATGAACTGCACCTTGGCGTTTTCGGCGATTTTGTCTTTCAAATAGGCAACGATGTCTTCGACGTTCTTGCAGTCCGTTTCCTGCTTGCCGATTTCGGCGACGAAAACGGGATATTTCTCCTGCAACAGGGTTTGTTTCATTGCATTGCTCCGGTCTAAACGGGTAAGGGAAATCAGGCCTCGGGGGCCGGGGTGGGTTCGTGCTCGTCGTCCACTTCCTCCCAGCCGGTGATCATGGCCTTGATGTAGGCGAAGACCGTGGGGCCGGTGGTGGTGAGGTAGACGTGCACGATGAAGAAACCGAGCATGAGGAAGGCGCCGACCAGATGCGCGCTCGCGACCCACTGCAGGGGAAGCCCGGCCAGCACGCCATCGCGCAACTGCGGGTAATACAGGTAGACGAGGCCGGACACCCAGATGAGGGGGTTGATGAAAAGCTTCACGCCCAGATAGCTCAGGCGCTGCAGCGGATTGTGCTTGCGCTGCGGCGTGGGATGGAAGGGGTGGGGCGCGCCGGTGAAGATGTCGCGCGCGTAGTAGCGCGCGATGAGCAGGATCTTCTCGAAAGTCGGGATGTACTGCTTCCATTCGCCGGTAGTGAAGTGCCAGAACACCGCGAACACCCACAGTGTGACCAGCGCCCATGCGGCAACACCGTGGAACATCACGGCCTTGCCGAAGCCCAGCAGGCTGTAGGCGCCGTGAATCTCGAAGCCGGTCAGCATCATGAAAATGATCAGCGCCGCCTGCGACCAGTGCCAGAAGCGCTCGAAACGCTTGAACAGATAGACGCGCCGGCTCATGGTTTCTTCCTTCTCAGATGGCCGGCGAAGCGCAGGCCGGCATGCCCCAGCACGCCGAGCAGGGCGAGGCCGGCCATGCCGAAGCCGGCGAGGTCGAGGATTTCGATGCGGTCCTGCGCGGGCAGCCACACGCCCGGCACGTCCTTTAGGCGGCCTTGCGCGCTGTGGCACTGCATGCAGTTCAAGGCCTGTTCCTCGGGCGCGACCATGTGGGTGATGGGCCAGAGCATTTCCGATTTGACGAAGCCGTACTCGCCGCTGAAGGGCGGGCCGCCGGCCTCTGCCCCGGCGGCGAGCGCCTTGTTCCAGTCGAAGTTGTACCAGTAGGCGGTGTCGTCGGGGATGGCGGTGTGCGGGATCAGGAGGGTGCGGTTCACCTTGTCGTAAGGCTGGTTGCCGTGGAAGACCTTGACCGGCCAGATGCGCGCATCCTTTGCGCCTGGCGTGCCGTGGAAGGTGTTGATGGGCACGGTCTTGGTCGGGTCGATCTTGTCGGTCTGCAGGGTGTAGGTCACCGTGCCGTCGAACCAGCGGTAGTCGGGAATGACGTTCTCGCCCAGGACGAAATCGCCCTTGCGGCTGTCGTAGATCACGTGGCCCTTGTCGTCCTTGATCTGCATGGGCTTGCCCTGCGCGTCGAGGCGGCCGGCGGTCGAGTAATCCCATCTCATCTTGGTGGGCACGCCGCCGCGCGCGAACGCCGGAATATGGCAGGTCTGGCAGGCCAGGCTGCGGGTATGCGCATTCAGGTGGTCGGCGCGGCTCACCGAGCCGAGCAGCCCGCCGGTCGTGCCCTTGTGCGGCTTGTCGCCGTGGCAGGCTTGGCAGGTCGCGGGGTTGCGGTCTTCGTGCCTGCCGCGCATGAGCGGGCCGTGCGGATCGGCGGCGGTGGGCGCGACGCGGCTGCCCGCGACCTGGTGGCTTTCGGTCCGGTGGCAGGTGGCGCAGCTGAAGTTGAGGCCGTCCCTGTCCATGTGCACGTCGAGCTCGTGCGTGGCCCGGTTGAGCGAGGAATCGAGGTCGCCGTGCTTGACGCCGTCGCCGCCGCCGCCGTTGTAATGGCAGGCGCCGCAGTTCTCGCGGCGGCTCTTGCCGACATGGCGGGCGACGAAGTCGAGGTCGACGGGTTCGAGGAACTTGCCCGAGCCGGGCGGGTATTCGGTGCGTTCGTAGGCGGGGTGGCCGGCCAGACCCGCGGGCTTCTTGTACTTGTCGGTGGTGTCGTGGCACACCAGGCA
>DCVO01000037.1:0-160 GCA_002327405.1 Thiobacillus sp. UBA2186 | reverse complement strand
GGTGCAGAAGGCCTCGTTGGAGCGGTTGCCCACGCAGAAGCTGTTCAGCATGGTCATCTTGCCCAGGCGCTGGCCGGTCCTGGGGTTGGTGTAGTCCCAGGTCCAGTGGGGCGTGGCCATGACCTGCTTGGGCGCCTCGGTGTGGCACTGCTGGCAGGCC
>DCVO01000105.1:14495-15210 GCA_002327405.1 Thiobacillus sp. UBA2186 | reverse complement strand
TCCAGCGGGGTGACGTTGACGATGATGCCGCAGCGTGCGTAGGTCGACTTGCCGAGACAAATGGTCAGCACATTGCGCGGGATGCGGAAGTACTCGACCGTGCGCGCCAGGGCGAAGGAGTTGGGCGGGATGATGCAGGATTCGCCCTTCACTTCCACGAAGGAATTGGGGTCGAAGGCCTTGGGGTCGACCAGCGTGTGGTTGAGGTTGGTGAAGACCTTGAATTCGTTCGAGCAACGCACGTCGTAACCGTAGGACGAGGTGCCGTAGGAGACGATGCGGCGGCCGGACACTTCCTTGACCTGACCGGGTTCGAAAGGCTCGATCATGCCGGTGCTTTCGGCCATGCGGCGGATCCACTTGTCGGATTTGATGCTCATGGGGAGTGAGGCGTTAGGAGTTAGGAGTGAGGGGAATTCTACACCTACACCCCCACGCCTCACTCCTCACGCCTCGCTCCTCACACCTCACGTGTTTTGAATCACGATGTTGGGGAACTTGCTGGTGTGGTCCACCGCCGATTCGCCGATCTTGACCGCCACGCGGCGTGCGATCTGGCGATAGATGTCGGCGATGCGCGACTCGGGCGCCGCCACCACGGTGGGCTTGCCGGAATCGGTTTCCTCGCGGATCTGGATGTCCAGCGGCAGGGCGCCGAGGAACTCGACGTTGTAGTCCTTGCACATCCTTTCGCCGCCGCCCTCGCCGAAGATGC
>DCVO01000105.1:10462-14451 GCA_002327405.1 Thiobacillus sp. UBA2186 | reverse complement strand
TGTCCTGCGGCGTGGTGACGATGACGGCGCCGGTGACCGGCACGCGCTGGGCCAGGGTCAGTTGCACGTCGCCGGTGCCGGGAGGCATGTCCACCACCAGGTAGTCTACGTCCTTCCAGTTGGTGTCGTTCAGAAGCTGTTCCAGCGCCTGGGTCACCATGGGGCCGCGCCACACCATGGGGGTGTCGGGATCGATCATGAAGCCGATGGACATGGCCTGGATGCCGTGGCCCATCATGGGTTCCAGGGTCTTGCCGTCGGCGGATTCGGGGCGGCCGTCGATGCCCAGCATCATGGGCTGCGAGGGGCCGTAGATGTCGGCGTCGAGCATGGCCACGGAGGCGCCTTCAGCTGCCAGCGCGAGCGCCAGGTTGACCGCAGTGGTGGATTTTCCCACGCCGCCCTTGCCGGAAGCGACGGCGATGATGTTCTTGATGCCGGGCACCAGCTTCACGCCCTTTTGCACGCTGTGGGAGACGATCTTGAAGCTGACATTGGCCGTGGCGCCGGCAGCGCCGATGGACTTGAGCTTGTCCTCGACCATGGCCTTGATGCCGGCAAGCTGGCTCTTGGCGGGATAGCCCAGCACGATGTCCACCGAAACCTCGTCGCCGTCGACCTTGACGTTCTTGACGGACTTGGTGGAAACGAAATCCTTTTTCGTATTCGGATCAATCAGTTCCTTGAGGGCGGACTGAACCTGTTGCTCGGAAAGTGCCATGAATTGCTCCAGAAAAATACCCGATCAAATTGCTCAAGTATATCGACTTCGCCCTGCCAAGGCAATATTAGGAAACCTTAAATGAGCTTCCCTGCAACAAAAAAAGCGGCCTTGGGCCGCATCGACCTGCACGCAGACCGGAATCAGCGCGTGTTATGCGCCACCAGCACCGCCTCGGGAAGCCGCAGGCGGATGGCACCGACAATCTCCAGCATCAGCCCGGCGCGGTGGCGGTGCGACACCCACAAGAGATTCAGCTTCAGGTCCATGTTGGCGAACACGACTTCCTGATGCCGGTTGAGCACGCCCGCGATCCAGTTCTGCGCGTTGCCGATATAGCCCGGCTGCCGCAGTTTCAGACGCGGGATCAGCACCATGAAATCGCACAGGCTGACCCCATGCTCATCCCTGGTCGGCACAAGCTTCCACAACGGCACACCGGGCTGCATGCGCAGCCCTCTCCGGGGCAGGCCCTCAGACTGCGGGCTCCTTGGCAGACTGGGCTGGCCCATGCTCGGTGGCCCGCTGTTCGTTGCGCTCGGGCCGGCGGCGCAAAAAACGCACGTCCCGATGCAGGAAATGTTCGAGTTCTTCGAGCGCCAAACGGTAGACGTCGCGCTTGAATTCGACCACGGACTCGAGTTCGATCCAGTATTCGCTCCAGCGCCAGGCGTCGAATTCCGGATGGCTGCTCGCGCGCAGGCTGACATCGCAGTCGCGCCCGGTCAGCCGGAGCAGGAACCAGATCTGCTTCTGGCCGCGGTAGATGCCCCGGTTGTCGCGACGCGTCCACTGGCTGGGCACGTCATAGCGCAGCCAGTTGCGGGTGCGGCCCAAAATGCGCACATGCTCGGGATGCAGGCCGACTTCCTCGTTCAACTCGCGATACATGGCCTGCTCGGGCGATTCCCCGGGCTGGATGCCGCCCTGGGGAAACTGCCAGGCATGCTGGTTGATGCGCTTGGCCCAGAACACCTGGTTTCTGGCGTTGCACAGGATAATGCCGACGTTGGGGCGGTAGCCGTCACGGTCGATCATCGCCGCCACCTTTCCAATCAATTTAGTCTCTGCCTGCATTGTTCCACACCACCGGAAAAATGCAACCGCGCGGCCGTGCGAACCCTGTCGGCAAGCCTTGATTCTCAAGGTTTTTTATCGACGCTCAGCGCTTTTTGTCCAGCAACGGCGCCACTTCATTGGCCCAGCGCAACTCGCGCTTGAAGGTGGCGAAATCGAGGCCCCATTTTTTGGAAAGCTTGTCGATTTCCGCCCGCGCAAGCCTGGCCGGACCGTCATTTTCGGCAATGGCGAAGGCAATGACATTGCTTTTGCCCATCACCGGCAGCCAGGCGACCTGGCCGCCGAAGGCCGCGACCAGGCGGGAGAACCAGGTGATGAATTCGGGATCGCGCCCCCACAGGTTGACCACCAGCACCCCGCCCGGCTTCAGCGCACGCCGACAAGCCTCATAGAAATCGAGCGAAGCGAGCGCTTCCACCTGGTTGCCGGCATCGAAGCCGTCGAGCAGGATGACATCGGCGCTGGCGGGATGCGCCGGCACATAAGCCGCGCCGTCCTCCACCAGCACGCGCAGATGCTCGTCGTCCTCGGGCAGGAAGAAATGGCTGCGCGCAGCCGACACCACCTGGGGCGAAATCTCCACTGCGGTGATGCATGTCTGCGGCCGGTGCTTGCGGATGAACTTGACCAGCGAGCCGCCGCCCAGGCCGATCATCAGCACCTCTTCCGGCCCGGCCCGGAACAGCAGAAAAGCCATCATCGCCCGGGTATAGGCGAGCTCCAGGTCCCACGGACGGCTGATGCGCATAGCGCTCTGGATGGCCTGGGTGCCCAGTTGCAGCTGCCGGATGCCGCGCGACTCGATAACTTCGACCGTCATGTCGGGGCTGACGGACTTGGCGAGGCGTTTGGAGAACAGGCGCATGAATTCAGTGAGGCGTGAGGAGTGAGGAGTGAGGGGTGAGGCGTGGGGTAAAATCGCGGTTTTACGAATTTTACCCGACCCCATCATGCGTCTTTCGCAGTTTTTCCTCTCCACCAGCAAGGAAGCGCCCGCCGAGGCCGAGCTGGTCTCACACAAATTGATGTTGCGTGCCGGCATGATCCGCCGCCTGGGCTCGGGGCTTTACACCTGGATGCCGCTGGGCCTCAGGGTGCTGCGCAAAGTCGAGGCCATCGTGCGCGAGGAAATGAACCAGTCAGGCGCGGTGGAGCTCTTCATGCCCGCGGTACAGCCGGCCGAGCTGTGGCAGGAATCCGGGCGCTGGGCGGTGTTCGGCCCGCAGATGCTGAAAATCAAGGATCGCCACGAGCGCGACTTCTGCTTCGGCCCCACCCACGAGGAAGTCATCACCGACATCGCGCGCAAGGAAATCCGCAGCTACCGCCAGTTGCCGGTGAACTTCTACCAGATCCAGACCAAGNNAAGTTCCGCGACGAGATCCGCCCGCGCTTCGGGGTGATGCGCGCGCGCGAATTCCTCATGAAGGACGCCTATTCCTTCCATGCGAACTTCGAGGACCTGCAGCGCGAATACCGCGTCATGTACGACACCTACACGCGCATCTTCACGCGTCTGGGCCTGAAGTTCCGCGCCGTCGCCGCCGACACCGGCGCCATCGGCGGCTCCGGCTCGCACGAATTCCATGTGCTGGCCGATTCCGGCGAGGACGCGCTGGCCTACTGTCCGAACTCCGACTACGCCGCCAACGTCGAGCTGGCCGAGGCGCTGCCGCCGGCCGCAGCCCGCCCTGCTCCCGGCTCAGCCATGGAAAAGGTCTACACCCCCGGCCAGCACAGCATCGAGGAGGTCTCCGCCTTCCTCAAGATCGACCCCGGCCGCATGGTCAAGACCCTCATCGTCGAAGGCAATGACGGCCCAGTGGCTCTGCTCTTGCGCGGCGACCACCAGTTGAACGAAGTGAAAGCCGCCAAGCTCGAACAGCTGCCCGACGAAGTGCGTTTCGCCCCCGACGCCGTGGTGCGCGAAATCACCGGCGCCGCGCCCGGCTCGGTCGGCCCCGTGGGCCTCGACATCCCGGTGCTGGCCGACCGCGCGCTGATGAATATTTCCGACTTCGTCTGCGGCGCCAACGACACCGGCTTCCACTACACCGGCGTCAATTTCGGCCGCGACCTGCCCGAGCCGCTGTTCGTCGACATCCGCAACGTGGTGGCGGGCGATCCCAGCCCCGACGGCAAAGGCACCCTGGAACTGTGCCGCGGCATCGAGGTCGGCCACGTGTTC
>DCVO01000105.1:0-10431 GCA_002327405.1 Thiobacillus sp. UBA2186 | reverse complement strand
GGAAATGGGCTGCTACGGCATCGGCGTCTCGCGCGTGGTGGCGGCGGCCATCGAGCAGAACCACGACGAGCGCGGCATCATCTGGCCCGAATCGATGGCGCCCTTCGCCGTGGTCATCACGCCCATCGGCTACCACAAGAGCGAACTCGTGAGACAGGCGGCGGATGGGCTATACAGGGAATTGACGGCAAGCGGCGTGGAGGTACTGCTGGATGACCGCGACGAACGTCCGGGCGTGATGTTCGCCGACGCCGAACTGGTCGGCATCCCGCACCGCGTCACCCTCGGCGAGCGCGGGCTCAGGGATGGCATGGCGGAATACCTGCCGCGGCGCGAAAGTTCGGCCCGGAACGTGCCGTTAAGCGAAATAACGAAGCTTTTGCCGGATACGCTGAAAACCGCATGAACCTGGAAAAAGCAGTCAGCCACAGAGAACACAGAGTTCACAGAGGAAAAACAAGGCGTTACGGAGTTGCAACGAGCTGTACGCAGGGTGATGATCCGGCACATCGGTCGCGGTTTATTCTCTGTGCTCTCTGTGGCTTGAAGTGAGGTTTTTGGCATGAAACGACTGACGACCGCAAAACTCGCTCTCGCCGCTCTGCTCCTGAGTGCGGCAGGGGCGGCTTTTGCCGGCGGCCAGCAATACGAGCCGATGTCGGCCTCGGCCCGCGCCTGGCTGTCCAAGTCGCTGGCCGACGTGGCCGTGACCCAGGTTTTGGTGCTGAAGGCGCCCGAGGCCCAGGCCTGGCTCTCGGAAATGTCCAGGCGGCTGGCCAGGCGCATGCCCGACCGGGACGAACGCCTGGAATTCCTGCAAACCCTGTATTACGAAGCGACGCGCGCCGGGCTCGATCCCGAACTGATGCTGGGGCTGATCCAGGTCGAGAGCGGCTTCAAGAAATACGCCGTATCGCCGGTGGGCGCGCGCGGCTACACCCAGGTCATGCCATTCTGGCTCAAGGTGATCGGCACGCCGGACCACAACCTGTTCCACCTGCGCACCAATCTGAGATATGGCGCGCTCATCCTGCGCCACTACATCGATATCGAGAAGGGCGATCTCTTCCGCGCCCTGGGACGCTACAACGGCAGCCTCGGCCGCGCCGAGTACCCGACCCTGGTGGTCAACGCCTGGCAAAAGAACTGGCGCTACACCGCCCCTACCAAGACCGCCGGCCTGTAATCGCGCAGACTTTGCGTCTGTGCCAACCTCAGCGGATTTTGCCGAGAATGATCAGCGTTGGCGGATCGAGCTGTGCCGGCACGTACATGCCGGGCTCGGCCTCCCTGGCCCGGATCACGCCGTCGAACGGCGCCCTGAGCACGCTGTCCTCGAGATTTTTCTGCGCGATGGTGAGGCGCGCCTCGGCTTCCTGGGCGCCGGCGGCAGCGCGCGCATGTTTCAGTTTGGCCGCGTCGAACTCGGTGGTGGAACTGACGCCGCGATCATACAACTCCTCGGCGCGCTTCAATTCGCGGCCGGCCTCTTCGGCTTCCTGCCTGGCACGCATCACGCCGGCTTCGGCTTCCATGACGCGCGCCTTCAAGCGGGTATCGTCCAGCGCCAGCAGCTTGTCACCTTTTCTCACCCGCTGCCCGACCTGCACATAGACTTCCTTGACCACGCCGGAAACCGGCGTGGTCAGCGACACCCGGTCCGCTGCCCAGGCCGTGGCGGCCAGCGAGCCGGCCAGCAGGAGCGCCGAAGCCTTGATCAGTGTTTGGGCTGTGCTCATTTTTTCTCCGAGAGTTTTATTTGCGGGACAAGTTCCGCCAGCGGCCTGCCGACCAGGACCTCCAGCCGGGCCAGCGCCAGCGCCAGGCGGTACTCGACCTCGTTCGCACGGATGGCGGCTGCCTGCGTCTCCGCCATGGTGAGCCCCAGGGTGGTGCGCATTTCCATTTCGTACTCGGCGCGCGCACGGTCGAGCACCTTGTCGCGGTACTCGATCTGCACCTTGGCTGCGGGGCGCGCAGAATCGCGCAGCCATTCGATTTCCTGCAGGGTTTCGAGCAGGCTTTCGGCCAGTTCGCGTCTGTATTGTTCAGCCTGCGCTTCCAGCCGCGCACGCTCCGCGACCTGCCTGGCGAGACGCCCATCGACGCGCTCGCCCTGATAGATGGGCCAGTCGAGGACGAGCCCGCCGCTCAGGCGGTCACGCGTGTTGGTGTAGCGGCTGTAGTCGCCGGCGATAACCTCCACGTCGACCGTGGGCGCGCGACTGGCACGTATCGAGTCGCTGCGCGAGGCAACCGCGTTCAATTGCGCCTTCAGGGCCAGCAGTTTGCGGTTGGATTCCAGCGCCATCGGCAGCATGTTTTCGAAAGGCGGCAGCGGCAGGTCGTTTTGCTCGAGCTGCGGCGGCGCCAGCTCGCTCGGCAGCCTGCCCGGCTGGTTAAGCGAATTGGCCAGCTTCTGGCGGGTGGCGCGCTGCGCCATCAGGCTGCGGTTGCGCTTCTCGCGCTGGTCCTGGTAGCGCGCTTCCAGCTCGGCAAGCTGGCTTGCGCTCAACTCGCCCAGGTCATAGCGCTTCCTGGAGTCGTCCCAGTTGACATAGAACACCGCCATGAATTCGTTGTCGGCGCCATAGCGGGCATCCGCCAGCATCACATCGAAGAAGCGCGCCATGATTTCGATGCGGCGCGCATCGCGCGTATCCATGAGCGCGAGCTGGCGCGCATTCGCTTCCTGGCGCGCGGCGTCAACCTGCCCGCTCTGGCGCCCGAAATCGAGCAGGGTCTTGCGCAGCACCAGACGGCTGACGTTGTCGTCGAGCCAATCGTCGTCGCCGTTCATGGTCGGCCTGCCTTGGCGCAGCACGCCTTCGGCCGTCAGGGTCGCATCATTGCCGCTGCCGGCGATCTTCTCGTCCGCCAGCGCCAGGTCCAGATTGGCCTGGGCAGCCTGCATCATCGGATGCGCGGCATCGACGGACGCCAACGCTTCTTCCAAAGTCAGCGGCTTTTCCGCCGCCAGCGCGGAGGCTGCCGCCACCAGCAGGCCGGCCGAGATCAGGCGCTTCATTTGCCGGCTTGGGTTTTCTTGTAGCGCTCGTAGGGCATCTGCTTGTAGGCGCCCTCGATCACATAACGTCCTAATAGCAGGAAGTCGTCCTTGTCCTTGCTCGGGCCGGTGTGGCGCGCGACCGGATTGCCCTCCAGATCGAAGAACATGATGACCGGGGTCGCGCGTACGCGCTGCTGCAGGGCAAAGGCTTTTTCCACGGTTTCATTGCCCTTGAAGTCGGTCATCGGCACGTCGCCCTGGGTATCGACGGGGAAACTGAGGAAATGCTTGCGGTAGAAATCCTGCACTTCGGACTGGTTGAGGATGGTGGCTTTCATACGCGCGCAGAAAGGACAGTCGTCCATCTCGAAAAACAGCATGACGCCCTGCTTGCCCTGTTGTTTGGCGGCCTCCAGATCTTCCTGGAAATTGCCCAGTTTCGCATCGAAGAAATGCGTTCCGGGGTCGCGCACTTCCGCCATTGCGACGAGGGGCAAACACAGCAGCAATCCGATCAGCCAGCGTTTCATGTCCGTTCCTTTTTTATTTACGCGTCGTTTTCTCCGCCCCGCGAATGAAGCTCTCCACATCAGCGCGGGTGATGGCGCCCACCTGGTGGGCCACCAGCTTGCCTTGAGGATTATAAAGGTAAGTGGTGGGCAGTCCCTCCACCGGACCGATCTGCGCCGCCATTTTGCGGTTGCCGAGGATGACGGGATAACTCACCAGCATGCTGTCGGCAAAACTCTTCACGTCTTCGCCATTGCGGTAATCCATGGCCACGCCCAGCACCACCAGGTGGTTTTTCTTGTTTTCGTGCAGTTCGACCAGATCCGGGATTTCCTCGAGGCAGGGCGGGCACCAGGTCGCCCAGAAATTCACCAGCACCCATTTGCCCTTGTACTGGGACAGCTTGTGCGCCTTGCCGGCGGTGTCGGTCATGGTGAATTCCGCAGCGCGGGGGGGAGCCGACACAAACAGCAGCAAGCCGAGCGCCAGCAGGTAAAATGAGGGTTTCTTGAGCATGGTTAAAGCGTTATGGCCAGTTTTCGTACTGAGAGAGACTCGCTAGGCGAGTATCAAGTTCCGCAGGATGCCTGGTATGGCATCCAGACCGCCCGCGCAATCGACAATTTCCCCATTTCCGGGCGTCGTCCCGACCCGGATTTCATCCGCGCCCACGTGCTCATCAAGCTGGCCGCCGCGCGTGCAAACTGCCAGCCCGGCTGGCTCTCCGCGGAAAAGCGGGACGCCATTGTCGCCGCCTGCGAGCGCATCCTGCAAGGGGAATATTTGGACCAGTTCGTGGTCGACCGCTTCCAGGCTGGTGCCGGCACCAGCCACAACATGAACACCAACGAGGTGGTGGCCAACCTGGCCAACGTCGCGCTGGGCGGGAAAAAAGGCGCGTACAAGCCGGTCAACCCCAATGACGACGTCAACATGGGGCAATCCACCAACGACACCATCCCCACCGCCATCCGCCTGGCCTGCCTGGCCAAACTGCCGCGGCTGGTAGATGCCACCCGGGGCATGGCCGCCGAATTCGAGCGCCTGGCCGGGCGCGAAAAGGACACGGTGAAGTCCGGTCGCACCCACTTGCAGGACGCGGTCCCCACGACGATGGGCATCGAGTTTGCCGCCTACGCCTGGACGCTCAGGCGCGCGGCGGACAATCTGGCCTCCTGCCGCGAAAGGCTCGCCGAAATCGGCCTGGGCGGCTCCGCCGCCGGCACCGCGCTCAACACCTCGCCCGGCTATCCGGAGAAAGTCGCCGCCGAGTTGGCCAAGCTCACCGGCGATCCCATCCAGTCCAGCCAGTTGGCGGCGCAGATGCAGTCAATGCTCGATCTGCAGGACCTGTCCGCACGCATCCGCGGCCTGGCCCTGGAGCTCACCCGCATTGCCAACGACCTGCGTCTGCTGGCCTCCGGCCCGCGCACCGGCCTGGGCGAAATCACCCTGCCTGCGGTGCAGCCGGGCTCCTCCATCATGCCCGGCAAGGTCAACCCGGTCATGTTCGAAATGCTGAACCAGGTCTGCTACCAGGTGCTGGGCCAGGACCACGCCGTCGCGCTGATGACCCAGGCCGGGCAGCTGGAGCTCAACGTGATGATGCCGGCCATGGGTTCGGCGCTGTTCGATGCCATGGACTGGCTCACCAACGCCATGAACGCGGCGACGGAAAAGAACCTCAAGGGCATCGCCGTCAACCGCGAGCGCTGCGCCTTCTTCATCCACCAGAGCGTGGGGCTCGCCACCCTGCTCAACACGCAGATCGGCTACATGCAGGCGGCGGAGATCGCCAAGGAGTCGGAAAAATCCGGGCGCCCGGTGAAGGATATCGTGGTGGAAAAAGGCCTGATGAAAGCCGAGGACTTCGACGCCCTGGTGCTCTCTGCCGCGCACGGCGTCGGCTCGGGCGGGGGCGGCGGTTAAGCGCTGTCCTTGCCCAACCAGCGCTGGCGCAAGCCTGCCGGCGCATGGCGCGCAGCCAGCACCACCAGCGCAATGCCCAGCAGGGCGGCGAAGAAGGTTTTCTGCGCGGCCTCGCCCGACAAGCCCGATAGGCCAACATCGATGCCCGCCAGTACCGAACAGGCGATCAGGGTCGACACCCGCTTGAGGGCGGGATGCCATTTCGCCGTACAGCGTCCGGCAAGGGCCATGGCACAAATCGCCAGTGCGGCATAGGCCAGGCCGTTCGCCGGCAAGTCCGGCATTGCGCCGGCCTGTACATGCCAGCCCAGGATCAGCCCCCAGCCGCCCACAAACCCGGCTGCCGCAACCGCACAGAAAAACATGACATCACACCGCTTCAAAGTAGAATTGGACCATTTTAATTCATCGATGGACCAGTAAGCTCGGCTCATGCAGCTCACGCTCCGCACGCCCAAGCCCGAACAAGCCCTGAAGCAGGCCCCCGAAACCCGCCCTGCGGTAACGGCGGAATGGCTTGAACAACTTTCCGGGGCCAACCCTGAAGATGCCGCCCAAAGGCTCCTGGCCGAACTCGGCAGGCTGAATCGCACGGAGCTAGAGGAAGACCTTCGGTCCAGACTGACGCTGCTTTACGAGCCCGTCGTGCAGAAGCTGATCGAAACGCTCGTTGCGGCCTTGCCCGAAAACGGCACGCCGCAGTCGGCCGCACACCGTCAGGCGGCCAACCTGGCCTACGAACTCGCGATCGAGCTGGGATATGCCTGGAAGCTGGTCAGCCTGGCCGTCCAGCAGAAGCGTTCCCTGTTTGGCGGGGCCAGGACAAAGCAGAATGCGCTGACCCATCTCCTGGCCGCCCTGTCCGGCCAGATTTGCACCAGCTACAGGAGTTATACCTCTCCCCCAATCTACAGCTGGCACGAACTGCACCAGTTATATGCCGCCATTGCCGAGGAAGGTTTGGCCGGCACAGCCCCGGCTGGCGAAAATCAGACGCCAGAAACGGTTTACAAGCGCACCCTGCTGCTGGCACTGGCCGACCCGTTCAGGTTTACCCGGCCCGAGATCGAAGTGACTCTGGCCTACCTGAACAAATTCGCTCATCTCGCCGAACTCGCCAAGGGAGGCGCGGGCCAGAAATCCGTATTCCTGATCAATCCCGAAACCGATAGTCCCTCGAGTCTGGACGACAGTGCGGGCGCGTCCGCGATCATGCCGCTGGATACGCACGCCCTCTGCAAGCACCTGCGCAGCCTGCTCGTCAAGCTGCAATCCGGCGAAGCCTTCCGCGACATCGGACTGACCGACATGCCGCACAAGATCAATGGCCTGCATCTTTTCAGCCGTTTGCATCAGGCATGGCGGGGCGGCAACAAGCGCAGCTTCAACCGCTACGAGCCTGGCTTGACCCATGTGGAAGTGGTCAGCGGCATTCCCGCAATCCACCGGCTGTTCGACACGAAGCAAAAACCTGCCGCAACAAGCGCCGCCGCCTCGAAAACCGGCGTCAACGGACTGGCCGATCAAGGCGCCCCGGCGCGCTGGCGCATCGTCAACGACAGCGCGAGCGGCTTGGCCATTTCCGCCCACGCCCAGGAAGTCGCCCAGGTGCGCATGGGCAACCCGGTCGCACTGCGCGAGGAGAATGCGGAGGGGACCGCATGGATGCTGGGCGTGATTCGCTGGGGCAAGATGTCCAAAGGCCAGGTCGTGGTGGCGGGCGTGGAAAAACTCTCCCCCAATGCCACGTCGGTCGTGCTGCGCTTTCCGGAAGGCACCGCCGCCAACCTCGGCCAGCCCGCCCTGCTGATACCCGCCAACCCCGCCTTGCAGACCGACGAGCGCCTGCTGCTGCCGCAGGGCCTGTACAAGCGCGGACGCACGGCCGACATGTGGCACAAAGGCGAGCGTCGCCGTATCGGACTGGGCAGCCTGGTCGAACAGACCCCGTTTTTTGATCTGGTCGAAGTGGAACCTGCCTGATGGCGGAGATACTCGTTCTTTACTACAGCCAAGGCGGCAGCGTCGCCGAAATGGCGCGCCTCGTCGCGCGCGGCATCGAATCCGTGCCCGGCGCCACGGCACGCATCCGCACCGTGCCCAGGGTCGCGCCCAAAACCGAAACCGCCGAACCCGCCGTGCCGCCCGAAGGCGCGCCCTACGCCGAACTGCGCGACTTCGAGGAATGCGCAGGGCTCGCGCTGGGCAGTCCCACGCGCTTCGGCAATATGGCCGCGGCGCTGAAATATTTCCTCGACGGCACCGGCGGCCTGTGGATGCAGGGCACCCTCGCCGGCAAGCCCGCCTGCGTGTTCACCTCCACCGCCAGCATGCACGGCGGCCAGGAAACCACGCTAATCTCGATGATGCTGCCGCTCCTGCACCACGGCATGATCGTGCTGGGCCTGCCCTACACGCTGAACGAACTCAACACCACCACCAGCGGCGGCACGCCCTACGGCGCGAGCCATGTCGCCGGCGCCCAGGACGACAGGCCGCTCACCGAGGACGAGCGCAAGCTTTGCCTCGCCCAAGGCAAACGCCTGGCCGAAGTGGCCCTGAAGCTGGCCGCCTGATGCCCTCCCCCCGCACGCTTTCCTTCATTGCCAGCGCCAGCCTGATCGCGCTGATTTTGTTGAGCCTTGCCTGGGAGTTGTGGCTCGCGCCGCTCAGGCCCGGCGGCTCCTGGCTGGTGCTGAAAACCCTGCCGCTGCTTCTGCCGCTCATGGGCATCCTCAAGGGCCGCCGCTACACCTACCAGTGGGCTTCGATGTTCATCCTGCTCTACTTCACCGAAGGCGTCATGCGCGCGTGGTCCGATCCGCAGCCTTCTGCTTCCCTGGCCATGCTCGAGATTGTGCTGTCAGTGGTGTTTTTTCTGGCAGCGATTGGGTACGCGAAGAAGACCGCACCTACGAGAAACAAACCAACGTAGGCGAGGCAACACCTTCCATTAAATAAAAAATGCCGGGCATCGCTGCCCGGCATTCCCCTACTTGGCCCTAACCAGGAAACACCAAGCCTCGTAACCGTAATCCCATGCGTCAAGAACCCTAGAACTGTTCTTTACACGGCGATAACGGCAATAGACCGGGCGCCAACCTGGAGGAACATTGCGGATAGTTGTTCTCCGCATACATTTCTCCTCGTGCCAAAGGGGAAACAACTAGGGCACATTGTTAAAAAAAGCGGAATCCGGTATGCTGGCAGCGCTTCAACTGCAGGAATCGGGTTTCCCATTCCGCACAAAGGCCATCTGTTCGCGCAGATGGCCTTTATCTTTGTGAGCTCATCCTAGGAGCTCTTTACCGTGTATGCGTATGCGCTGACCACGCCACATATTTTCTTTGCCTCATCTTCAGTCAAATCAGACGGCAAACCAAAAATCTTAACCACGATCCCCGGCCTAAGAGGGATAGGCAAAGTAAGGTTATCTGCAATAGCAGCCGTTTCTACAGAATGTGGCAACACAGATATAGCTTCTTTTGCTACTGCCATGGTGCGCACTTTCTTTATTTTTGACCCTTCGCCTTTCTGCTTGCCATTACCTTTCGATAAGTTTGGTTTGAATCCTGATGGATTCGTGACATATGAAAGGAAATCATCTAGAGAAGCATAAAAGCGGCTCCTATATACAGTTAAGCTTTTAGGGCTGTATTTCTTTCCCGCAATATTTTGGAATCGCAGGAAAGCCTCTTCTCTATTCAACGAGCGTAAATCTTGACGCTCAGACTCATCCAAGCATTCAAGCACCTTCTGGGCGGCAATCTTCCTACTAGTTGCCGTTTCGTTGTTCATAAGACCCTTCCCAATTACATAGTCCCAGAACTCACTTAGCTTGGCTGCCGAAAATTTATCTGCACTCATCGCAATCTCCTTTCAGGATACCTGACCGTATTCCACCCCCACACATATTCATGTCAACATCTATTTCTAAACATTTATGTCAACTTGTTGACTGTGTCGTTCTACAGGTTTTGGCCGCGGGAGGGGTAATGGAATGCTTGGTCGCCCCTGGGGTATGGATTTGCCTTCGAAAACTGCCCAAAAACCGAGGTTTCAGCCCGACGTGTTCAACCCCCCTCTGGGCTGCCTCGGGCGGGGGCTTGAATTGGGGGATTTTGAGGCGAGGACTGTCTGAGCCCGCAGCGATTTCTTGCGGGCGAGTTCCGCAGCCGCCCAATTCAAGTTCCCGGCCGAGGTTTACTCCGAAGGGGCGGCACAGCGGGGCCGCCTTTCTTTGGTTACTTTCTTTGGCGGAGCAAAGAAAGTGCGCTCCATAGCGTTGCACGAGGGGCCCCTCTGGGGATCGGGCAGCGGAGGAGTGCATGGGGCGACCGTTTCCGGAGCGCAGCATCCCGCTTCGGGGTCGCACCTTGCTACGCAAGGCACTGCTCTGCCCTACGCGGTCGCCCTGCTGCCGGGCAACCCCGGCCACTGATCTTTGGGTTAGGCAAGTGAGTGAATTGGGGGGAGGGTTCCCCCTCACCCCAGCCCTCCCTTGCAGGGCGCGTTCCGGCTTGCACGCCGGAACCGCTCGACGGGCGCGGAGCATGCTCCGCGAATTCCCCGTCTCGCCCCTCAAGGGGGAGGGAATTTTGGGTTACACCTGCGGGTGCGCCCGCTCCAGCTTGGAGTGCAGCTTGTTCAGCGCGTGCAGATAGGCCTTGGCCGAGGCGACCACGATGTCGGTGTCCGCCCCCTGGCCGTTGACGATGCGACCGTCCTTGGCAAGCCGCACGGTCACCTCGCCCTGCGCGTCGGTGCCGCTGGTNNCGCGCCGCTGTTGACCACCGATTCCAGCGCCTTGAAGGTGGCATCCACCGGACCGGAACCGTCGCTGTCCGCTGATTTCTCGGCGCCTTCGTCGGCAATTACCAGCGTGGCGTGCGGCACTTCGCCGGTTTCCGAGCAGACTTTCAGCGACACCAGTTTGAAGCGCTCGTGCTCTGCGATGTAGCCCTCGTCGGAAACCAGCGCCT
>DCVO01000032.1 GCA_002327405.1 Thiobacillus sp. UBA2186 | reverse complement strand
GCTTCCTCAAGGAGGACCCCTGGGAACGTCTGAGAAAATTGCGCAAGGCCCTGCCCAACACGCGCATCCAGATGCTGTTGCGCGGCCAGAACCTGCTCGGCTACCGGCATTATTCCGACGATGTGGTGCGCGCCTTCGTGCACAAAAGCGCGGACAACGGCGTCGACATTTTCCGCGTGTTCGACGCCATGAACGACCTGCGCAACATGCAGGTGTCGATCGAGGCGGTCAAGAAAGCCGGCAAGCACGCCGAAGGCGCGATCTGCTACACCACCAGCCCGGTGCACGACATCCCGCATTTCGTGAAGCTGGCGAAAGGCTTCGCCGAAATGGGCTGCGACAGCATCGCCATCAAGGACATGGCAGGTCTCCTCGCGCCGCACGTCGCCTTCGATCTGGTCAAGGCCATCATCGAGGCCACCGGCCTGCCGGTGCACACCCACAGCCACGCCACTTCGGGGCTGTCGCACATGGCGCACCTGAAGGCGGTCGAGGCCGGCGCCAGCATCATCGACACCTGCATCGGCGCCTTCGCCGAGGGTGCCAGCCACCCCACCACGCAAAGCATGGTGGCGGCGCTCGCCGGCACCGAATACGACACGGGACTGTCGCTGCCGCTTTTGGAGGAAATCTCCGCCTATTTCAGGGAAGTACGCAAGAAGTACTGGCAGTTCGAGAGCGAATTCACCGGCGTGGACACGCGCGTGCTGATCAACCAGGTTCCCGGCGGCATGATTTCCAACCTCGCCAACCAGCTCAAGGANNCTCGAGGAAATCCCGCGCGTGCGCGAAGACCTCGGCTACCCGCCCCTGGTCACCCCCACCTCGCAGATCGTCGGCACCCAGGCCGTGCTCAACGTCATGACCGGCGCGCGCTACAAGAGCATCACCCAGGAAGTGAAGCTGTATTTGCAGGGGCGCTACGGCGCCACGCCGGGCATGGTCAACGAGGAAGTGCGCAAGCTCGCCATAGGCAACCTCGACGTCATGAGCTGCCGCCCCGCCGACCTCATCCCGCCCGAGCTCGAGAAGCTGCGCGGCGAGGCCGACAGCCTGGCCAAGTCGGATGAAGACGTGCTGAGCTACGCCATGTTCCCGGACCTGGGGCGCACCTTCCTGCAGGAGCGCGCCGCCGGCAGCCTCAAGCCCGAGCCGCTGCTGCCCATCGAGGCGAAAAACGGCGAGGGCGCGCCGCGCTTCGCCGCCGACGAATTCAACATCACCCTGCACGGCGAAACCTATCACATCAAGCTCTCGGCCAGCGGGCGCGCGAGCGAGACCCAGCGCCCCTTCTTCGTGACGGTGGACGGCGTATCCGAGGAAGTGCTGGTGGAAGCGCTGAACGAAATCGAACTGGCGGGGGGGCTGCAAACCAGCGCCGCTAGCAAGCCCGCCCAGAAAGCCCCTGCGGCCGGACAGAAACCGCGCCCGACGCACAAGGGCCATGTCACCGCCGCCATGCCCGGCACCATCGTCGACGTGCTGGTGAAGGCCGGACAGAAGGTCAACGCAGGCGATCCGGTGCTGGTGATCGAAGCCATGAAAATGGAAAACGAGGTGCAGGCGCCGGTATCCGGCACCGTCACCGGCATCTTCACCGCCAAGGGTGAGTCGGTGACGCCGGACATGGCGCTGATCGAGATCCAGCCGGAATAAATCTGCGAAAAAACTTTAACCACGGGGAGCACGGGGGGGCACGGGGAAAGGCGCTTTCAATACAATGCGTGTTTTCTTGCGCACCTGAAAAAATGAAACTCGTCCTTGCTTCAACCTCGCGCTATCGCCGTGAATTGCTGTCGCGCCTGCACATGCCTTTCGAGACGGCCGCGCCCGATGTCGACGAAACCCCGCTGCCGGGCGAATCGCCTTCGCAGACCGCGCTCAGGCTGTCGGTGCTGAAGGCCCAGGCCGTCGCCAGTCAGTTCCCTGATGCGCTCATCATCGGCTCCGACCAGGTGTTGATGCTGGGCGAGGAACAACTCGGCAAGCCCGGCAATTTTGAAAACGCCTTCGCGCAGCTGAAAAAAATGTCGGGCAAGGCCATGGTGTTCCACACCGCGTTGACCCTGCTCAACAGCGCGAAGAACCGCCTGCAGACGCGCGACGTACCCACCGTGGTGCATATCCGCAATCTCGGCGATGCGCAGATCGAGTCTTACCTGAAGAAAGAGGAACCCTACGACTGCGCCGGTTCGGCCAAGAGCGAATCGCTCGGCATTGCGCTCATGGAGCGCATGGAAAGCGCAGACCCCACCGCGCTCATCGGCCTGCCCCTGATGGCCTTGACCGAGATGCTCATGAACGAAGGCGTGGACGTCTTGAAGTGACAACGGGCACGCTTTACCTGATCCCTGTTCCGCTCGGCCCCATCGCACCGGAAGCCTGCCTGCCGCCGGACACCCTGGCGGTTGCGCGCCGGCTTGACACCTTCGTCGCTGAACGCGCCAAGACTGCGCGCGCCCACCTCAAGGCCATGGGCCATCCCAGGCCCATGCAGGAACTGGCTATTGCCGAACTGAACGAGCACACCAAGACAGGCGAAATCGTCGCACTGCTGGCCCCGTTGAAGGCCGGCCATGATGTCGGGCTGATGTCGGAGGCCGGGTGCCCGGCGGTGGCCGATCCCGGCGCGGAACTGGTGCGCGCCGCGCACCGCGAGAACATCCCCGTGGTGCCGCTGATCGGCCCCTCCTCCATCCTGCTTGCGCTGATGGGATCGGGCCTGGGCGGGCAGCGCTTCTGCTTTCACGGCTACCTGCCGGCCAAGGAGCCGGAGCGTGCCCAGAAAATCCGCGAACTGGAAAAAGCCGCGCGCCGTGACCGCGCCACCCAACTCTTCATCGAGACCCCCTACCGAAGCGCTGCCCTGCTCGAAGCTCTGGCCGCCACCCTTGCGCCGGACGTGCTGGTCAGCGTGGGCGCCGACCTCAGCCTGCCAAGCCAGTACCTCAAAACCGGGAGCGCCAAAAACTGGCGCGGCAAGAGCGATGCGGTGAAAGACCGCCTGGTGGTGTTCGGGATCGGTGCCTGATCAGAAAGACAGCCAGTCGAGTCTGAGCTTGAGCCGCTCGCCCGACTCGCTCTGCGCTTCCAGCCATTCCCCGCCTTCGCGGGCATAGACATCCAGCGGCAATAGGCGATGCCGCCCGGCGTGTTCACCCTGCTTCACATTGACATCCAGCCACTGCCTTTTGAGCACGGCGAACTCCAGCCGCTCATGGCTGGCACAGGAAATCGGCTGATAGGTTTCTCTCAACGCAATGGCGACTTGCTTTCGCTCAGCGGGCTCAGGGCTTTAGCCATGCCGATGCCCAGCTTGTCGGCAAGCCGTGAAGCCAAGTCTTCGCGCGGCGTGAAATCGATGACGTCCTCGGCCTTGATGATTTCGCGCGCCACATACTCGGTACTGCCGTAGGCATCCGCCAGGCCCAGCTCGATGCTCTTGGCCCCGCTCCAGACCAGTCCGCTGAACATGTCCGGCGTTTCCTTGAGTCGACCGCCGCGGCCCTTGCGCACTACGTCGATGAACTGCTGGTGGATCTCGTTCAGCATGGTTCTGGCGTATGCCTCCTGCTTGGGATCGGCCGGCGAGAAGGGGTCGAGAAAGCCCTTGTTTTCGCCCGCAGTCAGCAGTCGCCGCTCCACGCCCAGCTTGTCCATGGCCTTGGTGAAACCGAAGCCGTCCATCAGCACGCCGATGGAACCGACGATGCTGGCCTTGTCGACGAAGATCTTGTCGGCGGCGGACGCCACGTAATAGCCGCCGGATGCGCAGATGTCGTCCACCACCACGTATAGCGGCGTGGACGGATATTTGGCGCGCAGGCGCTTGATCTCGTCATGGATCTGGCCGGCCTGCACCGGGCTGCCGCCGGGACTGTTGATGCGCAGGATGACGCCCTGGGTGCGCTTGTCCTCGAACGCCGACTGCAAGCCCATGACGACCATGTCGGCGCTGATTTCCTCGCTGGAGATGACGCCTTGCATGTCGATCAGCGCCGTATGCTTGCCGAGCACTTTCTCGCCCTGGTCCATCAGGCCCATGAAGGCGAACAGCAGGATGAAAAGATAAAGGAAAGTGAGCGACTTGAAGAAAATCCCCCACTGCCGCGACTTGCGCTGCTCCTGCACTGCGGCCAGTGCCACCTTCTCGAGCGCCTGCCGCTCCCAGTTGTTGTCCGTGTCGCTCATGTGTTTGCCAGATGATGTTCAGTTAAACAGATTCGGTTGTCGCGCTCCTCCACCGGCAGGCGGGTCAGGCCCCGGCCGCCACACCTGCCGCTGACGCAATGGCCGTCTTTCGGGCTGTACAGGGCGCCGTGCGTTGCGCAGATCAAGTATACGCCGTCAGCATTAAAAAATTCGCCTTCCTGCCAGTCCAGTTCCACCGGCACGTGGCCGCACCGGTTGAGGAAGGCATGCGGCGTCCCTTGATGGCGGATGACGAAAGCAGCGGCCGGCCGGCCATGCCATTCCACCATGAAGCGCACGCCTTTGCCTCCTTCCTGCAAATCGCAGGAAGCGCAAATCACGCGCCCCTCGTTCACGCGCGTTCCATCAGCCATGTTTTCACTTCATTGAAGGAGTCCAGGACCGCGACCGGCTCGTGTTCATGCAAATCTTCCGGCAAATGCGCGCCGTAGCTCACTCCCAGGCGGTCCACCCCGGCGTTGCGGGCCATCAGCATGTCGTGGCCGGTGTCGCCGATCACCAGGGCCTGGCGCTTTTCCAGCATCAGTTCGTCGAGGATTTCCTCGACCATGGCAGGATGCGGCTTGGAATGGGTCTGGTCGGC
>DCVO01000111.1:927-76021 GCA_002327405.1 Thiobacillus sp. UBA2186 | reverse complement strand
CAGCCTGTCGGACTTGAGGCTGATCTACTGCGCCGGTGGGAAGAGCGGTCTATTTTTCCCCGATTTCTCGTTGCATAGGCCCACTATGCGCCTCGAAATCGTGAAGAACTGTCCTCGCTCTCCCACCCGGCTCGCCACGGTCGCTCAAGTCCGACAGGCTGCTAGGCCTCCCGCAAGAAATCCCGGCCGGCAAAAAGAAACGGCAGGGACAAACCCTGCCGTTTCTTTTCGTCGACGGGCCGTTCAATACTTCTGGTTCAGACCCTTACGCTTGGCGAAGAAGGCGGCCAAATCCTGCATGTCCTGGTCGGAAAGGTTCGCCACCTGGCCGCTCATGATGGGGTTCTTGCGCTTGCCGCTCTTGTAGTCCTTCATCGAATGATAAAGGTAGTCCTCATGCTGCCCGGCGAGCTTGGGGAACATCGCCGTCGGGCTGTTGCCGTCCGGCCCGTGGCAGCCGGCGCAGGTTGCGGATTTGGTCTTGCCGGCTTCGGCATTGCCGCCGGCCGCGGCGGGTGCGCTGGCTGCAACGGCAAGAGAGAGGGCGAACAGGGTGATGATCTTGGTCATGTTTTTCTCCCTCGATGATTATTTGCTCGGTCCGCTGTAGGACGAAGCGTAATAGGCGGCCAGATTCTGCATGTCCTCTTCGGTAAGGCTCGCTGCGATGGCCTTCATGCTGGGATGATTGCGCTCACCCGATTTGTATTGCTTGAGCGCCGCAACGAGATATTCCTCGTGCTGGCCGCCCAGCTTGGGCACATGATAGGTAGCAGGGTAAGCCGTTCTCCAGCCAGGAATGCCATGGCAGCCGGCGCACATCGAGGTCTTGTCGCGGCCCTTGATCGGGTCACCGCCTGCCTGAACCGGCAGGCTCAGCGCACAGGCGAGCGCTGCGACTACTGTCGTGATATGTGTTGCTTTCATCTTCCTCTCTCTTTGGTGGTGTGGTGGGTGTTATAATTTTTTCAAGGCTTGCCCCTTATTTATGCCTTGATTCGTAGGGCATTTTATGCCCGCGCTGCATGGTGCCGCAACCGCCCCGGTACGATAATGCCAGCGCCTTCACACAAAATTACCTTATCGGCTTTTCGAAATGCTTTATGCGGCTTGACGCTTCCGCCTGCCCTCTCTGGCTCTACAAGCTCTTGCCCTTCCTGCGCTGGTGGCCGCAGGTCAGCAGGGAAAGTCTGAAGGCTGACGGCATTGCCGGCCTGTCCGGCGCCATCATCGTGCTGCCGCAGGCAATGGCTTTCGCCATCATCGCCGGCCTGCCGCCCGAGTATGGTTTGTACGCAGCCATGGTGCCGACCATCCTGGCGGCCCTGTTCGGCTCGAGCTGGCATCTGGTGTCCGGCCCCACCACGGCGATTTCCATCGTGGTGTTCGCCTCGGTCAGTCCGCTCGCAGAGCCCGGCAGCGCAGAGTTCATCGGCCTGGTGCTCACCCTCACTTTCCTTGCCGGCGTATTCCAGCTGCTCATGGGGCTGGCGCGCATGGGTGCGCTGGTCAACTTCATCTCGCATACCGTCATCATCGGTTTTACCGCCGGCGCCGCCATCCTGATCGCCGCCAGCCAGATCAAGAATTTTCTCGGACTCGGCATCCCCCGCGGCGCGCATTTCCACGAAGTCCTGGCTTATACCGCGACCCATCCGGGCGACATCGATCCCTACGTGACGGCTACCGGATTGGCGACCTTGCTCAGCGGCATCGCGGCAAAAAAATTCCTGCCCAAGTTGCCTTACATGATCATCGCGCTGGTCGTTGGCAGTCTGTTCGCGGCTGCGCTCAATCATTACTTCGGCGAGGCGAAAACCGGCATACACACCGTCGGCGCGCTCGACGTCGGCCTGCCGCCGCTGTCCATGCCGGATTTCTCGCTTGCCGCCATCCGGCAGACGCTGTTCCCGGCGCTCATCATCACCATCCTGGCGCTGACCGAGGCCGTGGCCATCGCGCGCTCGGTCGCCATCAAGTCCGGACAGACCATCGACAGCAACCAGGAATTCGTCGGCCAGGGCCTGGCCAACATCTTCGGCAGTTTCTTCTCGGGCTACGCCAGCAGCGGTTCATTCAACCGTAGCGGCGTCAATTACAGCGCCGGTGCGCGCACTCCGCTGGCGGCGGCGTTCTCCGCGGTGTTCCTGCTGGCCATCGTGCTGCTGGTCGCGCCGCTGGTCGCCTGGCTGCCGGTGGCGGCCATGGCCGGCGTGCTGTTCCAGGTGGCCTGGGGACTGATCGATTTCCACCATATCGCCGAAATTCTCAGGCACCACCGCAAGGAATCGATCGTGCTCGCCGTCACCTTCTTCGGCACGCTGGTCGATCTGGAAAAGGGCATCTTCCTCGGCATCATCGTGTCGCTGATTTTCTACCTGTACCGTACTTCGCGCCCCAGCATCCGTCCGATGGCGCCGATCGCCAGCGAGAAATACAACCCCAACCGCAAGTTCGCCAACCTCGGCCCGGAAGCGCCGGGCTGTCCGCAAATGGAAATGGTGCGCGTGGAAGGATCCATCTTTTTCGGCGCCGTCGAACACGTAAAGCAGACGCTGAAGCAGATCGACGAGCGCGACCCGGCCAAGAAACACGTCATGGTGTTTTCGCGCGCGGTCAATTTCATCGATCTTGCCGGCGCGGAAATGCTGGCCGGCGAAGCCTGGCGCCGGCAGAAGCTCGGCGGCGGGCTATACCTCGTGGGCGTGCAGCCGGGATTCTGCACCATGCTGCGCGAGGGCGGGCATGCCGAGCGCATCGGGCGCGAGAATATTTTTTCGCACAAGGGCGAGGCGATTTCCGCCATTTATCCCAAACTGGACAGCGAAATCTGCCGCAATTGCACCGCGCGCATCTTCACCGAGTGCGACGCCGCACTGCCCAACGGAGAAAAACGCTGATGGTAAACCGACTGAGCAAGATCACCACCCGTACCGGCGACGATGGCAGCACGGGGCTTGCAGACAAAACGCGCGTGCGCAAGGATCATCCGCGCGTGGAAGCCATGGGCGACGTCGACGAACTCAACAGCCAGCTGGGCCTGCTGCTGACCGAAGCCCTGCCGGAAGACGTTCGCGCGCTGCTCACCCAGGTCCAGCACCATCTCTTCGACCTCGGCGGAGAACTGGCCATGCCGGAGTTTTCCGGCATCACGGAAGCCAAGCTGATCATGCTGGACGAGGCGATCGAGCGATACAACACCGATCTGCCGCCACTGAAGGAGTTCGTGCTGCCCGGCGGCAACCGTGCCGCTGCGCTGGCCCATGTCTGCCGCACCGTGTGCAGAAGGGCCGAGCGACGCGTGGTAAGCCTGGTACTGAGCGATGCAGTCTCGCCGCTTCAACTGCAGTACCTGAATCGCCTGTCTGACCTGCTGTTCGTGCTGGCACGCGTGCTCAATCAGGGCAGCGAGCCGGGGCAATGGAAGAAAACGTAAATCTCAAGAAAAAACCATTAACCACGGGGAGCACGGGGGACACGGGGGGAAACAAAATCAATACAACCAAACAAGAGAACGGCATAACCGGGAACGAATTTTTCTTTGCCTTCTCCGTGCTCCCCGTGTCCCCCGTGGTTTTTATTTTTCGCCCTTGTCTTCTATCGACTTCAGGATCAGCGGCACCAGCGGCTCGGGCAGCCTGATCTTGCCCGCCAGGGCGAAAGCGCGCGCCTCGGCCGACATTTTCTGCCAGGTCTTGCGGATGATGCCGATCCATTTTTCCTCGTCGTATTCGGGGTGCTGGCCGGCGAAGCCCAGCATATAGTGCTCGATGAAAACGAGGTCGACCACGTCTTCCAGCAGCTGGGTCTCGGAATTGACCTTGATGCCTTTCTTGCCCACGGCGGACTGCACGCGCGCGATGGCCTCATCGTCGTAACCGGCCTCTTTCATCAGGCGGCCTGCGGTTTCGGCGTGGTACTTGTAAAGACCCGTGCGCCATTGCAGGTAGCCGGTGCGGTCCATGGGGTAGTTGCTGCGCGGCACTTTCCAGCGCTCGATGTGCTGCGCGCGTACCGCCAGCTTGACCGCCTCGGACGCGTCCGGTGCGAAACGCTCGAGCATTTCGCTCATGCGCTGCGCGTAGATCAGCTCCTTGGGCATTTCCTTGCCGTCGACCGTTTCCTTGTTGGGGTCGGCGGCGTTGGCGGCGTCGAACAGGGCGATGGCGCGTTCGAAACGTAGTGTGTCTGTCATGTCAGGCCTCTCAAAACAATCATCGCGAACATGGAGTGTCGCGTCATGAAAACGGCTTAAAGCCTTACCAGGTTGTCGCGGTGGATCAGTTCGGGTTCGTCCACGTAGCCCAGCAGCGATTCGATTTCCGAGCTCGGATGGCCGGCGATGCGGCGCGCCTCGGCCGCGCTGTAGTTCACCAGGCCGCGTGCGATTTCATGGCCCTGCCCGTCGACGCAGGCAATGACCTCGCCGCGTTCGAACTCGCCCTGCACCAGCTTGACGCCGACCGGCAGCAGGCTTTTGCCGCCTGCCGCCAGAGCCTTGGCCGCGCCGTCGTCCAGCACCAGGCGCCCGCGCATCTGCAGATGGTCCGCCATCCACTGCTTGCGTGCCGCGAGCGCGGCTTTCTCGGCAATCAGCTGGGTGCCGACGAGCTCGCCCTGCGCCAGCCTCAGCAGTACATTGGGTTCGCGCCCGGACGCGATCAGGGTATGTGCGCCGCTTCTTGCGGCCCGCTTGGCAGCGAGAATCTTGGTCAGCATGCCGCCGGTGCCGACGCTGGAGCCGGCGCCGCCGGCCATGCGTTCGAGCTCGGGATCGCCCGCCCGCGCCTCATGCACGAATTGCGCATCGGGGTTCCTGCGCGGATCGGCCGTGTAAAGACCCTGCTGGTCGGTCAGGATGACCAGGCAATCGGCCTCGATGAGATTGGTGACGAGCGCGCCCAGGGTATCGTTGTCGCCAAGCCTGATTTCGTCGGTGGATACGGTATCGTTTTCGTTGATGACCGGCACCGTGCGCAGGCCCAGCAGGCCCAGCAGCGTGGTGCGCGCATTCAGATAGCGGGTGCGGTCGGCAAGATCTTCGTGCGTCAGAAGCACTTGCGCGGCATGCAGCTTGTGCTGGCGGAAAACGCTTTCATAGGCCTGCACCAGCCCCATCTGCCCCACGGCAGCCGCCGCCTGCAATTCATGCAGCGCCTTGGGGCGCTTGCTCCAGCCCAGGCGTTGAAGGCCCTCGGCAATGGCGCCGCTGGACACCAGCACGACTTGCCGCCCTTCTTCGACAAGCTGTGCGATCTGCTCCGCCCAGCGCGCCAGCGCGGCGTGATCCAGCCCCTTGCCCTCGTTGGTGACGAGACTGCTGCCGACCTTGACGACGATGCGCCTGGCCTTCGCCAGCACCGAAACGCCCGTCTGCATCAGTAGCTCCCGGCCGACTGCTTGAGTTTGCGCACGGCCTCTTCTGCACCCCCTACGGGGATGCCCACGTCGCAGAATATGTCTTCGAACAAGGCCTTGTGATAGGAAAGCATGGAACGCACCTTGATGCTCTCCCAGGCCGCGCGCTTGTTCTCCGTCCATTTTCCGTCAGCCTGTCCGAACGCGTAAATCTTGCGCTCTGCCGTATCGCAGCGCAGCCCCTCGTAATTGACGGTACGCGCGCCGCGCGGGCTTTCGATCACCACCGTGTAGCGCACCACGCCATCCTTGCCGACCGACAGCGAAGCGGCGTCGATCATGAATTTGTTGTTGGTGGCGGAGGACGCGACGAAGGGCACGAGGTTCCCGTCCTTGGGATAAGCCGGCAGCCGGGCCGCAACTTCTTCCCAAGGCGTGTTGTCCTCAACAAAATCCGGATTCAGGTACTCAACCGCCAGCGCAAGGCCGGGCAACAGGGTCAGCAATAAAATGAATGGACGTTTCATGCCGCTCATTTTAACCTGCCGGCTTGCCGCTTGCGGCAAGCATTGTGCGGTCCGGCATGGTTTTCGGATATCAATGCAAAACAAGGAGAATCCATGAACAAGACCCTCGCTTGCCTGCTTTTCGCCGTTGCGCCGGGCCTGGCCCATGCCGCCGAGATCGCCATGAAGTCGGTCGAAGCCTGCCGCAAGGACGGCTACAACGTCTCCGCCGTGGTGCTGGACCGGGGCGGCAGCGTGCAGGCGGCCCTGCGCGACAGCCTGGCTGCCCCCTACACGCTTGAAATCGCCGAACGCAAGGCCGGCATGGCCGTGATGTCGGGCATATCCAGCAGCGATTTCCGCAAGTCCAGGGGGGACATCCGGCCCGAGATCAACCACATGCGCGGCTTGATCGTGATGGAGGGCGCACAGCCCATCCGCGCCGCCGGCAGCCTGATCGGAGCAGTCGGCGTGTCCGGCGCGCCCGGCGGCGACAAGGACGACGTGTGCGCCAAGGCCGCCCTGAAGGCCGTGGAGGAGCGCCTGGAGTTTGCCGATTGAGCCCGCCCGCCCTGTCCGGCCTGCTGCTGTATTGCCGCGCCGGTTTCGAAAAGGAATGCGCCCAGGACATCACCCTGGCGGCGGAAAACCATGGCGTGACTGGCTGGTGCAAGGCGGTGCCGGATTCGGGCCTGGTGCTGTTCCAGCCTGCCGAAGCCGAAGGCATCGCCATCCTGCGCAAGCGGCTGGCGTTTGCGGACCTCTGCTTCGCCCGGCAGATGGTTTTCGTCACAGCGCCTTTGAAACTCTCGGCCGAAAACCGCCTGCCGCCGCTGGCCGAGGCGGCGCGCGCCCTGCCCGGACCGTTTTCCTGCCTGTGGCTGGAAACGGCCGACACCAATGAAGCCAAGGAACTATCCGGCTTCTGCCGCAAGTTCGAACCCCACTTGAAGAAAGCCTTGACCAATGACGGTCTGCTCAAACCCGACCCTGCGCGTCTGCCCAGGCTGCATGTATTTTTCACCGACTCCACCACGGCTTACGCCGGCATCAGCCAGCCGGGCAATTCGAGCAACTGGCCGATGGGCATACCGCGCCTGAAAATGCCGCGCGAAGCGCCATCCCGCTCCACGCTCAAGCTCGCCGAAGCCCTGCTGGAAATGCTGAACGAGCAGGAACGCGCACAACTCAGGCCGGGACGGCGGGCGGTCGACCTGGGCGCCTCCCCTGGGGGCTGGACCTGGCAACTGGTCAACCGCGGCATGAAAGTCACCGCCGTCGACAACGGGCCGCTGGACAAGGCCTTGGTGGAAAGCGGCCTGGTCGAACATCTGAGGGCCGATGGCTTCACCTTCCGGCCGCGCCATCCGGTGGACTGGCTGGTCTGCGACATGGTGGAAAAACCCGCGCGGGTGGTGGATCTGATCGCGCGCTGGTTCGAGCGCGGCGACTGCCGCGCTGCGATTTTCAACCTGAAACTGCCCATGAAGCGCCGTTTCGAGGAAGTTCAACTGGCGCGCGCCGTCCTGCAGGAAAGATTGTCACGGCTTGAGGGCAATTGGCGCATCCTTGCACGCCAGCTTTATCACGACCGCGAGGAAGTCACCTTGGCTGTCCTGCCACTTGCCTGAGAACAGGTTTGTTGCTGGCGTGCAACAACTTTTGCAGATATTTTTAAATTATTACTAGCCACTGGTTTTATTGATTGGATTTGCTAGAATTTTGCGGGTCGGTTGGATCTAAAAATCCCTGACCGATTCGGGATATCCACTACTTATTGTTTAAGGGAAGAAAATGAAATACTCCGTTCTGCTGGCCGCTCTGCTGGCCGTTTCCGTGACCGCTTGCGGCCAAAAAGAAGAAGCTGCTGCTCCTGAAGCTCCCGCTCCTGAAGCCGCCGCTCCCGCTCCTGAAGCTGCTGCTCCTGCTGCCGACGCTGCCGCTCCCGCTGACGCCGCTGCCGCTGACGCTGCTGCTGCTCCGGCCGACGCTGCCGCTGCTCCGGCCGACGCCGCTGACGCTCCTGCTGAAGCTGCCAAGTAATTCCTGGCTCAACGGCATGAAAAGCCGGTCGCAAGACCGGCTTTTTTACGCCCGTCTTCCCGCCAGGAAGTTCCGGATCCGTGCTACCGCTTCCCGCAACACCGGCAACGGCCGGGTGTAGGCGAAACGCACATATCGCTCCGGCGCCACCTCGCCGAAATCGATGCCAGGCGTAATGGCTACGCCGGCCTGCTCCAGCATCTGCTCCGCAAATGCGAAACTGTCGCCGGTAAAGCGGCTAACGTCCGCATACAAATAGAACGCGCCTGCCGGCATCAGCTTCAAGCCGAAACCCAGTTCGCGCAAAGCCGGCAGCAGGTAGTCGCGCCTTGCCTTCAGTTCCTGCCGCCGCGCTTCCAGAATCTGCTGCGTCTCTTCCGAAAAAGCGGCCTGGGCAGCATATTGCGCAGGGGTGGGCGGCGCCAGGAAAAGATTCTGCGCCAGCCGCTCGATGTCGTTCATCAAATCTCCAGGCGCGATCAGCCAGCCCAGCCGCCAGCCGGTCATGTGGAAATACTTGGAAAAACCATTGATGACGACGACCTGTTCAGAATGCGACAGCGCCGTTTGCGGCCGGCCTTCATATACCAGGCCGTGGTAGATCTCGTCCACGATCAGCGTTGCGCCGCGCGTTGCGCACAGCGCGGCGATATCGCGGATGTCTTCATCGCGCGCCAGCGTTCCGGTCGGGTTGGAAGGCGATGCGATCAGCACCGCCTTCGTTCTTTCCGTCCAGTGCTGCTCCACCAGTTGCGGCGTCAACTGGAAAGCAGTTTCAGGCCCCACGGGGATGCGCACGGGCACGGCATCGATGAAACCGGCGAAATGCCGGTTGCAGGGATAACCGGGATCGGCCATGAGGATTTCGTCACCGGCATCCAGCAGCGCACCCAGCGCCAACAGCAAGGCGCCTGAGGCGCCGGGAGTCACGGCTATGCGTGCGAACGGAACCTCGACGCCATATCTTTTCCGATAGTAGGCAGCGATCGCCTGGCGCAACTCGGGCAGTCCCAATGCCGGCGTGTAATGCACGTCGCCGCCCTTGATCGCCCGCATCGCCGCCTGCAGCATGGGCTCGGGCGTGGGGAAATCCGGCTCGCCGACTTCCAGGTGGATGATGTCGCGGCCCTGCGCCCCCAGCGCCTTGGCCCGCGCCAGGATGTCCATGACATGAAAAGGCGCGATGCCTTGCGCGCGACGGGAGCTGTTCATTTATCCTGAAAACCGTATTTGAACCACGGGGAACACGGGGGAGGAGCAAATAAAAACGATTTAAACAAAGAGGACAGGAGGACTAGAGGTTCACTGCTTCAAACAGGGAAAGCTCCTAGCGGTTTTCCTCCTGTCCTCTTGTCCTCCTTGTTCAGGTTCTTGATTTTCCTTCCCCGTGCGCCCCGTGGTTGTGGTTTTTACAATTCCATGCCATGCTCAGATAGGAATTCGCGCACCCAGTGTTCGGGCTTTGCGCTGTGCCAGCGCCCCTTCACTTCGCCGTCGACGAACAGCAGCACGGTGGGGAAGCCGCGCATGTCGTAATGGCCGGCGAGCTTCATGTTGTGGCCCTCGTCCACTTCCACTTTCGCCAGCAGGAACTTGCCGCCATAGGCATGCGCCACGCGCTCGAGTATGGGCGTGAGCGCGTTGCAGGGCGGACACCAGTCGGCCCAGAAGTCGACCAGGATGGGGACGTTTTTCGAGGCGGCGATCACGGCCTCGTCAAAGGCTTCATAGCTGGTGTCGAAAATCAGGTTGTCGTTTCGTTTCATGTTCCAGTTGGTTCGGGTCTCGAAAAAAAGCGGTATTTTCTCACCGCCCTCTGTGGTTCGAAGGGGTTCTCGGAATCAATCAATCCGCATCGAGCAGCGGCTGCGTGGGCTGCAAATGCTCGAGATCGACCGCCTCGATCTGGCGGAAGCGCTTGCTGATCTTGTCGGAGCTGATCTGCACGTCCTGCACGTCGTCGTTGGCCTGCCTGATGTGCGTGGCGAGCTTCTTCATGCGCTCCTCGAAACGTCCGAAATCCTTGCCCAGGCGCGACAGCTCCTCCTTGATGATGTGCACCTGGCGCCGCGTCTCCACGTCCTTGATCACCGCGCGCGCGGTGTTGAGCACCGCCATCAGGGTGGTGGGCGACACGATCCACACGCGACGCTGCATGGCATAGTCGACGAGGTCGGCATGATAAGCGTGGATCTCGGCGAACACCGCCTCGGCCGGCACGAACATGACCGCGCCGTCGCTGGTCTCGTGCTCGATGATGTACTTCCCGGCAATGTCCTCGATGTGCTTCTTGACGTCGGCCTTGAAGGCGCGCGTGGCCGCGGTTCGTTCGGATTCCGCAAGGGCGGAGTCGAACATGCGGTTGTAATTCTCGAGCGGGAACTTGGAGTCCACCGCCACTTTCCCGGTGGGCTCGGGCAGGGTCAGCAGGCAGTCGGCGCGGCTCTTGTTCGACAGCGTGGCCTGGAATTCGTAGGCGCCCGGCGGCAGGATGTTGCGCACCAGCGCTTCCAGCTGCACTTCACCGAAGGCGCCGCGCGAGCGCTTGTCGCCCAGCAGTTCCTGCAGCGTGACCACGTTGCTGGTCAGCCCGTCGATCTTCTTCTGCGCCTCGTCGATGGTGGCCAGCCGCGCCATGACGCTGGCGAAGGTTTCGTTGGTCTTCTTGAAGCCTTCGTCGAGGCGCTCGCTCACCTTGCCGGAGATTTCCGCCAGTCGCCCGTCCACCACGCCGGAAAGTCGCGCGATGGTGTCCTGGATGAGCTTCTGCTGCTCGCGTCCCTGGTCGGCGAAAGTGGTCAGGGTCTTGTTGAGGAATTCCTGCTGTCCTGTCTTCAACGCGTCGCTCGCCGCCGCCAGCGACCGGGTCTGTTCGATGCGCAAGGTTTCCAGCGCCTGGCGCAGGCGCTCGGCGGTGTCGGCGAGCGCGGCCTGGGTGCGGTCGCTTTGCAGCGCCAGGCCCTGATGCAAATCCTTGAGCATGGCCTGGTGCTGTGCACCCAGCGCTCTTTCCTGCCCGGCTGTCTGTTCTGCCTGGTGGCGCAGCACGGCGCCGAGGCGAACCAGCACCCACGCGGCCAGCGCGACGACCAGCAGCGTGAGAACGATGAGCAGCATCTCGGTATTGGGCATGGGTAGATTATACTTGCCCGCCTATGCGACACTCTTTTCTATCTACCGTTTTCCTGCTGCTGGCTGCGCTCAGCCTGACCGCCTGCAGCGCCGGCAACGCCCAGGTTCTGGAAGGCACGGTCACCGGCATCGCCGACGGCGATACGCTGTATGTGCTGGATGCCGCGCGCAAAAACCACAAGATCCGCCTGCTCGGCATCGATGCTCCAGAACGCGGCCAGGCCTTCGGCGAAAAATCCAGGCAGTCGCTCGCCCGCCTCACTTACCGAAAACCCGTCAGCGTGGACTGGCAGGGTCATGACAACTACGGCCGCATCCTCGGCCGGGTCCGTGTCGCCGCGCCCGAATGCCGCCAGACCAGTTGCCCAAAAACCATCGACGCCAATCTGGAGCAGGTCAGGCTGGGACTCGCCTGGTGGAACAGGAAATTCGCCGACGGCCAGTTCCCCGGCGACGCCCAGGCCTACGAAACGGCCGAGCGTGAGGCGCGCGCGGCCAGGGCAGGCCTCTGGTCCGAACGCAACCCCGTGCCGCCGTGGCGCTGGCGCTATGCAAATCGCAACGAAACGGATAAAGTGAGGCCATGAAAACCGCTGTGAAAATTCTGCCTGCCGTCTGCCGCCGCGTCGCCGTGATGTGGCGAGCCATGCATGAGCCCGGCGTGAACTAGCAGCTTCGTTTTCTGCAACCGAGCCACGCCGCCACAAGCGCCGTGGCTTTTGTTTTTTTCCTCACAAGGGAATTGCCATGCCAAAACACAAAAAGAACCTTACCAGCGCCTATCTGGGCGTCATCCTGATCTGGTCCACCACGCCGCTCGGCATCGTCTGGAGCAGCCAGGGCGTGCATTACACTTTTCCCCTGTTCGCGCGCATGGCGATCGGCCTCGTGGTCAGCCTGCTGTGGCTGGCGCTCACGCGCACGCGCTTCCCAACGGATCTGCAGGCACGCCAGTCCTACGCCATCGCGGGCTTCAGCATCTGGGCGGCCATGCTGTGCACCTACTGGGGCGCGCGCTTCATTCCGTCCGGGCTGATTTCGGTGGTGTACGGGCTGAGTCCGATCATGACCGGGCTGTTCGCGTGGGCTTGGCTCAAGGAAGATGCCTTCAGCCCGCTCAAGATCGTCGGCATGCTGCTGGGCATCGCCGGCCTGTTCGTGGTGTTCGGCGGCAGCATCCGGCTCGGCAGTTCCGCCCATTGGGGCATCGCCGCGGTGCTGGCAGCGGTGATCCTGCAGGCCTGGGGTCTGGTGGCGATCAAGCGCATCGGCGCGGATGTTCCCGCAGTGGCGCAAACCGCGGGCGCGCTTGCCTTCACGGTCCTGCTTTCCGGACTGAGCCTGATGATACTGGGCGACTGGCCGGCGCACATTCCGCTGCGGTCGGCCGCGGCCACGCTCTATCTGGGCGTGTTCGGATCGGTGGCGGGGTTTTCGCTGTACTACTTCCTGATCAAGCACATCAGCGCCGGGCGCGTAGCGCTGATCACGCTGATCACGCCGGTCACGGCGCTCATGCTGGGCATGCTGCTGAACGGCGAGCGCCTGACCCGGAACATCGCAGAAGGCACGGCCATGATCCTGTTCGGGCTGGCCCTGTACGAATGGGGGCTGGTGAGCCGGAACGGCCGGCGACTGCGCGCCGCGCGTGCGCCGGAATGATACTGCCGCTCAGCGAGCCAGCGGGTCCTGCCGGAAGAAACGCCGCATCTGCTCATAGACTGCCGCATAGTCCGCGTGCAGCGCCTCGGGCAGTTCGAAGAAATATTCCGTCAGCACGGCGAAGAACTCGGCAGGGTTCTCGGAAGCATACGGGTCGATTGCGGTCTCCTCGCCGGCGTCCACGCGCCGGCAGAAATCCTCGTACGCGAAGGTGAAAGCCGCTGCCCATTCCTCCGTGCGCATGCCGGCATGCAGGCGCGGCAGGCCGTTCGCCGCCCCGTTGGCCATGTCCAGCTTGTGCGCGAATTCGTGGATCACCACGTTGTAGCCGTCGCACAGGCCGGACCAGGCGACGTCCTGCAAGGACAGCACCACCGGGCCGCCCTCCCAGGCCTCGCCGCTCATGGGATGACGCACGTGGTGCACCACGCCGATTTCGTCCATCTCCTCGCGCTCGGGCACGAACTCGGCCGGATAGACGATGATTTCCTGCCAGGAGCCGTAACCTTCCAGGCCCAGGTCGAGCACCGGCAAGGCGGCCTGGGCGGCGATGGCGGCAACGGCCGCGCCGTCGATTTCGGCGCCGGCCGCGGCGGAAAAGGTTTTTTCCAGCACGAGCCGTTCCGCCAGTGCGCGCAGGCGGCTGCGTTCGTTTTCGTTCAGCCGGTCAAAAATCGGCAGCGCCAGGGCAGACTGCCAGTCGGCTTCCGGGACGCCGGGCGGCTCGCCCTTGCCGAAAAGCCAGCCCCGCAGACTCACTCGGGCTCCGCCGGCAGAGGCTTACGCCGCCTCGCGCTGCGCGCGGCGGCGGTCGTGCTCCTGCAGATGACGCTTGCGCAGGCGGATGGACTTGGGCGTGATCTCGACCAGCTCGTCGTCGTCGATGAACTCGACGGCGGATTCGAGCGTGAGCTTGATCGGCGGAGTGAGGCGCACGGCTTCGTCGGTGCCCGAGGCACGCACGTTGGTGAGTTTCTTGCCCTTGATCGGGTTCACCACCAGGTCGTTGTCGCGGGTGTGGATGCCGATGATCATGCCTTCGTACANNGCGCGTAGGCCACGGCCTCGCCGTTTTCCTGGGAGATCAGCACGCCGTTGTGGCGGCCGGGGAGATCGGCCTTGACCGGGCCGTATTCGTCGAACACGTGGGCCATGATGCCGGTGCCGCGCGTCATGGTCATGAACTCGCCTTGAAAGCCGATGAGCGCGCGCGCGGGGATACGGTACTCGATGCGCACGCGGCCGTTGCCGTCGGGCTGCATGTCCATGAGGTCGCCGCGGCGGCGGCCGAGCTCTTCCATGACCGCGCCCTGATGGGTTTCCTCGACGTCGATGGTGAGCAGTTCGTACGGCTCCATCTTCACGCCGTCGATTTCCTTGAACACCACGCGCGGCTTGCCCACCGCCAGCTCGAACCCTTCGCGGCGCATGTTTTCCAGAAGGATCGTCAGGTGCAGTTCGCCGCGGCCGGAGACCAGGAACACGTCGGCATCATTGGTATCTTCCACGCGCAACGCCACGTTGGTGAGCAGTTCCTTGTTCAGGCGATCGCGGATCTGGCGGCTGGTGACGAACTTGCCTTCGGTGCCGGCCAAGGGAGAAGTGTTGACCTGGAAGTTCATGGTCAGCGTGGGCTCGTCCACTTTCAGCATGGGCAGCGGCGCGGGGTTGTCGCGGTCGGTGATGGTGACGCCGATGCCGATGTCCTCGATGCCGTTGATGAGCACGATGTCGCCGGCTTCGGCCTCGTCCACCAGGATGCGTTCCAGGCCCCGAAAGCCCAGCACCTGGTTGATGCGCCCGGTCTTCACTTCGCCGTCGATGCCCGCCACCACGGCCACGGTCTGGCCGGGCTTGATGCGGCCGTTCTTGATGCGGCCCACGCCGATGCGGCCCACGTAGGAGGAATAATCGAGCGCCGCGATCTGCAACTGCAAGGGCGCGTCGGGACTGCCTGCCGGCGCCGGCACGTGCGAAAGCACGGTCTCGAACAGCGGCACCATGTCGGACGCCGTGCCGCCGGAGGACGGCGCGTCCTTGATGTCGAGGCAGGCCCAGCCGTTCAGTCCCGAGGCATAGACGATGGGAAAATCGAGTTGCTCGTCGGTGGCGCCGAGCTTGTCGAAGAGATCGAAAGTGGCATTGATGGCATAGTCGGGGCGCGCGCCCGGGCGGTCGACCTTGTTCACCACCACGATGGGCCGCAGGCCGAGCGCCAGCGCCTTCCTGGTGACGAAACGGGTCTGCGGCATGGGGCCTTCCACCGCATCCACCAGCAAGAGCACGCCGTCCACCATGCCCAGCACGCGCTCCACCTCGCCGCCGAAGTCAGCGTGTCCCGGGGTGTCGACGATATTGATGTGGTAGTCGCCGTACTGGATGGCCGTGTTCTTGGCCAAAATGGTGATACCGCGTTCCTTTTCCAGGTCGTTGCTGTCCATGACCCGTTCGTCCACCGCCTGGTTGTCGCGGAAGGTGCCGGATTGTTTCAGGAGCTGGTCGACCAGCGTGGTCTTGCCGTGGTCGACGTGGGCGATGATGGCGATGTTGCGAAGCTTGCGGGACATGGCGTAAGGCCTGGCTTGGAAAACCGGTTATCTTAGCAGATTTGAATATATCCTTCGTTATTGTCGATACAGAGGGTGATCGGCCAGGCGCCGCTCGATTTCCTCGATCTGGGCATGATAGGCCGGACTGCCGACCGCGCCGAAACGGCGCACAAATGCCGCTTCCGGCATGAATTCCGGCAGGTCGGCAAAGCTGGGAGCCAGCGCAGCGTCCCTGCTCAAACTGGCGAGATAGGCTTGCACCAGGGCCGCGCGCCGGCCGGTACCCAGTTCCCCCAGCCGGGCGCCGGCGCGGTCATAGGCGATGTCGGTAAAGCTGAAGCCGGAGCCGGACTGCACGTCCTCCTCCTCCTTGGCCAGGCCCATGGCGTTGGCCAGCCGGCTGCCGCCGTTGGCGGACAGCGCCGCCGCGATCAGCAGGTGCTCTGCCGCATCGCGCCGGCCATGCAGCGTCAGCAGCACGGGAGGCGCGCGCCGCGTGCTGCGGCCGCGCCCTTCCAGCAGCTGGTGCAGGCTCACGCCCGCGACATAGGCGCCCAAGGCGGTGTAGGCGGCGCGGTTCTCGGCGGCGGCATCGCCGCCGCGTTGCTGCGCGAAACCGAACACCTTGGCCAACACTTCGCGTACCGGCTGCTGGCTTTTGTCGGGGTAGCGCGCCATGGTTCGGCGCACGAATTCCGAATAAACCAGCAACAGCTGCTTCTCTTCCGCGCCAACCAGAACTTCCGCGCCCTTGCGTTCCATCAGCGTCAGCAGTTCGGGCCGCCAATGAAAATCCAGGCTGAGATGGTTATCGCTCAGCCTGATGCCCTGCATCGACTCCAACAGGGCGGTATAGGCGGGATCCTGGCGAAGCCAGCGCTGCGCCACCCACAACACGCCGCGGCCCAGAAAGGACGGCAGCGGCAGGCTGCCCGCCTGCATGCTGCTCAAAACAAGATTGTGTTCCTGCTGCGACAGCTCGGCCGAGAAATTCAGATATTCCCCGAATGGATTGCGCGGCACACGCAGGCTTACGTTCAGCAGGGCCTTGCCTGACTCCAGGTCCGCAGCGACGCCATGAACCGGCTTCACCACGACCGCATAATTGAGCAGCCGGTTCACTTCCTCGACCGACAGTTCGAGCGTCTGCACGGTATCCGCCGTACGTTCGCGCGGCACGCTTTTTTCGAACAACTGCTTGGCCCAGACCAGGTCGTCGCGCGTAATGCGTCCGCCCGGCTCGGCGCGCGGCTGCTCGTCCATCACCGCCCAGGCCAGGGCTGCGAAACCGCCGGCCAGGAACAGCAGCAAGACGAGAAGGCGTTTCATCAGCCCTCTTTGTTCCGCATGAAATCGGCGGTCTTGAAGAAGGCCGCGTCCAGTTCGGCCTTCAGCTTCCCATCCAGCCCCACGTCCTCCATGGCGCGCTTCATGCAGGCCATCCACTGGTCGCGCTCCCCCTCGCCGATGGCAAAGGGCATGTGGCGCCGGCGCAGAAAGGGATGGCCGAAACGATCGGTGTAGAGCTGCGGTCCCCCGGTCCAGCCGGACAGGAACCAGTACAGCTTGTTGCGCGATCCGCTGAGGTCCTGCGGATGCAGCTTGCGGATGCCGTAGTAGTCGGGATCTTCATCCATGAGGTCGTAGAAGCGATCGACCAGCTTGCGCACGACCTCGTCGCCGCCGATGCGGTTGTAGTGGGTTTCCATCATTCAATCAATCAGATTTCACAGCAGACAGGCGCTATTTTGCCAAAAATCCTTTTTACAAAGAGGACATGAGGACAAGAGCCAAGAAAATGCAAAGGTTTACTCCTGTCCTCTCGTCCTCCCTGTTCAAAACTCAGGCATAGTTCAGGCATAGTAATGCACGGCAAACAAACCCTCGCCGTCCTGCCAGCCGGCCTCGCGGGAAAAACCCGCCTGCGCCGCAAGCGCATCGAATTCCACGGGCAGATATTTGTAGGAATTTTCGGTGTGCAGGCTCTCGCCGGCTTCGAACATCACCGGCACCCCGGCCACCGTCACTCGCTGGCGTTCCATGCTGAGCAGATGCATTTCGATGCGGCCCGCTTCGGCGTTGTAGAAGGCATGATGGGCAAACTTCTCGGGCCTGAAATCCGCCCCCAGTTCGCGGTTCAGGCGCACCAGCAGGTTGCGGTTGAAGGCGGCGGTCACGCCGGCTGCATCGTTGTAGGCGGCGTGCAGACGCGCGGCATCCTTTTTCAGGTCGAAGCCGATGAGCAGGCCGCCGTCTTTTCCTGCCAGTATGCGAAAGGCCTTGAGCAACTCCACCACTTCCGCCGGGCCGGCGTTGCCGATGCTGGAGCCGGGGTAGTACACCAGCCGCCTGCCGGATGCGGGCAAATGCGGAAGCAGCGAAGCAAAGCCATCGGCTACCGTGAAATCCAGTTGCACTGCGGTCACGTCCAGCGCCGGATATTCGGACGCAAGACGGCTGGCCGCCTCGGCCAGCGCATCGCCCGAAATGTCGACCGGCCAATAGGACGCGACTTCCAGCCTGCCCAGCAGAAGCTGCGCCTTGGCGCAGCAGCCGGCGCCCGGCTCGACCATGCATGCCACGGGGCCGATGCGGCGCGCAATGTTTTGCGTCTCGGCCTGCAGCAAGGCCGTTTCCACCCGCGTCAGGTAATACTCGGGCTGCGCGCAGATGGCCTCGAACAGACGCGAGCCTTCGCCGTCGTAAAAATACTTGGGCGGGATGCGCTTTGGCCGCCCGGACAGCCCCGTGAGGACGGCTTCCTTGAGCGTGTCGGCGGGTAAGCCAAGCGTTAGCAGGCGGACAGGCATGTGTAGGGGTCAGGGGTCAGGGGAATGTGTATTGTTCTTTACTATAAAAAATCATAGCGCGGCCTTCGGCCGCATACCCTACTCCCTGAATCCTGACCCCTGAATCCTAGCCCCTAAACATGCCTTTCCTCACCAGCGGATTCTCCGCCGCCAGGCTTGCTTCCCTGCTGCGCGAGGCGCGCGCCGACCTCGACGCTTTCGCCGCCTGCCTGCCCGAGCAGGCCTGGATCGGTCCGCGCGCGGCAATACTCAATCCGCCGCTGTGGGAATACGGCCACGTCATCTGGTTCCAGGAGCGCTGGTGCCTGCGTCGACAGGACGACGATAGCGTGCTTCCTTCGCGTCTGCAGGGCGCCGATGCCCTGTACGACTCCTTCCGCGTCGCGCACGACACCCGCTGGGATTTGCCGCTGCCGGACAGGGCCGCGCTCGAGAATTATGGCACGGGCGTGCTGCAAGACGTGGAAGACAAGCTCGCCCGCGCCAGCGCGGACGACCCGATTTTCTACTTCGCCGAACTCGCCCTCTACCACGAGCGCATGCATCTGGAAGCCTGGTGGATGATGGCCCAGCATCTGGGCTACCGGCCGCCCGCGGCTGTCAACCTGCCCGACGGCCTGCCCCGGCAAAGCCCGCGCCGCACGATCCCCGCCGGCACGATCGAGCTCGGCGCGGATGGCAGCAGCTTCTGCTTCGACAATGAAAAGGCCCGCCACCCGGCAGCGCTTCCCGCTTACGCCATCGACCTTAAGCCCGTCAGCCAGGATGCATTCCTGGAATTCGTCGAGGCGGGCGGCTATGAGAATTTGAATTGTTGGTCGGACGAAGGCCAGGCGTGGCTGTTTCAAACCGGCGCCCGCCACCCGGCTTACTGGCGCAGGCAGGAAAACATCTGGCAGACAAGGCGCTTCGACCGCTGGCAGCCGCTGGCGCCCGGCGAGCCCATGCTGCACCTCAACCTCTACGAGGCCGAAGCCTTTGCCGCCTGGCGCGGCGCGCGGCTGCCCAGCGCGGCGCAATGGCAGCGCGCCAGCCAGGAGAAGGATTTCGTCTGGGGCCACGGCTGGGAATGGTGCGCGAACGCCTTCACCCCCTACCCCGGCTTCTCCCCCGACCCCTACCGCGAGTATTCCAGCCCCTGGTTTCAAAGCCATTGGGAATTGCGCGGCGGCGGGCCGGTCACCCATGCGCTGTTGAAGCGCTCGGACTTCCGCAATTTCTACCTGCCCGAGCGGCGCGATGCTTTTACTGGGCTAAGGCTTGCGTGGGAGACGATGCGTTAGTGCAAGACATGACCCCAATATTCCCGGTTCATCGGTGAAATCTGTGGGTAGATTGTCATAGGTTACCGGGTTTTATTCGACTGGAGGAAGCGGTATAACTTTCTGCAAGTGGCGTCGAATGACTTCTGCTCGGGCTCGCTGATACGCGGCCAGATGAGCGGGCCGCCTTCTTCCTCGACGAGATTGAAGAGCAAGACTTTCACCGACTGCCTGGCGAGGCTTGCATCGTCGTGGCGACGCCGAATGATCTCGCCGCCGAGCATCCACAAATGATCGCGATCTCGGGCGCGCGTCTTGTCGGAGAGCGGTTGGCGCAGCAAGTAAAGCAGAAAGGGTTTGAATTGCTCAACCAGGGATTGTCCGATCGGCACATCGCCTTCCTCATGCTTCCAGGTTTGAGGCCAATGCGCCAAGTCCGGGCAATATCGGTCGAGGGCGGCGTCCGTGTCCGCGGGCATAATGGCGGATTCACTGACTTTCTCGTGCCGTCCACCCATATTATTGACTCGTCTGCTCAACGCCTGCCACCACTTTCCCGGTTTTGTCTATGAAGGCGCCCGGCTCAATGAAACCACCCAGACCATCGAAATCGATGTCCGTCCCCGGCGCGGTTCCAGGCCGCGCTGCTCGGGATGCGGCAATCCTGCCCGTGGCTATGACACCCTGCGTGAGCGGCGCTCATCCCGATCTGGGGTTACGCCGTCATGTTACTGTATCGCATGCGTCGCGTGGCATGCGATACCTGCGGGATCAAGGTGGAGGACGTGCCGTGGGGCAGTAAGCCCCCTAATATCCGGAATCAGCGGTTTCGTTTCCGTACCATCTGGAATCTTGATTGAGACTGGGCAACCCGCTCCCAGAAGAAAAGCAATCCGCATTTTGTCCGGCGCGAGCGCCTGCTGGAGAAGTGTCGATTGCCTATATGGGCAGTGCGTTGATGTATTCACGAATTCTCCAATCCTCTGATTTCTTTGTCAGGCGACTCAAGCGCATCGAGCTCTAATCCTTTGATTTCTTGCAGCGACTTCCCAGCTATCCCCTGCAAGTCCCCATACATGCCCACCGTCGCGCCCATCACGCGCTCGATCTGCTCTTCGCGCTTGGCCCACTGCTTCATGATGGCCTTGCGTTCCTTGTCCAGGTCTTCCTGCATGGTGGAGAAGGCTTCGACGATGGCTTCCACGCGCTGGCGGAAGCGCAGGCCGGTGAGGTACTGGTAGATCATTTCCGTTTTGGTCTGCTGGCCTTCGGAAGACTGGCGGGCAAGGGCGAGCTCCAGCAATGACTGGCGCAGGATCATCGCCACCGGCAGCGCGGCGCGCGGGTGCGTGACCCAGACGCCATCGACCATTTCGAAGGTCTCGACGCCCTTGGGCAAAGTCTGAGTCACAATCACGGCGATTTCGGCCTTGGCGGTGCGCTGGTCTTCGCGCAATTTTGGTAACCAGGTGTCGCTCCAGGTCTTGGTGCGCTTGGATTCCCACAGAATGGTGCCGCCGAACTGGCCGCCGGTGCCGACCACGCGGTGCAGCACGTCGCCGCCGAATTCGCCCTTGGGCACGGGTTCGATGGCGTCGAAGGGGAACTTGGCGCGCAGCAGGTTTTCCAGCTCCAGTTCGAGCACTTCGCCTTGCAATTGCTGCGAGCCTTGCTCGGCGCGGCGCTTGAGTTCTTCGATCTGCTTCTGCATGGCGGCAATGGTTTGCTCTTTTTCCAGCACCTTGAGCTTTTGTTCTTCTTCGGCCTCTTTTTTTGCTTGCTCGCGGATTCCGCCGAGTCCTTCCTGCACGCGTTTCTCAACAGTCAGGTCTATTTCGCGTCGGGCATCTTCCACTTCGCGCTGCTTCTTGATGAGTTCGGCTTGTGCCTTTTGCGCCTCGGCCAGTTTTGCGTTGTTCTGTTGCAGCGCTTCTTGCAGGTCGGCCACTTCGCGGGTCTTCTGTTCAAGATCAATGGCCGCCGCTTGCCTGGCTTTCTTCGCTTCCTCGGCCGCAATTCTGGCGCGATCCAGTTTAAGTTGCTCGGCAACCTTGTCGGCCACTTGCTCATCGAGCTTGGCCTTGGCATCGAGAATCTGCTTTTCCTTGTCGCGCATGGCCTGCTCGCGCTGGATGATGTCTTTGTCTTTCTGCGCGAGTTGCTGCTCGAACTGCTTGCGTGTCGCGTCGATCAGCGGCGCGGCAAGCGATTCGGTCAGCTTGATTTCGGTGTGGCAGTTGGGGCAGACAATCGTGGGCTCGGTCATGGCTTGATTACCTTCGGGGTGTTTTTGGCGCCCAGCCGCTTGACCGCGCTTGTGCCGACCAATGAACGCATTTGCGTGATGGCGATGGCATTCAACTGCGCCAGGCGTTCTGGCGCGGCCAGTCCTTGGTGGATGAGAACGGCATTGATGCTTTCCAGGTTCGACAGCACGACAAGCTGCTCCAGCGTGGCGGCGTCACGCATGTTGCCGGTCTGGCCGGGGTTGGCTTGCCGCCACTGCGCTGCGCCGATGCCAAACAGGGCGGCGTTGAGCAAATCGGCTTCGCTGGCGTACACCATGCTGGTCTGTGCCTTGGTCAGGCGGGGTGGGATAAGGCGTTCCTTGATGGCATCGGTGTGAATCTTGTAGTTGACCTTGGCCAAGGTGCGTTGGAAATTCCATTCCAGCGAGGCGGCACGGGATTCTTCGTCCTTGAGGCGCTGGAATTCCTTGATGAGATAGAGCTTGAATTCCGGGCTGAGCCAGGAGCCAAACTCGAAGGCAATGTCGCGGTGGGCGTAGGTGCCGCCTCCCCTACCCGATTTGGCATAGATTCCTATGGCTCCGGTAGCCTCAATCCACTTTTTTGGCGACAGCGTAAAACTGTTCAAACCTGCCTGACTTTTAAACCTATCGAATTCGATAGGTTTAAAGTCGGGGTTGTACAACTGTTCCCAGATACCCAGGAACTCGATCGTGTTCCTGTTGCGCAGCCAGTTATACAGAATGCTATCGTCGCCGAAGTGCCTGAGCATATCCGTGAGCGAGATGTAGTCCTGCTCATGGCGAGTTGCAATGGCGACCTCGGCCCCCTTGACGGTGATGATGCGGTTTTTCATTGGGATAACCTCGCATGTCCTTGTGCTTGCCGATGGCAGGCGAAGCAGGAAAGCTGGTGGTCGTCGACCTGTCGCTGGCCTCCAGAGCCCAGTTCGATCATTTTGCCGGCGCCGGCAAAATGATGCTCTGGCGGATTTCCTGATTCTTTACAAGAGGTTATTCCACGCTCGATGGCCTGTTCGAAACGGCGCCATTGGGTGTAGCCAAGCAATGGCTGCAAGTCACGGGCGCTCCAGTACTCGGCGCCGTGTTCATTGAGTTGTTTCAGCGCTTCAAAAGACTGCCCGGCAATGGTGACCCCGGTTTTCCCTGGCATATCAACCCCCCCCTCGCGTCTTTGGCTAAATCGAGCCTTATTGATTTGATCAGTACGAAATTGTACCTGCTCGGCCCTTGCAAAGAGACGCACTTATCCAGCCCCGGGTGTAACCGCTTTCGCTATTGTGTAGGCTCGGGCGTGGCCTTGAGGCCGAAGCTCAATTGCTGCGTGGTGCCGATCACCTGCTGGCTGCTCAGGCCGGTCAGTTCGATGCGCACGCGCTGGTAAACCCCTTCTTTCACCTCGACGTCCACTGGCGCTTCCGCACTGCCAAACGCCACCACGAAAGCCTGCCTGCCGGGCGGCACCGCAACGGTCAGCCCGCGCCGCGGTTCGGCGAGCTGCTTCCATTTCTGCGTCATGCCGAGGAATTCGCGCTGGCCGTTTTCGATTCGGTAAACCTGGGTATCGATGCCGAGGTCTTCCTCTCCGGGCCCGGCGGCGGGCAGGTAGAACTCGACGTAGCCACGGGGCCCTTCGCTGAAAGCGGTTTCCGGCCTGTCGCCGCAGGCAGCGAGTCCGGCGAGCATGAGAATGGCGGCGAGCGCCGCTTGAAATCGTGGAAGTTTCACTAGAATTTGTCGGGAGCGGGTGTTCGATAAGCGCAGGCTCGATTGTAGTCGGGGCAGCCACCCGGAACAAAACCAAAGTAAAATAGTCAACTTTACGAACCGTTTCAGTCCTCCGTCATGCGTCCCGCCCAGCTCATTCCCATACTCGAACGCGAATTCTTGAGCGCCGCCGAAGGCCACCACACGCCCGTCATGATGTGGGGCCCGCCCGGCGTGGGCAAGTCCCAGATGGTGGGCGAGGTCGCCGCCAGGCACGGCGTGCCGGTCATCGACATTCGTCTGTCGCAGATGGAGCCTTCGGACCTGCGCGGCATTCCCTTCCGCGTCGGCGAGCACGTGGAGTGGGCGATTCCTTCCATCCTGCCCGACGCCGAACGCCACGGCGACAAAGGCATCCTCTTCCTGGACGAGATCACCTCGGCGCCGCCTTCGGTGTCTGCCGCGGCCTATCAGCTGATTCTCGATCGGCGCCTCGGCGCGTACGAAGTGCCGCCGGGCTGGGCCATCTTCGCCGCCGGCAACCGCCAGGGCGACCGCGGCGTGACCTATGCCATGCCGGCGCCGCTGGCCAACCGCTTTTCCCACTTCGAAGTCGAAGCCAACCTCGACGACTGGTCGCAATGGGCCTATGAGAACGGCATCGACGAGCGCCTGATCGGTTTTTTGCGCTTCCGCCCGGAACTCTTGTTCGACTTCGACCCTGCGCGCAACCCGACGGCCTTCCCCACCCCGCGCTCCTGGGAGTTCGCCCACCGCGCGCTGCAGAAATTCGGCGACCAGCCCGACCTGCTCGGCGCGGCACTCGCGGCCTGCGTGGGCCAGGCGGCCGGCATCGAGCTTTCGGCTTATCTTGCCAACCTCTCGCGCATGCCCGATCTCGACGCCATCGTCGAAGGCCGCCCGGCCGAAGTGCCGCGCGACACCGACCTGCAATACGCCGTGGCCGCCGCGCTGGTGGCGCGCGCCATCCGCAACAAGAACGGCGCGAACATCGGGGAAATGCTCGGCCACATCCTCGATTACGCGGCGAAATTTCCGCTCAGGGAAATGGGCGTGATGCTGGTGTCCGACATCCACCGCAACGTCGGCCAGACCCTGTTCGGCGTGCCGCAGTTCGCCACCTGGGCGAACCAGGTCGCGGATATTGTTTTGTACGAATGAGATTCACAGGGAGGAATGGGAGGTAAGGGAGGGAAATCCAATTTGGTGTTGCCTTACTCCCTGAACCTCCCTTACCCCCCTGTTAATCGCTTTTGAGTATGCCCAGCCTTGACCAGATCACCCTCGCCAACGACCCTGCCACCAAACTGGCGGCAGCACGCACGCGCCTGATCCTGGACAAGCCCTTCTTGGGCGCCTTGGTATTGCGCCTGCCCATGATCGAAGCGGGGCCGTGGTGCAAGACCACCGCCACGGACATGAAGAGCTTCTATTACAACCCGGCCTACATCGGCAGGCTGTCCCTGTCGCAGGTAGAGTTCGTGCTGGCGCACGAGGCGCTGCATTGCGCGCTCGCCCATTTCGTGCGGCGCGGCCATCGCATCCAGCGCAAATGGGATCTGGCCTGCGATTTCGCCATCAATCCCATCCTCATGAACGACGGCCTCAAGCCGCCGCCCGAGGCCGTGGTGCTGAACCAGTTCGAGAACATGAGCGCGGAGGAAATCTATCCCTGCCTCGACGACAGCCTGGACAACGAGACGCTCGACCAGCACCTGTACGACAACAACGCCGAAGGGGCGCAAAACGGCCAGAGCCGGGAACCGCCTCCCGAGGATGCGCCGCAGGACCGGCAGGGCCGGGACGGCGGCGGCTCCCAGCCCAAGAACGAAGAGCCGCAAGAGAACCAAGGCGACGGCGCGCGCCCCGACCCGCAGCAGGGAAAGTCCGGCCGGAAGGCCGGCGTGGACGACAGGCAGGACAACCTGCCGGTGCCGCTCACCGCACAGGAGCGCGAGGAACTGGCGCAGAAGTGGCAGCAGCATCTTGCCAGCGCCGCGCAGCAGGCGCAGCAGGCCGGCAAGCTCGGCGGCGCCATGGCGCGCATGGTCGATGCCTGGCTGGAGCCCAAGCTCCCCTGGCGCACCCTGCTCGCGCACTACTTCTTCGACCAGGCGCGCAACGACTACAACTACATGCGACCTTCGCGGCGTGAAGGCGACATGATCCTGCCTTCGCTGAAAAGCCCGCAGTGCGATCTCATCGTCGCCATCGACACCTCGGGTTCCATCGGCGAGGAGGAATTGTCCGAGTTCCTCTCCGAGATCAACGCCATCAAGGGCGCACTGCCGGTGCGCATCACGCTGCTCGCCTGCGACGCCAGGCTCGCCGAGGGCGCCCCCTGGGTGTTCGAGCCCTGGGAGGAGTTCCGCCTGCCGCGCACTTTTACGGGCGGCGGCGGCACCGACTTCGCGCCCGTGTTCGAGTGGGTGGAACGCGAGAACCTGCGCCCCGACGCGCTGGTCTATTTCACCGATGCCGATGCCGAATTCCCCAAACAGCCGCCGAGCTACCCGGTGATCTGGCTGGTCAAGGGCAAGAAGCCCGTGCCCTGGGGCAAACGGATACAACTGAACTAAATAATGAGAAGCAGAGGCTCAAGGAAAAGCAGTGAACAGGGAGGCAAGAGAGGTACGGGAGGAAACCCTTTCTTGCCTTACTCCCTTACCTCCCGTTCCTCCCTGTTAAATGGTTTTGGGTTTTCCTGCGCCACTGTGTCCATTCGTTTTTTATGACACCAAACGACCTCTCCTCCGAAGACAGCCTGCGCCTCAACGTCCTGATGATGGCCAACCCCGTGCAGGCGGTGCGCATCGATGAAGGCGCGATGACGCTGTACGCGCTCACCGAAAACGGCGAGGCGAAAATCCAGCTGCATCCCAACTGCCGCGCCGACCAGTACATCGGCCGGGTCAAGGAATTCCTCGGCGGCCATGCCCTCGGCTCGCCCGGCGGCTACCCGGTCTACTTGCAGCGCTGGACGCGCATGGGCCAGACCTCGGACAAGAACCTGGATGTGCTGCTGCTGCTGGGCGAGCCCGAGGCCGTGGTGGCGGTGGCGCACGCCCCCGGCCTCACCGACGAACTCGCCCGCCGTGCCTGGTGGTGCCAGCCGACCATGGAAATCGCGCGCTGGATGCTGGAAAAGGAAGCCGTCATCGAGGGCGGCATGGGCAAGGTGCTGGCCGATTTCCTCATCGAGCATCTGCCCTTCGAGGAAAGCCCGGATGCGCGCATGCACACCATTCGGCTGATTCTTTACGGCAAGCTCGCCGACGAGGCGACCACGGCCAAGCTCTGGCGTCAGGCCAAGGGCGTGCCCTACTACTTCATCGGCTTCCTCGAATTCATGCCGGAATCCCTGCCGGCCGACCAGCCCGCGCGTGCCGATTTCGATGCAGCGAAGCAAGTACTCGGCCCGCTCGCCGAGGCAGGCAACCTGTACGCCGAGCGCTTCCTGGCGCTGCTGTCCGCCAACGGCCAGACCTGGCTCAAGGCCGTGGCCGAAGTGCTTGCACGGCCTTCCACCTCGCTGGTGGTCTATGCCTTGCTCGACGCCATCAGCCGCTACTTCCACGCCATGGGCTACCCCATCCAGACCGAAACGCTGGAAGACCTGTTCGCCCAGGCCGGGGCCATGAGCCGTGGCGACATCGAAGCGCCGCCGGATTTGCAGGCGCTGCTGGCCGCCGCGCCGCAATACCGCCAGGGCATCGAAGCCATGCTCGCGCTCTCCGGCCTCACCGGCAAGACCGCCGACCCATGGCTCTTGCGCAACACCGCCGTGGGCGCACTGATGCGGCGTAAAATCGAACCGCTGGTTTCGCCCATCAACCTGGCCGTGCAAGTCCTGCGAGCACCCGTGAATGGTTGAAAAATCTTTAACAAAGAGGACATGAGGACAAGAGGAAAACTAATATTGGACTTACTCCTGTCCTCTTGTCCTCCTTGTTCAAAATAATCCGATGAAGCTCTATCTCGACCCCGCCCAGTCCAAGGAAGTCCCCGCGCTGATCCGCAGCCCCAACAAGACGCGCAAGCGCTACCCGGAAGGCGTGGTGGAAACCGTGGCGAGCGAGGCCGAGGCGCTGGAACGCGCGGAGGAGAATTTGCACCCCGCAATCGTCATCGGCCCTTCGCGCTCGTCGGAAGGGTTCAGAATTTATTATCTAGTCAGGTGGCTCTAATGGAAGAGTTCAAGAGAAAACCCATCAATATTCCCGTCGTTTCTGCGGAACAGCAGGCGGACGGCGCCTTCGGCGCCTGCTCGGAAGCCGAGCCGTTCGCGCTCATGGTGCTGGGCGACAGCATGGAACCCGAGTTCCATGACCGCGAGATCATCGTCATCGAGCCGGAAGGCCTGGCCCGCGACGGCTCCTATGTCATCGCTTTCCACAACGAGGAATACACCTTCCGCCAGCTGGTGAAGCGCAAGGCCGGCTGGGCCCTGCATGCCCTCAACCCGGCTTACCCCGACCACCCCATCGCCGACCTCAGTTGCGTGAAAGGCGTGGTGATCTTGAAAAAGCAGCCGGGCAGACGCAAATCAGTCAAATACTACATTGAACCGGAGAAGCATTAATGCCGTACTACGTCTACGAAATCCATCCCATGCGCATCGTCAAGAAAGTTGCCGAATTCGACAAGTTCAAGGACGCCTCCGCCCACGCCAAGGAGATTCGCGGCAAGCTGACCGGCGCCGACAACCATTCGATCAAGGTCATCTTCGCCGAGAACGAGCTGCATGCAGAGGAAATGCTGGGCGAGGTGCGCGAGAAGCCGCCGACCACCGGCGAGGATTATTGATCCGGATGCTTTACAAGGAGGACATGAGGACAGGAGCAAACCTTTTTGACCGCGGAGTTCGCGGAGGACGCGGAGATTTCGATTCTTTAACTCTGCGAACTCCGCGAACTCTGCGGTCAATTTGATTTTTTGATTTTCCCTCTTGTCCTCATGTCCTCTTTGTTCAAAAAGAAAGACAGATGAGCGAATACAACGAAGATGCCTACCGCGACGCACGCAAGTCGGTGAACCCGACGCCATGCGCGTTCGAGAAAGGCGTGCTCGCGCGCTGCATTTCCTGCAGCAGGGCGGAAAAACACCTGCTGGCCGAGCGCGAGACCGTGAACTGCAACGACGCCGACGCCCAGGCTCGCTGCACCGAACTGAAAACGCTGCTGCGCGGCCACTCCGCCTTCGCCTTGAAAATCCCGCACATCGGCGCGCAGCTGCCGCACGCCAAGGAACTCAAAATCCAGTGCGGCGGTCTCAAAGGACTGCAAACAGCCGTCAGTGACGCCGACAGCGTCGAAGACGCCTTCGCGCTGATCGAGGCCGCCCTTGCTGCGCACGGCACCCTGCACGATTTTCCCTATTCCGACATCGTGCAGGGCGTGGTGCATTTCGAGGCGCGGCGGCGCGACTGACCCCACATTTGATGCGGTTTTCTTCCGGGCTGGAAACGCTAGAATGAAACCGTACTATCCCGAAGCGGAGGGACCATGCGCAACTTCCACGAACTGGTCGAAACCGTGCAGAAAAACTGCCATATCGCGGACGCGAATCATGCCCGCAACCTGACCATGTGCGCCTACCTGCTGGAAATGCGCGAATTCTTCCGCTGGGAGAACGAGCTGCCGCTGTCCCAGCAGCCGCCGCGCGCCGAAATCGGCCCCTGGATGATCGCCCGCGAATCCCTGTGGGAAAGCCTGGAAGAGGACGATTTCGCCGCGCTGCCCGTCAACGGACAAGCCATCGACCCCTTCGAAAGCCGCGCCGTCAACCAGGCGCTGCTGCCCGAGGGCCTGGTCTACGGCGCCGGCATCGGCCGCTACCGCAAGCCGCATTTCTTCCTGGGCGAACTCAAGCACAAGGAAGAACGCGAAGGGCTCACCATCTACGTCACCGGCTGCGAATACGCGCGCGACCTCTCCACCCTGCCCGCCGCCTATCAGGATGGCGCAATCTTTTTGCGCACCGACGCCTTGAAGCGCGCGCTATGGGAGAAGGTCGAACTGTGGGGCCAGAAAAAGCCCGAAGGCGCCATGAAGGCCGCGCTCGACTGCTACGGCTTCGAGCGCGATCCCGAAGCCGCCTTGAACCGCATGACCGAGGCGGAAAGCGAAGCCGTGATCCTGCACGAAGTCGGTGAGGCGCGCGCCGACAAACTGCTGGGGGGCGACTGGAAAAAAATGCTCGCCGGCTTCAGCCACCGGCATGCGGAAATGCTGGCACGCTCGGTACGCGACAACCTGGCCGACTGCCTGTCCACCCTGCCCGCCATCGTCGAAAACGAAGCCTGGTGCAGCCTGCACTACTACATGGCCGAGTTCGACGGCCTGCGCCGGGTGCTCTTTCCGCGCCTGACCGAGGCCTACAAGGCCTGGCGCGACAGCGGCCGGCCCGACAGCCTGGCGTCGGCCATCGACGAAGGCCGACGCCACTGGCTGAAACAGGCGGAAATGCTGCTGCAGGTCTACCGCGACGACACGAAGACCGCGCAGGCCAGCGTTCTGGGGTTGCTCAAGCCCAACCCCTGCCCGCTGACGCTTTAGGAAGCTCGGCCATCGGCCCGAGGGCGGGCCTCCTACCTTCCATTTCGGATGCGAGCTGTAGGAGCGGCGCCCCGCCGCGATCTCGCGCTTTACGGCTTGTCTTCCACCGGCGGCCGGATATCGCCGAAGTGGAATTGGAACCCGCCGTTGGCGCGATCCTGGAAATACAGTTCCAGCGAAGCCTTCACCGTGCGGAAGGCCAGTTGATCCCAGGGAATTTCGTGCTCGGCGAAGAGGCGCACTTCCAGACTTTCGATGCCGGGCTTGTAATCGATGTCCAGCAGTCGCGCACGGAACATGAAATAGACCTGGTTGACATGCGGCAGGTTGAAGAGCGTATACAGCGGCCCCAGTTCCACGCGCGCACCGGCCTCTTCCCAGGTTTCGCGCAGGGCGCCCTCGGCGGTGGTCTCGCCGTTTTCCATGAAGCCGGCGGGCAGGGTCCACAGGCCGTACTTCGGCTCGATGGCGCGGCGGCACAGCAGCACCTTGTCTTCCCACTCGGGAATGCAACCCACCACCATCTTGGGATTCTGGTAATGAATGGTGCCGCAGACCGGGCACACGTGGCGCGGCAGGTGGTCGCCTTGGGGAACGAGAAACTCGACTGAACCGCCGCAATGACTGCAAAATTTCATGATTACTCAACCGTCTTTGCTGCAAGGTAACAAATTTCGCCAAACCCCGCCAGCAGTGCATAATTAGGCAATTATTCAGGCAGTTTCCAGGCCGTCTCCGCATGCGCAATCCCCAGCAACATCCCGACCAGGCCCTCGCCCCGCAACTGGCGGGTGACCGCCAACAGAACACCGATCTCAAGGTGCTGACGGACATCGCCGCGTCGCTGTCCATGGATGTCGACGTCGAGCATCTGCTCGACAGTTTCCTCGGCACCATGGTGCGGCTGTCCAACGCCCACGCCGGCATCGTGCGCGTGCTGACGCCGGACGGCAAGAGCCTGCGCATCGTCGGCGCCGAGGGCCTGCCGCAAGAGGCGCTGGCGGCCAACAGCGTGATGCCGCTGGAAACCGCCTTATGCGGCCAGCCGGTCGGCTCATCCATCAAGAACCTGCCCTATCTCTTCGAATGCAAGGGCAACACCGCCCAGGCCTTCGGCATGGAAGGCGGCTGGGTGGTGGCGCTGCCGCTCAAGTACAAGAACACCCTGCTCGGCGTGTACAACCTGTTCCTGAAAAAGGACCAGGCCATCCCCGAGGACGTCAGCCTGCTGTTCGCCTCCATCATCGAGCACCTGGGCATGGCCATGGAAAACGCGCGGCTCACGCGCGAGAACCTGCGCATCACCCTGATGAACGAGCGCCAGATGCTGGCCAACGAAATCCACGACTCGCTGGCGCAGACCCTGGCCTACATGAAAATGCGCCTGGCCATGCTGCGCGAGGCGGTCAACGGCGACAAGCCCGAGCTCACCGAGAAATATCTCGGCGACGTCGATTCCGCGCTGGAGTCGGCCTACTCCGGCCTGCGCGAACTCATCAGCCAGTTCCGCCACCGCATGGATCCGCGCGGCATCCTGCCCGCACTGCAGGAACTCCTCGACGGCGTCGCCAGGAAAATCGACGCCAAGGTCAAGCTCGACAACCAGGTGAAGGACCTCGCCCTCACTGCCGACCAGGAAGCCCAGGTCTACCGCATCGTGCAGGAAGCGCTCGCCAACATCTGCAAGCACTCCTACGCGCGCATGGTGCAAGTCGTGCTGGAAGACACCGGCACCCACTATCGGATAAGTGTCATCGACGACGGCATCGGCCTCTACGCCGCCGGCCATACCGGTCCCGGCATGCACTTCGGCATGAACATCATGCGCGAGCGCGCCGAGCGCATCAAAGGCATGGTCGAAATCCGCAGCCGCGTGGGCGGCGGCACCCGCGTCACCCTGGTCTTCCCCCACGCCGCCGTGCAAGGAACACCGAAATGAGCGAAAAGATCCGCGTCGTCATCGTCGACGACCACACCCTGTTCCGCGAAGGCCTGGCCGAACTGCTGGAGCACTACGGCACCATCCACGTGTGCGGCATCACCGGCGACACCAACCTCGTGCGCCAGCTGTTGAAGGAACACCAGCCCGACGTCGTGCTGCTGGACCTGCACCTGCCGCCGACCGATGGCATCACCCTCATGCAGCAGCTGCGCGAAGAAGGCCTGTTTTTCACCACCCTGATCCTCACCGTGAGCGACGAGGAGGAAGACCTCGCCAGCGCCCTGCGCGCCGGCGCCCAGGGTTATCTGCTGAAGAACATGGAACCGTCCGAAGTCGTCGACGCCATCATGCGCGCCGACAAGGGCGAGACCGTCGTCGCCCCGCAGATGACCGCCAAGCTGGTGACCCTGCTCGACAACAAGAAGGGCAAGGCCACCTCGCTCATCAACCAGCTCACCGCGCGCGAACGCGAAATCCTCGCCTACCTCGCCAAGGGCGACAGCAACAAGGCCATCGCCAAGGAGCTCGGCATCAGCCACGACACGGTGAAACTGCATGTGCGGAACATCCTGGCCAAGCTGAATTTGACATCGCGGGTGGAGGCGGCGGTGTTTGCGGTGGAGCAGAGGTTGACGCCGCCGAGGCATTCATAGTTTTTTACAAAATTTGAATCTAGCTGGGAAATGTCAATAGGGGCCTGAACTTATGAAACCACTTTCAATATTTTTGTGCCTATTTCTGGGAACGGCATTTGCTGAAGAGAAGCCACTTAGTTTCAAAGGGATTCTTCTGGGGGCTGAGTTAAGAGATTACCAACTTGCTGATGGTTTCAACTGTATAAAAGAATTCAGCAAGGAAGCGGATGACACATGCTTCAAATACAACAATGAAACCATAGCAGGTGCCCCTGTTGAATTTATCAAGTTGGATTTTTATGAATAACGGCGTTATCCATAGCTAACGTTTTTCAGAACGCATGCGTGCGTGGGTGAAATGCATCTGAGGCCGGGAGTAGCCCGGCAGCTAGTCACTTTTCTTGCTTCGCCAAGAAAAGTAACCAAAAGAAGGCGACCCGGCTATGCCGGCCTGCGGCTTCCCTTAGCCTGGAGCTTGCGGGCGGGCGGCGCAGAACTCGCCCCGCTTTTGTTTGTTTGCAGAAGTGAGCGGGGCTCAGACATGCTGCGCCGCGTTGTTCCGCCCGCAAGCTCCAGGCTGCGGCGGCAAAGACGGGGAAATTCAAAAGCCACCCCGAACCCTTTACCTACCCCGCCGTCATTGCGAGCGCAGCGCGGCAATCCAGTTCAAGAAGGCTTAGCCACATTTGACTGGACTGCCACGCCCCTTCGGGGCTCGCAGTGACGAAAAACCCCGCCCCTCGCCGTGTCCCCGGTGTTCTCCCCTCTGTGCTGCCTCGGGCGGAGGCTTGAATTGGGGGATGTTGAGGCGAGCGTGTCTGAGCACGTGGCCGACCGGGCGATTTTTTCCGGGCGGATCGTGCGAGTTTGCGAGCCGCCCAATTCAAGACTCCGACCGAGGTTTACCCCGCCATGATTTTTGGCGGGGCAGCACAGCGGGGTCGCCTTTCTTTGGTTACTTTCTTTGGCGAAACAAAGAAAGTAACTTGCTGCCGGGCAACCCCCGGCCACTGGCCTTTGGCCATGGAAGATGGTCAATCTGACCAACGCTCTTCGCCAATCAAACAAAACCCTGGATTGCTTCGCTGCGCTCGCAATGATGGTCCACATATTCCAGGCAACAAAAAAGGGACTCCGAAGAATCCCCCTCACCCCAGCCCTCTCCCTCAAGGGAGAGGGAACAAAACGCTTACACGCGGATGTAAGTCCACCCCTCCTTCATCTTGCTCACCACCTCGCCAATGGCGGACGGCGCCACCTTGGCTTGTTTGATAAGGGTGACTTCCTGGCCTTCGCGCTTGAAGCGGGCGACGGTCTGGCCGCAGGCAATGAAGCTGAGATTGGCGTGCTTGCCCGAAAGCGCCTTGATGCGATCGAGATGGGGGGTGTAGCCGGCGCGCAGCAGGTTGAGGCCGTAGCTGTTGGCGACGATTTCCAGTTCGGCCTGCACGCCTTCCTTCCTGGCGTTGTCCAGAATCTGGTCGGCATAATCTAGCACCGCAACCATGCGGTCGGGCTTGTCGGTATCGAGATGCAGGATGAAGCGGTTGCCCTCGTTTTCGCTTTGCCGGGCGGCCGGGACGAATTCCCCGCTTTGCGCCAAGGCAGCAGGCAGAATGCTTCCCATCGGGCGCAGGGACCAGCCGATCAGCCCGCCCAGTCCAAGCAGCAGGGCTGCGGCCGCGGCCTGCATGCCCCAGCCGCGGGTATTGCGCCATTGCGCGGGCCGGCTCGGCTCGACGCCGTCGTAGGCGTGCTTGATCAGGGATTTGAGCTGGCGGATTTCGCAGCTGCGACGCGCCAGTTCGGCATCCTGTTTGACCGCCTCGAAGACTTCGCCCATTTCGCTGGGGGTAAGTTGCTGGTCGACGAAGGCATTCAGGGTTTCGTCGGTAATCAACATTTTCATTTCACTCTCCTGAGGCTGGCTGTCTGGGCAGCCGGCCTTACATCTGTCAGCATCTCCTTGAGCGCGGCGCGCGCGCGGGCCAGTCGGCTCATCACCGTGCCGGCTGGCACGCCCAGAATTTCCGCCACTTCGGCATAGCTGCGGTCTTCCATGTCCACCAGGGTCAGCACCTGGCGCTGGCCCAACGGCAGGCGCGCAATGGCGTTGCGCACGGTAATCGCGGTCTGCCGCCCGGCCAAATTCTGCTCGGGCGAAAGTTCCTCGGACTCCAGGCGCTCGGCCCAGTCGTCGATGTCTTCCAATATGCCCGCCATTTTCCTGCGCAGGCAGTCGCGCCAGCAGTTGTTGAGGATGACCATGAGCCAACCTTCGAGGGCGCGCGGCTCCTTGAGCGGAGAAGTCGTGGCCAGCGCACGCGTCAGCGCCTCCTGCACCAGATCTTCGGCCATGGCGCGGTCGCCGCACCAGGCAAAGGCCAGCCTGAACAGGCGGGTACGATGGCGCAGGATTTCCTGCTGGGTACTTCTGCAAAACCAGATCATTTGTCTTCTCCGATACTTTGTAAGACGCGGCAATTACCCGCCTTATTCCATGTTTTTCATTCTTTGTTTTAAATTCTGTTCCCGGTTTTCCGGCATGGCAACAGTACTTGTCGACTACCGGCAAGAAAAACCGCGCACAAAGCGGCTATCATGGCTGCATCCGCCTAGATCCGCCACCAGTTCCGATGCCCCCTCTGCCCGCGAGCACCCCCGATTCCGGCCACGCCCGGCGCATGTTCTTCCTGTTCGGGCTGGCCTATTTCGCCCAGAGTTTCGCGCAGATGGGCGGCCTGATCGGCCAGCCGCTGAATTTCTATCTGAAGGAGGAACTGGGGCTCTCCACCAGCGAGGTTTCCGATTATCTTGCCATCGCCTCCATGCCCTGGGTGATCAAGCCGCTTTACGGCCTGGTCAGCGACTTCCTGCCGCTGTTTGGCTACCGGCGCAAGAGCTGGCTCATGCTGGTGAACCTGCTCGGCGCCGGCGGCTTCATGTCGCTGGCCGGGCTCACCGACCCCAGTTCGCTGGTCATCGCGCTCACACTGACTGCATTCGGCACCGCCGCTTCCGATGTCATCATCGACGCGCTGATGGTGGAAAAAGGCGCCGAAACGGGGCTCACCGCGCGCTTTCTCGGCACGCAGTGGTTCTGGTTCAAGCTCGCCGCCGTCGTCACCGCCCTTGCCGGCGGTTTCCTCGCCAACACTTTCAAGCCGGCCACCGCGCTGCACCTCGCCGCCACCGTCACCATGCTGGCGCCCATCGCCGTGCTCGCGGCCAGCTATTTCCTGGTGCGGGAAAAACCGAGCCGCGTCGAACTCGCGGCGATGAAGGAGACCACGCAAAGCATGTGGCTCGCGATCCGCTCGCCGAAGCTTCAGCTGGCGGCGGTATTCGTGGTGCTGTGGTGCTTCAGCCCCGGCTTCGGTACGCCGCTCTATTTCCACATGTCCGACATTCTGCATTTCGACCAGCAGTTCATCGGCCAGCTCTCCGCCTTCACGGCTGTCGGCGGGGTGATCGGCGCCTGGCTCTTCGGCCACGTGCTGGCCAGGCGCTCGCTCGCTGTTCAGGCCAATGTCGCCATCAGCGCCGCGATCCTTGCGGTGCTGGCCTATCTTGCGCTGGCCCAGCCCAGCAGCCATGCGCAAACCGTCGCCGCGCCGCTGCATGTATCCGTGGGTATGCTGAATCAGATCGGCATGCTGATGATCCTGTCCGTGGCGGCGCGCGCCTGCCCGCCGCGCGCCGAGGGCTTCACCTTCGCGGTGATGATGTCGCTCTACAACGCCACCGACCAGTTTTCTTCGGTGGTCGGCTCGCGCTTGTACGAACAGGTGTTCCATCAATCACTTGGACCCCTGCTCTGGGTTGCGGCCGCCTCGCTCGCACTTTGCTACCTGCTGGTGCCGTTCCTCAGCCGGCCGCTGCACACCGTGCCGATGCACCGAGCCGAAGAAGCCGCCTCCAGCTAGCCCTCAAAGGAACGATTCGCGCGACAGCGCGTCAAGACAGAAAGCTTTTTGCCGTTTTAGCATTCATGGACACCGCCACCCCCCTCGCCGTCATGCTGGAAACCGCCGTGCGCCAGGTCGGACAGATCGTGCTCGGCAAGGAACGCGAAATCCGCCTGGCGCTGGCCTGCGTGCTGGCGCGCGGACACCTGCTGATCGAGGACCTGCCGGGCATGGGCAAGACCACGCTGGCGCACGCGCTGGCGCAGACCCTGGGCCTGCAATTCCACCGCATCCAGTTCACCGCCGACCTGCTGCCTGCCGACATTCTCGGCGTGTCGATATTCGACCGCGAGCGCAGCCAGTTCGTGTTCCATCCCGGCCCGATCTTCGCGCATCTGGTTCTCGCCGACGAAGTGAACCGCGCCACGCCCAAGGCGCAAAGCGCGCTGCTGGAAGCGATGGAAGAGCACCAGGTCACCACGGAGGGCGAGACGCGCGCACTGCCCGCGCCCTTCTTCGTCATCGCCACGCAGAACCCCACGCATCAGGTCGGGACCTTCCCGCTGCCGGAATCGCAGCTCGACCGTTTCCTCATGCGCATCGCGCTCGGCTACCCGGATGCACAGGCCGAACGCATGCTGCTCGCGGGCGAAGACCGGCGCGAAATGATCGCGCACATGAAGCCGCTGCTCGATCCTGCCAGCCTGATCGCGGCGCAGCATAGAGCATCCGAGGTTTTCGTCGCCGAAGCCCTGCTCGACTACGTGCAGGCCCTGATCGCGCGCTCGCGCAGCGGCGGCCGGTTCGGCCCCGGGCTGTCGCCGCGCGCCGGCCTCGCGCTGGTGCACGCCAGCCGCGCCTGGGCCTTTCTTGCCGGCCGTTCGCAGGTGCTGCCCGAGGACGTGCAGGCGGTGCTGCCTGCCGTCGCCGGCCACCGCCTGCGCGGCCCGTCGGGCGAGGCCGATGCCGATGCGCTGGCGCAGGCACTGATGGCAAGCGTCGCCATTCCCTGAATAAACCGCCGACGAATACCGTGGCGACACGCACGGCCCGTTTGTTCCCGATGCTTTCCCAGCTGGTGCGCGGGCGCGGCAGCGAAGCCGGCCCCGTCGTGCTCGACCGCCGCCGCATCTACATCCTGCCCACGCGCCTGGGCGCGGTCTTCGCGGTGTTCCTGACAGCCATGCTGATCGGCTCCATCAACTACGGCCTGAGTCTCGGCTACGTGCTGACCTTTCTGCTCGGCGGCGTGGCGGTCGTCGGCATTCTCCATACCTACAAGAACCTGCAGGGCCTGAAAATCGCCGATGCCGGCGCCAGCCCCGCATTCGCCGGCGAAGATGCCGTCTTTCATCTCGAATTCGCCGCGCCCGGCCCGCGGTTCGCGCTCAACCTGCTAAACCGCAGCGCAGAGCCGGTGCGGTTCGATGTCGAGGCCACTCGGCGCGCGAGCGTGCGCATCCCGGCGACACGACGCGGCAGGCTCAAGCCCGGACGCTTCACGTTATCCAGCGTGTATCCGCTCGGCCTGTTGCGCGCCTGGTCCTATGTGCAACTCGACCATGCCGCCATTGTTTATCCCAAGCCGGGCGGTATTCCGCTCGAACGGATGGCCGCAGGCGAAGCAGATACCGGCGAGCGGCCCGGCACCCGCGAAGGCAGCGACGACTTTGCCGGCCTGCGCGCCTGGCAGCCCGGCGACTCGCCGCGCCAGGTGGCATGGAAGGTCGCGGCGCGCAGCGGGATGCTGGCGACCAAGCGCTTCAGCGATGTCGAGGGCGCCACGGTGCTGTTCGACTGGGGCAACCTGGCGAGCCTCGATGCCGAAGCGCGGCTCTCGCAGCTTGCGCGCTGGGTGCTCGATGCCGAGCAGGCCGATCTGCGCTATGGCCTGCGCATTCCCGGGATCGAAATCGCGCCGGGCAACGGCCTGCCGCATCGGCAGCGCTGCCTGGAGGCACTGGCCCTGTTCGGGCTGCCGGAACATGGCTAGGCACAGCAGCTTCCCTCCGCTGCCTGCCGCGCACTGGCTGTTCGCAGGCATCGCGCTGGTGATCGCGCCCCATGCCGCGCATCTGCCGGTCTGGCTCAGCGCGCTCGCCTTTGCCATGATCGCCTGGCGCTGGACGGCTGCCTCCGGCAGGCTGCCGCTGCCCGGCAAATGGATCCTGATGCTGCTGCTCGCCGGCTCGGCCGCCGGCATCCTGCTGGAGTACCGCACCCTGTTCGGGCGCGATGCAGGCGTGGCCATGCTCACGCTCATGCTGGCGCTCAAGCTGCTGGAGATGCGCGGCTATCGCGACGCCATGCTGACGGTGTTCCTCGGCTACTTCCTCGTCATCACCAACTTCTTCTACGCGCAGGAAATCCCCTTCGCGGTCTATCTCTTCGCCGTCGTGCTGGTGCTGACCGCCGCCCTGGTCGTGCTCAACCATCCCGCCTCGGCCGGGCAATGGCGACGTCCGCTGAAATTTTCCGCGCAGCTCCTGTTGCAGGCGGCGCCGCTCATGCTGCTGTTCTTCCTGCTGTTCCCGCGCACGGGCGGACCGCTGTGGGGCATGCCGAGCGACGCCTTTTCCGCCAAGACCGGCCTGTCGGAGAACATGTCACCCGGCTCCATCAGCCAATTGGTGCAATCCGACGCCATCGCATTCCGCGCCGAATTCGCCAGCGTGGCGCCGCCGCCATCGCGCCTTTACTGGCGCGCCCTGGTGCTGGAAAACTTCGACGGACGCAACTGGTCCAGGAACCGGGGGGGCTACGCTGCAGAAACGACGATAGAAACGACGGGGACGCCGGTTTCCTACACCCTCACCGTCGAGCCGCACGACAAGCCCTGGGTATTCGCGCTGGAAGTTCCCGATCCGCTGACGGTGCCGCAGGACACCCGCCTCACGCGGGATTTGCAGTTGCTGGCGAACAAACCCGTACAGCGGCTCACGCGTTATACGCTGACTTCCTATCTCGACTATCGCATCGGCCGGGATGCCGGGCCCGGACAATTGCGCAATGCCTTGTTCCTGCCGCGCAATGGCAATCCGCAGGCGCGCGAACTGGCCCGGCGGGTGCGCGATGAAGCCGGCAGCGATGCCGACGTGGTTGCGCGCATACTGGCCCTGTTCCGCGAACAGGACTACGCCTACACACTGACCCCGCCGCTTCTGGGCCAGGACGGCGTCGACGAATTCCTGTTCAAGACGCGCAAGGGCTTCTGCGAGCATTATGCCGGCGCCTTCACTTTCCTCATGCGCGCGGCGGGGGTGCCGGCGCGCATCGTCACCGGCTACCAGGGCGGCGAATTCAATCCGGTCGGCAGTTACTTCATCGTGCGCCAGTCCGACGCCCATGCCTGGAGCGAGGTCTGGCTACAGGGCCGCGGCTGGGTGCGCGTCGATCCTACCGCAGCGGTTTCCTCCACCCGCATCGAAAACGGCATCGCCTCCGCGCTGCCCGCGGGCGAGCCGCTGCCGTTTCTGGTGCGCACCGACATGGAATGGCTGAAACATCTGCGCCAGGGCTGGGATGCCGTCAGCACCTATTGGGACCTGTGGGTGGTCGGCTTCGACCAGGAGGAGCAGATCGGGCTGTTTGCCCGGCTGGGTTTCGGCATCGTCTCCTGGCGCGAACTGGTCTGGGGCATGGCCATCGGCCTGGGCCTGCTGCTTGCCGCCATCGCCGCTTTCGTTTTCCGGCCCGGCAGAAGACCCGCGCCCGACAAGGTGCAGGCCCTGTATCTGAAATTCTGCGCCAAACTGGAAAAGGCCGGTCTCGCAAGACCGCCCTCTGAAGGCCCGCTGGATTTTGCCGAGCGGGTTCGTTGGCAGCGGCCCGAGCTCGCCGCCGGCACGGACGCGGTCGTGCACCTGTATATCCAGTTGCGTTACGGCGCGCGTGCTTCGAGCGAAATTTACGGCGAGTTCGCTTCCCTGGTGAGAAACTTCAAGCCTTGAGCACGTTTCGGCCTAGCCTTGGCAAGGCAGGCGAGTGCAGCAGACTGTAAAGCCGCGAACGCCGTTTTGGCTTCGCCGTAGTGCGCGGCTTCCACTGTCGTCACCAGTTCCGCCAGCCCCTGCGTTTGCGTTTCCTGCTGCATGCGCTGCTTCCACTCGCCCAGTGTGGCTGCCGGCAATGCCCCGCGCCTGAAGCCGAACGCGCACAACTGCGCAACCAGCGCAGTGAGGCTGTCGGCACGCTTCATCTCCGCCAGCGCCCGGTACCGTCGAACACGCCAGGCAATCGGGCGCCACAGCAGCCAGGCGATCGACAGCGCGATCGACGCGCCTGCCAAACCCGGCAGCCACGCGACAAGACGCTGGCGCACAGGATCGAATATCTGCAGGCTGGCGCCCTTCAGCTGCACCTGGTGCAGCCCGCTGCCGGCCGGGTCGTACCAGGGCAGGACGATGTCCGGCAACCGGGTTTCGCCGCGCTCACGAAAGACGGCGTACAGGGTGAGCGCATGTCTCGGTACGCTGCCGGTGCCGGCCAGTTCCTCGACCGTGGGCGGGTAATCCGCGAATTGCGGCAGGTTGGCAAGCTGAAGGCGCAGCAGATTCTTCAACGCCTCTGTGCTGTAGTTTCCGCCAACTTCGATGCGCAGGGCCAGGGGCCGCTCGAGCGGCCATTGCGCGGGCAGCGGCGCAATCGAGACTTCCGGTTCGCCGACGGCCGCATCGGCAGGCAGCCAGTTGGGCACGGGCTGCGCATTCAGGTTCAGCGGCGGCGGCGGAAAGCGCAGTTGCTTTCCGAACTTGTTCGCTTCCAGCATGGGCAAGGGCGGCACGATTTCGCCGGCGGTCGTCGGCTGCACCAACCAGTGCCAGCGATGCGCGGTGCAGCGCTCGCCCGCGCGCTCGACATCGAGCTGCTCTTCGTTGAGCGGGCGCACGAGCAGTCCTTCCGTCGTCGCCAGTTGCGGCCGCTGCCACATCAGACTGCCGTCGTCGCAGGCTTCGAGGGTGAGGCGAATCGCCTGCCGCACATGGTATTCGCGCGGATCGGTCTCGCTGCCGAAGACCACCCTGGGCACGCTGTCGGAGCGTTCCGCCACCGTCACCGTCGGCGCGCGCATCGGCAGCCCCAGGGCCGGCAGCACGATGCGGCCGGTGCGCAGCGGATAGAGCGTGAGCGACAGGCTCGCTTCCCTGCCGTCGCCGCCCTGGCTCTGGTCGCGCACTTCGAAATCCTTTTGCAGCGGCGCGAGGTCCAGGTTCTCCAGCATATCCGCGCGCGCGGTGATGTTCACGCTTAATGGCTCGCCCAGGGCGACGCTTGCCGGTTCGACTCGATACGCCGGCGCCGCCAGCGCCGGCAAGGCCAGGGCGAACAGGAAGCTTGCAATTGCTCTTACCAAGGCATCAGCTCCCTATCCTCTGCACTGCGCGTACTGTCCTGCTTCAGCAGCCCCTTGAGCAAGGTGCGCGGACGCTCTTCCAGCCGCTCCAGCTTGCGCAAGCCGGACTGCAGACGGCGCGCATCGAGCGCAACCTGAGTGCCGGCGGTCTGGCTGCCCTGCAGGCGCGCGCCGGATGCTTCGCCCTGCTCCACCAGCAAGGAATCCTCGGGCGGCTCGAATTCCGGCATGGCGAGCTCCTTGTCCCAGTCGATGTTGGTCTGGCCTTCGGCCATGGTGCCGCGCCGGCCATACAAATCGGTCTTGACCGGCTCGCGCCTGTGCCTGGCCAGCTGCCTTTCCGCCTCGGCCAGATTGCGCTGTGCGCGTTCGTCCTGCGGACGCACATGGAGCACGGCGCGATAAGCTTCCACGGCGGTCTGCCAGCGCGCCAGCGCGAAATGGGCATTGCCCAGGTTGTAGAGCGCATCGGTGCGCTCCGCTTCGCTCTTGGCAAGCAGCAGCGCGGCGCCGTAGTGGCGAGCTGCCCCGGCGTAGTCCCTGAGCTTCCAGTTGGCGGCGCCGGCACCCATCTGACCGGCATGACCGCCCACGCGGCCGTAAAGCAGCACCGCGTCGTTGTAATTGCCGCTGCGATAAGCCTGCCAGGCCTGCCGTGCGGTCTCGTTGGCGAAAGCGTCGTGGCCTGGCGCCAGCATCAGCGCGAGCATCAAGGCGGCGTGCGGGACGGCACGCGGCAGCCAGGCGACCATGAAGAGCAGCAGGGAAAGCAGCAGAGGCCAGGCATGCAGGCTGCGCCAGGCACGCACCTCCTCGGCTGCCAGCGCCTCGCCCGGCAAGGCGGCAATACCCGAATCGTAAAGCCGCTGCCAGTCGGCATCGCCGTCTGCCGCCTCTGCCAGGGCGCCGCCGGCCAGCTTCGCGAACTCGCCATAGCTGTCGAGCACCGGCCGGCTCACGACTTGCGCACCCTCGCGCTCGGCAAAGCCGCCGTCGGGCAGCGGAATCATCGCCCCTGCCCGGGTCGAGACGGCCAGCACGAAGAGCGGAATGCCCGCGGCCCTGAGTTTTTGCGCCGCATTGCGCGTAGCCTCGCCGACCGCCCCGCTCAGGCTGTCGGCATCGGCATCGGTCACCAGCAGCACGGCGCGGCTGCGGAGTTTTTCCTTGTCCAGAACTTGTGCAGCGAGTTCGAGCGCTGCCGCCGGGTTCGATCCTTGTACTTCAATCAGCTCCGGCGCGGCCTGGCCCAAGGCGCGCTCGAACAGGCCCGCATCGTCGGTAGGCGGCAGCAGCAGGCCCGCCTCCCCGGCATAGAGCATGAGTCCCAGGCGCTCGCCCTTGAGGCGTTTGGACAGATCGGCCAATTCCAGGCGCGCGCGCGCGAGCCGGTCCGGCGCGACGTCATCGGCACGCATTGAGGCCGACATGTCGAGCGCCACCAGCACGCTCACCACATGGCGCGCAGCCGCGTTGTCCCGTGCGATGCTTTCCTGCAGCGGCAGGCGCGGCCCGGCTGCGGCTAGTGCGAGCAGACCCCAGGCCAGCCAGGCCAGCCAGGCTCGCGCGCTGCGGCCGGGGCCGGCGCCTTTCGCCACGACCGCCCAGGGCTGCAGATGCGGCTCGGCCCAGGACGCCAGTCGCGCACGGCGGCGATGCACGAACCAGGCGAGCAGCACCGGCGCCAGCAACAGCAGCGCACCCCATGGTGTTGCCCAATCGACCTGTTCGAGATCAGTCAGCATAAAAAAGGCATTCGAACCACGGGGCGCACGGGGGGCACGGGGGAAAACAAATGTGTCTTGCAGGCGAGGAGCTCGCCTGACGGATGACGGTGAGCAAACGTCCAGGCCCCTGCTTTTCCCCGTGCCCCCCGTGCGCCCCGTGGTTAATCAGGTTTTCCAAAACCATCATGCCCCCTGCCTGCGAATGAGCAGCACGCGCGCGAGCAGCATGCAGACGACCGCACCGGCCAGGGGCAGCCAGTACCACTCGCGCACTTCTCGATGCCGGGCGGGACGCGCCAGGGTCTTTTCCAGGCGGTCGATGTCCTGCACCACTTTTTGCGCGTCCTCGGTGCTTTTCACGAACCACTGTTGCCCGCCGGTGAGGCGCGCGATGTCGGCGAGATCCGGCTGCGGATCCTTTTCCTCCACGGCTTCGCGGCCCGCGGCAAAAATATCGCTGCCGATCTGCAGGGTATGGATGGCGATGCCGAGCTGGCGCGCGACTGCCACGGCCTCCGCGGGGGTCAGGTCGCCGGTGTTGGAAGGCTCGCCGTCGCTCACCAGGATGATGGCGGGCCTGAGCTTCTGCTGCTGCAGGTGCTTGATGGCCAATCCAAGCGCATCGCCGAGCGCGGTGTTGTCGCCGGCCATGCCGACCTGCATGCGGTTCAGTTGCGCAAGTACATGTTCGCGGTCGAAGGTGGGCGGCGTGAGCAGCGCCGCTTCCGAACCAAAGGCGAGAATGGCGAAACGGTCGGCCGTGCGCGCTTCGATGAAGCGCCCCAGCACGTCCTTCAGCACCGCGAGCCGCGTGGCTTTCTGGTTCTGCAGCGTGAAGTCGTCGATGCTCATGGTGAGCGAAGTGTCGATGACCAGCGCGATGTCGCGGCCTTCCGGCGGCGGCGTGATCCAGCGCCCGATTTCGCGTGGCTGCGCCAGCGCCGCCACCAGCAGCAGGAAAGCCAGCGTGAGCAGCGCCAGCGGCAGCACCGGGCTGGGCGGCGCGCTGTTGCCGCCAACCAGATGCGGATGCCGCAGCAGCCAGGCGCCGGCCTCGCCCTGCGTGCCGCGCCTCCTTGCCAGATACGCCCACACGGGCGGCAGCGGCAGCAGGAGCAGGAAAAACGGTTGTGCGAGTTCCATCAGCGCACCCTCAGCATGGATTCCGCGCCCTGGCACAGCCGCGCCAGAATGGCGTCCGCATCTTCGCCAGGCGGCCCGAAACGCAGCAATTCCAGCTCTTCCTGCCAGAACGCCGGTGGCGCGATACCTTGGCTTGCCATCAAGGCTGCCAGCGCATTGGCGCCCGCAATCGGGTCGGACGCCTGCGCGAGCCTGCGCAAGGCCCTCAGCGGCGCGCGCCTGCGCCAGAGACGGTAAAGCCAGATGGCCAGCAGCAGGCCGCCCGCCCCCAGGGCGATGGCAAGCGTGGTGTCCGCCCCTGCCGGCGGCAGCGGCGGTGCGGCCGGCTCGATGATGGGGGCGATATCGCGTTGCGGATCAGGCATGGCCTTGAAGCGCCTGGACCAGGTCGTCCGTTTCGCTGCCGATGTCCAGCCAGCGCACCCCGGCACGGCTGAACAGCGCATCGATCTCGGCGCGCCGTTTTGCGAACTCGGCCGCATGCGCACTGCGCGCAGCGGCGGTAGCGGTATCCAGCCAGCGGATGTCGTTGGTATTCATGTCCTGGAACCGCGCCAGTCCCACGTCGGGCAAGGCGCGTTCCGCCGGGTCGCTCACGCGCACGGCCATCAGGTCGGTGCGTTCGGCAAGATGCGCAAGCGGCATTTCGTGCACGTTCGCAAGCCAGACGAAATCGCTGGCCAGCAGCAGCTTGGCGCCGCGCGGCAGCTCCTCGGCGAGGCGATGCAGACGATCGGTTTCATGCACGGCTTCAGCCGCCTCCGGCAGCAGCGGCGGGCACGGCGCCGCGGCGGCCTGCACCAGTTCGACGATGCCGCTGCGCCCGTGGCGCGGCGGCAGGCTGACATCCTCGACATCCCACAGAGTGGCGCCCACGGCCACATTGCGTTCGGCGGCGGCGAACGCCGCCAGCGCGGCGATGCGCGCGGCCTGCGCCGCCTTCAAATGGCGCCGCGTGCCGAAACGCATGGCCGGCCCGCGGTCCACCACGACATGCAGCACCGGCTGACGTTCCTCGCGATAGGTCTTGACGAAAGGCTGGCCCAGACGCGCCGTGGTGCGCCAGTCCATGTCGCGGATGTCATCGCCGGGGGTGTAGGGGCGCGCCTCCTCGAAGTCGAGCCCGCGCCCGAGCCAGGCCGAGGGCCAGTCTCCGGCGTGGTGGTCGTGCACTTCGCGTCGCGCCGGCGCACGTACCAGGCCGGCGGCCTGCACGGCGAGTTCGGCGATGTCGTCACTGGAAAGCAGCGGCGCATCGGCGCGTGCCGCGCTTGCAGATGCATGGCGCGCGCCGGAGCCCAAAACGCGCCGTCCCGCCTCCAGCATCTGGCTGCGGATTTTTTCGATCGAGGAAATCACGGTGCCGGAACAGCCGCGATCAGGCCGGCGATGAGTTCGTCGCGGCCGAGTTTCTTGAGGCGCGCGTCCAGGCTCAAAGTAATACGATGGCGCAGCACGTCGGGCGCGATCTCGCGCACGTCGTCCGGCGTCACGTAGTCGCGGGCATGCAGGTAGGCGAGTGCGGCAGACGCATGCGCAAGCGCCAGCGACGCGCGCGGGCTGGCGCCCACTTCCACGGCGCCTTCCCACTCGGGGCGCAGCTTGCCGGGCTCGCGGCTCGCGCGCACCAGCGCGACGATGTAGTTCTCGATCGATTCGGCCACGTGCACCTTGGCCACTTCCTCGCGCGCGGACAGCACGGCCTCCACGCCCAGCACGGTATCGAGATGGGCGCGGCCGTCGGACAGGTGCAGGCTGCGGTCGCGGCGCATGATCTCCAGCTCCTCGGCCTCGTTCGGGTAGTCCAGCATCACGTGCAGCAGGAAGCGGTCGAGCTGGGCCTCGGGCAGCGGATAGGTGCCGGCCTGTTCGATGGGATTCTGCGTGGCCATGACCATGAACAAATCAGGCAGGCTGCGCGTCTCGCCGCCCACGGTAATCTGGCGCTCCTGCATGGCTTCGAGCAGGGCCGACTGCACCTTGGCCGGCGCGCGGTTGATCTCGTCGGCGAGGATGATTTCGTTGAACAGCGGCCCCGGCACGAACTCGAAGCGCGATTCGCGCGGATCGTAGATGTCGGTGCCGGTGAGGTCGCCGGGCAGCAGGTCGGGCGTGAACTGGATTCGCCTGAAGCGCGCGTGCACACCGGCCGCCAGCGTCTTCACCGCAGTGGTCTTGGCCAGCCCGGGCAGGCCCTCGACCAGGACGTGACCGCCAGTCAGGAGGCCGACGACGAGGCGGTCGAGCAGTTTCTGCTGGCCGACGATGACCGAGGAAAGCGCCTGGCGCAGGGCCAGGATTTGGGGTTGGTGGCGCATGATCGGATTGGAATGATTGTTTTGAAAACGGAACGGCACTCAAACCAGTATCGTTGCCGGAAATGGCTGCCGCAAGCATCCATAACTACCACGCGCAGTAGTAAAAACATCTGCACACATTCAACTTATCTTTTCCCCCGCCACCAGCAGCATGCCGCCCAACGGCAAAACCGAGGGAACGAATTTTTCGATACCGCGCGCGAGTTTCGTGCCCGAAGGCAGATAAATCGCCGAACGCAGTTTGAGATCGCGCACCGGCAGGCCGGCAAAGAATGCACGCAACTCAGCAGCCGTATGCCAGCGCGCGCTGCGGTAGGCACCGCTGCCGCCGCCCCTGCCCTTCTCGCGATAGAGCAAGCTGGTCCTGTTCAACCAGCCGATGACGAAACGGCGACGCGCCACGCGCACGATCTCGGCCACGGCCTGCCGTTCGTCTTCGACGAAGCACAGCGCGGCGATGGACAGCACGTGGTCGAAGCTCGAATCAGGAAATGGCAGGCGCCGGGCATCCCCTTCCACCCAGCGGATGGCCCGATCGCTGTGTGCACGGGCATAGGCCAGCCAGTCTGGATCGGGATCGAGGCCGGTCGCCTGCAGCTTCATACCGGCAAGGCGGCGGGTGAACCAGCCAGTGCCACAACCTACGTCGAGCAGGCTGTCGCCGGGTTTCGCATCCAGCAGGCGCGACGCCAGATCGAACTCGGCGTCGCCAACCCAGCGGCCGCGCGGGGTGTCGTACCAGGCGTCATAGTCGGCAGGATCCACTGCCGCACCGGGGGATCAGTGCCCGGCCGGGGCGCTGGCACGGGCGTGCGCCTCGAAGCCGCCCTTCTTCTTCCAGCCTTCGAGGCCGTCCTGCAGCACCTTGACGTTGTCGTAGCCCAAAAGGCGCAGCGCGAACACCGCCTGCGCGGACAGCGAGCCGGAATTGCAGTACATCACCACCATGCNNTCGCGCGCATCGACGATGAAGACCTTCTTCCAGTCCTCCCTGGGAATCTGTTCGGGCCAGATCAAGCTGCTGCCGTATTCGGAAAAGTCCATGTAGCCGCTGATGGCATCGACCACGACGGGGTTTTCCTCCGCGTGCAGCGGGGCTGCCAGCAGAGAGAGGCCGGCAAAGAGGCTTGGCAGGATTTTGTTCATACGAATGACTCCTTCACGAATGGACAAATTGTCCTCGCCCGCCGCGCCATCGGCAATAGCCAGAATCAACCGGCGGAAGCGGCAATTTATTGCGAAAACCGCCCAAATGCGCACGACTGATGCAAAATGCGGCTATTGCGCAATGCACCGATTCATCCGTTCCATGCACAACACCCTTCCCCTCCTCCAGACCACGGATTTCCCACCGCTTTGCCGCGGCAAGCTGACCACGCTGCAGGTCAACCTGGGTTACCGCTGCAACCAGAGCTGTCTGCACTGCCACGTCAACGCCGGGCCCAACCGCAGCGAAACGATGGACGACGCCACGCTGGAGCTGATCCCGCGCGTGCTGAAGGCGCGCAATCTAGGCACGCTGGACATCACCGGCGGCGCGCCCGAGCTGCATACGCGCTTTCGCTGGCTGGTCGAGGAAGCGCGCAAACTGGGCGCGAAAGTGATCGACCGCTGCAACCTCACCATCCTGTCCGAGCCCGGGCAGGAAGACCTGGCTGGGTTCCTCGCCGCGCAAAGCGTCGAGATCGTGGCCTCGCTGCCTTGTTATCTGGAGCAGAACGTCGACGGCCAGCGCGGCAAGGGCGTGTTCGAGAGCAGCATCGCGGGCCTGAAAAAGCTCAACGCATTGGGTTACGGCCAGTCAGGCAGCGGCCTCGAACTACACCTGGTCTACAACCCCCAGGGGCCCGGCCTGCCGCCAGCGCAGGCCGGACTGGAAGCCGCCTACAAGCGCGAACTGCAAGCGCGCTACGGCATCGTCTTCAACCGGCTCTACACCCTGGCCAACATGCCCATCCTGCGCTTCGGCAGCACCCTGGTGTCCAGGGGCCAGTTCGCCGATTACATGCAGCTGCTGAAATCCAGCCACACCCCCGACAACCTGCAACATGTCATGTGCCGCGAGCTCGTCAGCGTGGACTGGCGCGGGCGCCTCTACGACTGCGATTTCAACCAGATGCTGGGCATTCCTGCCGCAGGCCCGGCCACGCTCGCCGGGCTGCCGGAACAGGACATTTCCGGCCAGCCCATCCGCGTGGCGGACCACTGCTATGGCTGCACCGCCGGCCAGGGCAGCAGCTGCGGCGGCGCGCTGGACGGATAGGATCGGGCGCTTGAAGCACTGGAAGAAACCGCGCCGCTTCGAGCGCAACCTCATCGTGATCGGCGCCGGCGCCGGCGGCCTGGTGACGGCCTACATCGCCGCCGCGCTGAAAGCCAAAGTCACGCTGATCGAGAAGCACAAAATGGGCGGCGACTGCCTCAACACCGGCTGCGTGCCGTCGAAGGCGCTGATCCGCTCGGCCAGGCTGCTGTCCCGGATTGCGCGTGCCAGGGAACTCGGCATCCGCGAGACCCGCGCCGATTTCGATTTCGCCGACGTGATGGAACGCGTGCAGCAGGTGGTGCGGACGGTCGAGCCGCACGATTCCATCGAACGCTACACCAGCCTTGGCGTTGAGGTGATCGAGGGCACGGCGAAACTCCTCACGCCCTGGGAGGTCGAGATCGCGCGCAAGGACGGCGGCAGCCAACGGCTGACCACGCGCAGCATCGTCATCGCCGCAGGCGGCCGCCCGCTGGTACCGGCGATTCCCGGCCTCGACGAAACCGGTTATCTCACTTCCGACACGGTCTGGAATCTGCGCGAACTGCCCAGGCGTTTCCTGATTCTGGGCGGGGGCGCCATCGGCTGCGAGCTGGCGCAGGCCTTCGCCCGTTTCGGCGCCAAGGTGACCATTGTCCAGCAAGGGCTGCGGCTTCTGCCCCGCGAAGACCCGGAGGTATCCGAACTCGTCGCGCAACAATTCAATGCCGAGGGCATCGAGGTGCTGACCGAGCACAAGGCAACAAGATTCCTGGTCGAGAACGGTGAAAGAATCCTGCTCGCCGAGCACGCCGGGGCCGAAATGAAAATCCCCTTCGACGCCGTCCTGCTCGCCGTCGGCCGCGCCGCCAATCTCGAAGGCTACGGGCTGGAGGAGCTGGGAGTGAAGACCGCACGCACGGTCGAGACCAACGCCTTCCTGCAGACCAATTATCCGAACATTTATGCTGTGGGCGATGCCGCAGGGCCGTTCCAGTTCACCCACACGGCAGCGCACCAGGGCTGGTACGCGGCGGTCAACGCCCTGCTCGACGGTTTCTGGGCATTCAAGGCGGATTACTCGGTGATCCCTTGGGCCACCTTCACCGACCCGGAAGTCGCGCGCGTAGGGCTCAACGAACAAGAAGCGAAGGAGCAAGGCATCGCTTGTGAGGTGAGCCGCTACGACATGCGCGAACTCGACCGCGCCATCGTCGACGGCGCGACGCTGGGCTTCGTCAAGGTGCTGACGGCGCCCGGGGCTGACAGAATCCTCGGCGTCACCATCGTCGGCGAACATGCCGGCGAGCTCGTCGCCGAGTACGTTCTGGCCATGAAGCACGGCATCGGCCTCAACAAAATCCTCGGCACGCTGCACGCCTATCCGACGTTCGCGGAAGCCAACAAGTATGCCGCCGGCGTGTGGAAAAAGGCGCATGCGCCGCAGCGGCTGCTCGGCTGGGTCGAGCGCTTCCATGCCTGGAGGCGGAAGTGAAACGCATGCTGTCGCTCATGGCGCTGCCGGCGCGACCGGTCGAGGTCGATCTGGCGATGACCCCGGTGCTGTGCTGGCGCTGGCGCATCGACGCCCCGCTGAAAAACGCCGACATCACCCGCAAAACAGGCGACGACTCCGCCGCCCGCATCCACCTCAGCTTCGCGGCGAGACGTGGACTGCGCCCGGGGGAAGATTCGGCTGTCATGTACATCTGGGACAACCGCCACGCGGGCGGCACTTGGCAAGCCAGCGTTCATTCCGCGCGCACGCGCATTCTGGTGCTGCGTACCGGCGCAGCCGAAGCCGGATGCTGGCTGGATGAACGCCGCGACATCGCCGCCGACTATCGCCATGTCTTCGGCCAGGCGCCCGGATGCCTGATCGGTCTCGGCATGGCCAGCGACACCGACAACACCGGCGAGGAAGCCCGCGCCGGCTTCGCCGATTTCCGTTTTGTAGGGAAGGATGAGCCGTGCTGAACGGACGCGCCACGCTGTCCATCGTCATGCCGGCGTTGAATGAAGCGCAGCACATCGCCGCCGCGTTGCGGCCACTGCAATCGCTCAGAAAAAACAGCGTCGAAATAATCGTCGCCGACGGCGGCAGCTCTGACGATACCCCTGCCCTGGCTGCGCCGCTGGCCGAGCGGGTGATTGTCGCGCCGCGTGGCCGCGCGGTGCAAATGAACGCCGGCGCGCGTGCCGCCAGCGGCAATGCCCTTCTGTTCCTGCACGCCGACACGCGCCTGCCCGGCAACCCCTCTGCCCTCATCGAACGCGCCTTGCAGGATCACGCATGGGGCCGCTTCGACGTGAGCATCGAGGGCCGCTCGCGCTGGCTGCCGATCATCGCGGCCATGATGAATCTGCGCTCGCGCGCGACCGGCATCTGTACCGGCGACCAGGCGCTATTCGTGACGCGCGCCGCGTTCGACGCCGCGGGCGGATTTCCCGAGCAGCCGCTGATGGAAGACATCGAACTGTCGCGGCGACTGAAGCGCATCGGCAAGCCGGCCTGTTTGCGCGAGACCGTCGCTACCTCCGGGCGGCGCTGGGACAGGTACGGCGCCTGGCGCACCATCCTGCTGATGTGGCGGCTGCGCTTTGACTACTGGCGCGGCGTGCCGGCATCGCGCCTCGCAGATCGCTATTACCCCGGCGCATGAAACCTATCCGCATCGTCATTTTCGCCAAGGCGCCGCTGCCGGGCCGGGCCAAGACGCGGCTGATTCCCGCACTCGGCGAGGCCGGCGCGGCGCAACTCGCCTTGCGCATGCTCGAACTCGCGCTGGAGCAGGCGCAGAAGGCCGCAGTCGGCCCGGTGGAATTGTGCATGAGCCCTGCGCCGGATGCGCAGGAATGGGCAGGCATCCCCATTCCTGCCGGCATCGAAGCCAGCGACCAGAGCGAGGGCGACCTCGGCGAACGCATGGCGCGTGCCGCGCGCCGCGTCATCGAACGCGGCGAAGCCGTGCTGCTCACCGGCGCCGACTGCCCCGATCTCACCGCCGCGCACCTTTCCGAAGCCGCACGTCAGCTCGCGACGCACGATGCCGTGCTCTACCCGGCGGCGGATGGCGGCTATCCGCTCCTGGGCCTGCGCGCCTTCGATCCCAGCCTGTTTTGCGACATTCCCTGGAGCACCGATGGGGTTGCCCGGCTCACGCTCGAACGCATGGGCGATTTGCACTGGCGGGTATGGACAGGCGAAACGCTGCGCGACATCGACGAGCCCGACGACCTCGCCCACCTGCCCTGGACAGCGACGCATAGGCCCAACCTATCAAAAGTTGACAATAAGGTATGAAAAGCCTATAAATGAGACACATTCTCATCTGGCTATGGGCTGATATATGACCTCCTCGGCGCAAACCTTCCCCCTCCACGGCCCGGGTTTGCGCGGCGCGCGCCGCCCGCGCGTCGCCATCGTCGGACGCGCCGGCAGCGGCAAGCGCAGCATTTTCCGCGCCGCCTCCAGCACCTCCACCCGGCACGAGCGCCTGGCCGGCATCGGCCCGGCTTACGAGGAATGCGTGGTCGAGGTCGGCATCGACCAGATTTCGCTGGTGGCGCTGCCCGCCATCGACAGCTTCCACCAGCCTGACGACGTCACCTCGGTGGCGCTGAAGTATTTGCTCTGGGGCGACCGCTGGCCGGACATCGCACGCCACGAAGAACATCAGCCGGAAAACGACTTCGCTGCGCCCGACCTGCTGCTGATGGTGATGGACGCCACCGCCCTGGAACGCGACCTCGAGCTCGCGCTGGAACTCATGCAACTGGGCAAGCCCATGGTGTTTGCGCTGAACCGCATGGACGAGGCGCGCGCCAGGCGCCGCTTCATCAACGTGCGCGCCCTCTCGGCCAAACTCGGCGCGCCGGTGATGCCCACGGTGGCGCACATGGGCATCGGCCTGGCCGACCTGTTCACTGCGGCGGTTCGCACGGTGCGCGAGGCGAATTACGTGCGCAAGCATCTGCCGGACTGCATGCCCAGCGCGCACATCCTCGAGCAGCTCGAACCGATCGCCGCCATCGCCCGCACGCCCGAAGTGGCCGCTGCCTTCGCCGCACCCGAATCGCTGCTCACCCTGCAGCTCGCTGAAAACGACGGTTACTTCACGCAGGAACTGCAGGCGCATTTCCCCGCGCAGTACCAGGCGCTGCTGGCCGCGCGTGCTTCCGCCAACGTATTGCTGCCGCGCCCGCTTTCAGATGAAATCCATGCCGACCGCCATCACCGCGCCGCGCTCTGCTTCGAGGCCGTGAGCCACCCCGGCGGCGAAGGCGCGCCGCCGCGCTGGCAGCGCTGGGCGGACGATATCTTCCTGCATCCGCGCTGGGGTTTCGCCGGCAGCCTGGTCGTGTTCGCGCTGGTGCTGTTCTTCGTGTTCGAGGTCAGCGCCTTCCTCGACAGCCTCACCGTCGCGCGCATGATCGAATGGGCCGAGCCGTGGCAGCCCACCGACCTCGCGGGCATCATCGGGAGGGCCGTGCTCGACGGGTTCATCGGGCTGGCCGGCATCGTCATTCCTTACATGATTCCGCTGGTATTGCTGCTGGTGTGGCTGGAGGAGTCCGGCATCATGCACCGCGTCGCCTTCGTGGTNNGCCTGGGCTGCAACGTGCCGGCGCTCGCCGCCACGGCCGCCGTCACCCAGGGCCGCGACCGCACCGTGGCCTCGCTGCTCATCACTTTCCTGCCGTGTTCGGCGCGCTCGGCCATCATCCTCGCGGTGGGCGGCAAGTATCTCGGCGGTTTCGGCGTGTTCGCGCTGTTCATGCTGGCGCCCGTCGTCGTCAGCCTGGTCGGCAAGCTCTTGAAGCGGCGCTATCCCGAAACCACGCCGGGGATGATCCAGGAAATCCCCGACTACGCCGTGCCCACGCTGCACGCCCTGCTGTTCAATACCTGGGAACGCAGCCGCGACATCCTCACCATCGTGCTGCCGCTCCTGGTGGCGGGCAGCGTGGTGCTGGCGCTGCTGAGCTTTTACGGGGCGGACACCTGGATCAATCTCGCGCTCACGCCGATGACTGCATGGTGGCTGGGACTGCCGGCAGTGCTGGGGGTGCCGATCCTGTTCGGGGTGCTGCGCAAGGAACTGTCGCTGCTGATGATTTTCCAGGCGCTGGGCACGCAGGAGCTGGCCGGCGTGCTGGATGCGATCCAGATCATCACCTTCCTGGTGTTCCTGACCTTCTACGTGCCCTGTGTGTCCACTTTCGCCATGATGCTGAAGCTGCTCGGGCGTCGCGACGCGCTTTATTCGGTCGCGCTGTCCGTTGGCGTGGCGCTGGTTGTGGCCGCCACGCTGCGCTGGCCGCTGGAACTGGCAGGCTGGCTGTTCTAGCGCTAACTTAACAGCAGGACGAGCCCGAACCCGCCGCGCCGTCGTCGAACGGCAGTCCGCCGCCGCAGCCGGCGAAGATGCCGTAGTGGCGCGAGAAGTCGCCGATGAAGTCGAACCAGGGCGCGAAGCGCGTGTCGACGAGCATGCGCCAGGTATTGCCGCACACCGGAAACACGCGGCCGGCCTCGATGGCATGGTGCTTGTCCAAAATGAAGCGCTGCTCCTGGCCGGTGATGCCGCCGCGGTAGACCACGGCCTGGCCGTAGTCCTCGCATTCGGGTTCGAGGCCGTCGAGCTTGAACAAACGACAAGTCGCGGAATAGAACTTCGTATTCCCCACCCTTGCAGCCAGCGCGGGATCGGTGATGGCGATGGGGCGGTCCTCGACCAGGCGCGGGTCGGCGAAGCCGCAGCGCCGCGCCAGGGTCTGGAAATCGTTCCAGTACAGCGCGCCGCCCAGGCATTCGCCATACAGCACCGGGTCGTTGCGCAGTTCCGCCGGCACGCGGCGGTCGGCGTAGATGTCGGAGAAATACAGTTCGCCACCGGTTTTCAGGAGCCGGTGCACCTGGCGCAGCACGGCTTCCTTGTCCGGCGAAAGATTGATCACGCAGTTGGACGCCACGACGTCGAAGCTGGCGTCCGCCAGGCCCAGCTCGTCGAGGCGCTCGATGTAGCCGAGCTTGAATTCGACGTTGTCGCGGCTGAAGCCGAATGCCTGGCGATGATGTTCGCGGTGCGCTTCGGCGACGGCCAGCTGTTCCTCGGTCATGTCGACCCCCACAACGAGGCCATTCTCGCCCACCAGTTGCGCCAACGCGTAGACATCGCGACCGGAGCCGCAGCCGAGGTCGAGCACCCTGAGGCCGTCGAGCAGGGTCGGGCAGACCAGGCCGCAGCCGTAGTAGCGCGCGGTCACTTCGGGATGGATGCGCGCCAGCGAGGGCTTCAGCCATTCGGGCATCTGGCTCGAATCGCAGCAGGCGGAGGTGCGCAGGTCCGCCGTGCCCTTCAACTGGTTGCCGTAATAATCCTTCACCACTTCATGCATGCTCGTTTCCCCTTACTTCGCGACCTCGACCGGCCAGCCTTTCGCACGCCACGCCGTCATGCCGCCCTGGATGACCTGGGCGTCGGCGAATCCCGCCTCGTCCAGCAGGCGCGCGGCCTGGGCCGAGCGGCGGTCGGTACGGCAGATGATGCGGATCGGTCGCGCCTTGTGCGCTTCCAGTTCCGCGAGCCGCGCCGGCAGTTCTTCCAGCGGCAGGTTGCGGGCGCCGGCGATGTGTCCCATTTCGCCGTTGTATTCCGCGGCCGCGCGCACGTCGAGCATCAGCACGTCCCCGCCGGCATCCAGTTGTTTTTTCAGCGTGTCCACCCCCAGCATGGGTTTTTCTCGCAGCTTGCGCACCAGGCGCGGCAGGAAGGCCACGGCCGCCAGCAGGGCGAGCGCGATGGTGATGTTGCGGACCATGCCCTCGCCGCCGCCCAGCGCCTCGCGCCCGGCATAGCCCAGCCAGGTGTAGGCGATGGCGCCAGGCAGCATGAAGATCCAGCTGGCGATGACATAGGCGAGGAAGGGAATGCGGGTGAGGCCCAGTGCGTAGTTCAGCAGGTTGAACGGGAACACCGGCACCAGGCGCACGAAGGCGATGAAGCGCCAGCCTTCCGAGCTCACGCCCTCATTCAGCCGCGAAAGGCGGGGCCCGGCGCGGCGCGACACCCAGTCGGCGCCGAGGTAGCGCGCGATGAGGAAGGCCAACGATGCGCCGATGGTGGCGCCGGTCAGGTTCCACAGCGTGCCCCATACCGGCCCGAACAGGGCGCCGCCGGCCAGCGTCAGCACCGAGCCGGGCAGGAACAGCACGGTGGCGAGCGCATAGAGCGCCATGAACACCACGGGCCCGGCCGCGCCCGCGCCTTCGACCCAGGCCTGCAGGGCGGCGGGATCGAGACGGTCGCGATAGACGATGGCTGCGCCGACCGCGATCAGAAGAACGATGCCCAGCAGGGCGCGCACGGCAGCCTTGTTCATTTCGACGCCTCGCCGGAATAGTTGCGGCGGTTGATGGCATAGTCCTTGATCTCGCCCCTGAACGGCAGCCACAGCATGCCGTCGAGGCGGCCCACTTCGCGCGGGTCTGTGAAATCGCGGATGCCGATGGTCATGCCGATGTGGCCCGCGCGCGGCTGATCGCGATAGGTACCGAACAGACGGTCCCACCAGGTCAGGTTGAAACCGAAGTTGGAGTTGGTTTCGTCGTCCTCGATGGAATGATGCACGCGGTGCATGTCCGGCGTCACGATGACCCAGCGCAATGCCCTGTCGATCGCAGCCGGCAGGCGGATATTGCCGTGGTTGAACATGGCGGTGGCGTTGAGCAGCACCTCGAAGATCACCACCGCAACCACCGGCGGACCCAGCACCACGATGGTGGCGAACTTGATCAGCATGGACAGGATGATCTCGATGGGATGGAAGCGCGCGCCCGTGGTCACGTCGTAGTCGAGGTCGGCGTGATGCACGCGGTGCAGCCGCCACAGCGCCGGCACGGCGTGGACCATGACATGCTGCAGCCAGATCACGAAGTCCATGGCGATCACCGCCACCGGCACCGCGATCCAGAACGGCACCTGGAAGTGGTTGAGCAGGCCCCAGCCGTTTTCCGCGGCAAAGGCCGCCAGCCCCACAGCCGCAAGCGGAAACAGCAGGCGAACGATCACGGTATTCAACACCACCAGGCTGATGTTGCTGGCCCAGCGATAGGCTTTCGACACGAGCAGCGTCCGTTTGGGCGCAAGCACTTCCCACAGGCCGATCACCGCAAAGCTGCCCAGGAAAAAACCGAGCCTGATGGCTGGCTCGTTGGCCAGCACGAATTGTTCAAAGTCCATTTATCCCTCTCTTCATCGCAAAATAATTGATATTCATCGTTCGACTTCGACCGGCAGCCCATGCGCGCGCCATTCCGCCACGCCTTCCTCGAAGCGGACGGCATGGAAACCTTTTTTGTTCAACAGTTCGGCCGCCTCCACCGCCATCAGGCAGAAAGGCCCGCGGCAATAGGCGACGATGGGTTTGTCACGCGGCAACTCGGCAATGCGCTTTTTCAGTTCGTCGAGCGGCATGGACTGCGCATAGGGCAAGTGGCCGGCGGCGTATTCGCTCGGCGGCCGCACGTCCAGCACCATGATTTCGCCGTTTTTCGCGAGGCCCAGCAGTTCCTTGCCGCTCAAGGGCTTGAGCTCATGGGGATGTTCGGTGAGCTTGTCCAGCGCCGCCTGCAGATCGAGCAGGCGATCCTCGGCGAGCGAGCGGATAGCCACCCAGAAATCGGCGACCGAATTTCCGGTCAGCCGGTAAAAGACGTTCTTGCCCTCCTTGCGCGCCTCCACCAGGTGGGCCAGGCGCAATTCCTTGAGATGCGCGCTGGCCAGCTTGAGCGAAATCTGCGCCTCGGCCGCCAGACGCTCCACCGGCTTTTCGCCCTGGCACAGCAGATCGATCAGCTCCAGACGCTTGGGGCTGCACACGGCTTTGCCGATGCGGGCGACCTGGGCATAAAGCAAATCTTTTACTTGCCTTCCTGAACTTTTCATCCCATACTCACTATCATAATCTAACGATCGTTAGATTATTAGACAAAACTTCCTGGGCTGCGTCAAGCATTTTTCAAGGAGAACGAAATGGGCATATCCGCCATACTCGCCGGCCTGGCTACCGGCCTCGTGCTCGGGCTGTTCGGCTCGGGCGGCTCCATCATCGCCCTGCCCGCCCTGCTCTATCTCTTGCACGTGGAACCGAAATCGGCCATCGCCATGAGCCTGGGCGTGGTGGCAATCACGGCCACGGTATCGGCCCTCGACAACTGGCGGCGCGGCCTGGTCGATGCCAAAGTGGCCCTGGTATTCGGCCTGTTCGGCGTGGCCGGGACCTTCGCCGGCGCGCGCCTGGGCCTGCTGACGCCGGTGGTCATCCAGCTCGGCCTGTTCGCGCTGGTGATGTATGCCGCGGCCTGGCGCATGCTGAAACCGGCCAAACTGATTGCGCCGGCTGCAACTGGCGCGGTAAAACCTGATGGCAACGTTGCCGCGATCGGCGGCTGTCAAGACTTCTTCTCGCCTTGCATGGGCCATATCGCCCTGCATGGCATCGGCGTAGGCGTGCTGACCGGGCTGGTCGGCGTCGGCGGCGGCTTCCTCATCGTGCCCGCCCTGGTGCTGCTTTCAGGCATTCCCATGAAGACGGCGGTGGGCACCTCGCTCGCCATCGTCGCCGCCAAATCCTATGCCGGATTCGCCGGCTACATGGGCGGCGTGCCGGTCGACTGGGCATTGATGGGTGGCTTCACGGTTGTAACGGTGATCGGCAGCTTCGCCGGCGCGCATTTTTCCGCACACATCTCGCATGATGCGCTGAAGAAGGCATTTGCCTGGTTTCTGGTGGTCGTCGCAAGCTATATTTTGTTCAAGAACGTGATAGGAGCCTGATGTGACGGTGAAAGTACGAGTCATTTCCCAGCAGCCGCCCGGCGGCCGCTGCAACCTGTATGCCGGTTACTCCGACGCTCTGGCGCGCCAGTTCGGTACCGAGGCCGAGATCGTCTATAGCGAAACGTGCGGCGCCCATGGTGACGGGTTCCCCAGCCTTTGGCTGAACGGCGTTGCCATACAGCCCGAGGATGGCGCCATCATCATGCCCTCAGACATCCTTGCAACGCTTGCGACCCAGGGTATTCCCCCAGACGAAATGCCGGGTCTGGGTGAAGCCCTGGAAGCCCCGCTTGAACGCATGCTGGGAAATGCGGGTTGAAAGGAGATACGCATGGAAGCAGCGAAAAAAACCGTGTCGATCATGTGTTTTCACGATGAACCGTGCCAGGTGTTCAATGCCATGATGACGGCGCTGAGCTTGCTCAGGCAGGGCGCGAAAGTGACGGTCTATTTCGGCTCGCGCGGGGTGAACGCGCTGCACAAGGACAGGGTCGGCAAGCTGCAGTGCCTGCCCGACATGCCCGAAGTCGGCGCGGCGGTGACTAGCAGCCTGTCGGACTTGAGCGATCGTAGCGAGCCGGGTGGGAGAGCGAGGACAGTTTTTCACGATTTCGAGGCGCATAGCGGGCCTATGCAACGAGAAATCGGGGAAAACGAGCTTGCGAGTTTCGGCGCAAGCCAAAAATGGACCGCTCTTCCCACCGGCGCAGTAGATCAGCCTCAAGTCCGACAGGCTGCTAGACGCATGGACGAAATGGACTTGCCGCTCGTGGAAGACCTGTTCTTCATGTTTGTTGCCGAGGGCGGCGAGGTACTGGCCTGCCCGCTCAACGTGCCGCTGTTCGGCATGAGCGAGCGCGATCTGATCGACGGCGCCAAACTGGCCGATCCCGCCCGCTATTACAAGGAAGTCGTCATGGCGGCGGACATGAACCTCACCTTCTGAAACCGCACAACAGGAATACGCATGAAGCCAGACCTGTCCACCCGCTGCATACACGCCGGCGAACCGCACGATCCGCAGGGCTCGCCGCACGCGCCGCTTTACACCACGACCACATTCAGATTTCCCTCCACCGCCGCGCTGCTCGACGTGGTGGAAGGACGCAAGCCGGGCGCGCTGTATACGCGCTACGGACTCAATCCCACCATCCAGGCGCTGGAGGACAAGCTCGCCGCCATCGAAGGTGCCGAGGCCGCGCTGGCCTTCGCCTCCGGCATGGCTGCGGAATCCGCGCTGTTCCTCGCCCACGGCCGCAAGGGCATCGTCTGTCTGGGCGACGCCTATGGCGGTACGCTGGAATTGCTCGCCGGACAGTTGCCCGAGCTGGACATTCCCACGCGCCTGCTGCTCGGCAGCGAGCTTGGGGAGTTGGAAGCAATTCTGATACAGGGCGCAGGCCTGGTGTTTTTCGAAACGCCCACCAACCCGGCGCTGGAGCTGTTCGACATCGCCGCCCTCGCCGAGCTCGCCCACGCCCACGGCGCGCTCGTGGCAGTGGACAACACCTTCGCCTCGCCGGTGAACCAGAATCCGCTCGCGCTCGGCGCGGACTTCGCGGTGCATTCCGCCACCAAGTACCTGGGCGGCCACTCCGACCTCAGCGCCGGGGCACTGATGGGCAGCAGAGAGCTGGTCATGCAGGTGTGGAACTGGCGCAAGAACCTGGGCCAGACCATCGCGCCAGAGATCGCTTCGCAGCTGGCGCGCAGCCTGCGCACACTGACCGTTCGCGTGCAACGCCAGAACGAAACCGCAATGAGAATCGCCCAGGCGATGCAGACGCACCCCGGAATCGAGCGCGTGCTGTATCCGGGGCTGCCCGACTTTCCCGGCCATGATCTGGCGTGCCGCCAGATGCGGGGTTTCGGCGGCATGCTGACCCTCGAAATCAAGGGCGGCGTCGAGGCCGCGACGCGCGTGGCCGATGCGCTGAGGCTGTTTGCGCTGGCACCCTCGCTGGGCGGCGTGGAGAGCCTGGTCACCCAGCCCTGCACCACCACCCACCATGGCCTCACGCCGGAAGAACGCGCGCGGCGCGGCATCTCCGATGCCATGCTGCGCCTATCGGTCGGACTGGAGGATGCGGACGACTTGATCGCCGATCTCAATCAGGCACTGGGCGCGACACAAGAACAGCCATGAGCCGCCCCGTCTACCTCGATTACAACGCCACCACGCCCGTCGATCCACGGGTCGTGGAAGCGATGCTGCCATTTCTGCATATGCACTACGGCAACCCCTCGTCCGAGCACGCCTATGGCCATGCGGCCAAGGCGGCGGTGGATCAGGCGCGCGCCGAAGTGGCGGCACTGATCGGCGCGCGTCCGGAAGAAATCGTCTTCACCGGCTGCGCCACCGAGGCGAACAATCTCGCCCTGCTGGGCGTCGCCCGCGCGCTCGCATCCGGCAGCCGGCGCACGCTGATTTATTCTGCAATCGAGCATCCCTCGGTGGCGCAGCCCATGCGCCAACTGGCAGGCACAGGCTGGTCTACAAGAGAGATTCCGGTGGATGCAACCGCGCGCATCGATGCCAGCGCGCTGCAAATCGGCAGCGACGTCGCCCTGGTTTCGGTCATGCTGGCCAACAATGAAGTGGGCACGATCCAGCCCGTCCGCGCCATTTCCAAGCTTGCCCATGCCGCCGGGGCGCTGCTGCACGTGGATGCCGCCCAGGCCGTGGGCAAGATCGAAGTCAACGTGGACGACCTGGGCTGCGATCTGCTCACCCTGGCCGGGCACAAGTTCTACGCACCCAAGGGGGTAGGCGCGCTTTATGTCCGTTCCGGCACGCCCATAGCAGCCATCCAGTTTGGCGCCGGGCACGAACACGGCCTGCGTCCCGGCACCGAGAACGTGCCCCACATCGCCGCCCTGGGCAAAGCGGCGCGGCTGGCACGCGAGGAACTCTCAGCGGAATCTTCCCGCATCCGCGCGCTGCGCGACGAGCTGCACCACCGCCTCGCTTCTGCCATCCCCGGGCTGATGCTGAACGGCCACCCCGAGGAACGGTTGCCCAACACCCTCAATCTCTCCTTCCCCTTTGTCACCGGCTGGGACCTGCTGAACGAGGCGCAAACGCTGGCCGCTTCCACCGGTTCCGCCTGCCACGCCGGCAGTCACGCGGTTTCCGGCGTACTGGCGGCCATGGGCTGCACGGCCGAGCGCGCAGCGGGCGCGGTGCGCCTGTCGCTGGGCCGTTTCAGCACCGAGGCCGAGATCGGCATCGCAGCCGAATCCCTGATTGACGCCTGGTCGCGGCTAAGCGCTTTGGGCAAGGACAAGAAATAAAGAGAGTCTTGCCGGCTTCCCGATAAAGGCGTTAAATCCGGCTGCCAGCCGATTGACTGCCCCTGCCGGAGCCTCCATGCACCCGATCGCCACGACCATCCTGCTGCTGACCTGCAGCAACATTTTCATGACCTTCGCCTGGTACGCCCATCTGAAGGAAATGAACAACAAGCCGTGGATCGCGGCGGCGCTGGTAAGCTGGGGCATCGCGCTGTTCGAGTACCTGTTGCAGGTGCCGGCCAACCGCATCGGCTATACGGTGCTGTCGGTGGCGCAGCTGAAAATCCTGCAGGAAGTCATCACGCTTTCGGTGTTCGTGCCGTTCGCGCTGTTCTATCTGAAAGAGCCCTTGAAGCTGGACTACCTGTGGGCGGCGCTGTGCATCCTCGCCGCGGTGTATTTCATTTTCCGCGGCGAGCTGGCCGGCGCAGCTTAGGACTTGGCGAGGCGGTCGTCCTCGCTCACGAACCACTTGAGCTTGTGGTGCAGGCTGACGACCTTGCCGACGATGATGAGCGTGGGCGGCCTGAGTTGGGCTTCCACTGCCAGCTCGGGCAGGGTTTCCAGGGTACCGGTAACCACGCGCTGATGCGGGGTGGTGCCCTGCTGCACGATGGCGGCAGGCGTTTGCGGCGAGAGTCCGTGCCTGACCAGTTCCTGCGCCAGCACCGGCAACCCCTGCAGGCCCATGTAGATGACGATGGTCTGGTTGGGCTTGGCCATCGCATCCCAGTCGAGGTTGGTGCTGTCGTCCTTGAGGTGGCCGGTGACGAAAGTGACCGACTGCGCGTAATCGCGGTGGGTGAGCGGAATGCCGGCATAGGAGGCCACGCCGGCAGCAGCGGTAATGCCCGGCACCACCTGGAACGGCACGCCGTGGTCGACCAGGGTCTCGATCTCCTCGCCGCCGCGCCCGAAGATGAAGGGGTCGCCGCCCTTGAGGCGCAGCACGCGCTTGCCTTCCTTGGCCAGGCGCACCAGCATCATGTTGATGTCTTCCTGCGGCACCGCATGGTTCGCGCGCTTTTTGCCCACGTAGATGCGCTCGGCGTCGCGCCTGCACATCTCGAGTATGGGTTCGGAAACCAGATTGTCGTGCACCACCACGTCGGCCTGCTGCATCAGTCTTAATGCGCGGAATGTCAGCAGATCTGGATTGCCTGGACCTGCGCCAACCAGATAGACCTCGCCTTGCGGGGCCTCGTCCTTCTCGCTGTCGAGCGTGCGCTGCAACAACCTGGCGGCATCGTCCTCCTTGCCGGAAAACACCAGTTCCGCCACCGGACCCTGCAGCACCTTTTCCCAGAAGATGCGGCGCATGGGCGCGTGCGAGAACTTGGCCCTGACCTGCTCGCGGAAACTTTCGGCCAGATAGGCGAGACGGCCGTAGCTGGCGGGGATCAGCGTTTCCAGGCGCGCACGCAACAGCCGCGCAAGCACGGGGGAGGCACCGCCGGTACCGATTGCCACGATCATGGGCGAGCGGTCGAGGATGGCCGGCAGCACGAAGCTGCACAGCGCAGGCCTGTCGACGACGTTGACCGGCAGGCGGCGGGCTCGCGCGGCATCGAACACCTGCTTGTCGATGGCATCGTCCTCGGCCGCGCCGATCACCAGTTCCACGCCCTCCAGCATGTCGGCGCCGAATGCGGCGCGCTTGTGGCTGATGCGGTCCTGTTCCTTGATGTCGGCAAAGGCCGTGGCCAGGTCGCCCTCATGCGCAACGCAGACATTGGCGCCGGCATTCACCAGCAGGGCGGATTTGCGCGCAGCCGTTTCGCCGCCGCCGACGACGAGACAGGTCTTGCCGCGCAGGTCGAGGAAAATTGGAAGAAAGTTCATTTTTTTCACAAGGAGGACATGAGGACATGAGGAAAACAAATCTCTTGTCCTCCTGTCCTCTTTGTTCAAGGTTTTTCCGCCGGGATCAACGGCTGCCGCAGCCGCCGGAACCGCAACCGCCGGAACCACAGCCACCGCCACTGCCGCTGCTGGAACCGCAGCCGCCGCCGGCCGGGCCGGCATCGTTGGGGTTCATGAACACGAACAGGGGCTGGCCGTTTTCCTCGACGAAGTCGACGGTCACGCCGTTGAGCAGATCGGCGCTGTGCTCGTTGATGAGCAGAGTGATGCCTTCGACGACGATGCTCTGGTCGTTTTCGCGCTCGTTGTCCATGCCCATGGCGTATTCGATGGAACCGTCAAAGGCGCGGCGTGCGGCGATGCGCAGCGCCAGACCCTCGAAAGAGGCCTCGGGTGGGATGGCCGACTGGATCTGATGCACGGCGGCGGGGGTCAGGGTAAGCATGATTTCTCCTAATCAATAATTCAGGCAGCAGCCACTGTGTTATCGGGGCTGGCTCCAACAGGCCCTGCGGATTTGCATTTCTCCACCAGAGCCAGAAAGCGTTTCACCCAGGAAAAGCGCCGGGTGGAACGAAGGTGCGTGTAGGACGCGAGCAGGTTTCGATAGACCAGGCCGTCGCGTTTGCCGTCGATCCCGTAGCCGCGCAATACTTCGTATGCATACGTAAGGCCGTCCGGCAGATTCTCAAGGCTGGAATAGTGGAATTCGTGCGCGTGGATGTCGTTTTCCGGCGCCTCGCTGTCCCAGGGGCTGGCGCCGGTCTCCTTCAATCGCACGTAGCCGCGCCCGACCGGGCGCTCGTGCATGACGATGTCGCCCGGAATCACGCCGGCCATTTCGTGAGTCCTGCCCTTCCAGTTCATGGAACGCGCCAGGTACATGAGGCCGCCGCATTCCGCGTAGGCCGGCAGGCCGTTGTCGATGGCTTGTTTGATCTCGCTGCGCAGGCTGGCATTGGCTTCCAGTTCGGGCATGAAGGATTCGGGGAAACCGCCGCCGATGATGAGGCCGTCGATCGCGGGCAGGTGGCTGTCCCGCATGGCGTTGATGGGCACCAGTTCCGCCCCGCTCTCCTGCAGCGCCTGCAGATCGTCCTCGTAGTAGAAACCGAAGGCCGCATCGCGCATGATGCCGATGCGCAGCTTGCGCGCGGCCTGGGATGGCGCTGGCATGACCAGCTCGGCTTTCGGCCGACCCCGGGTCAGGTTGAGCAGCTTGTCCAGGTCGACCTGTTCCGCCACACGCCTGGCGATCCGGCTGATCTGTTCGCTCGCCTCCCCCGCCTCGTTGCTGGGGATGAGACCCAGGTGGCGTTCCAGAATCTGCATGCCGGCCTCGTGCTGCACGGCGCCGATCACCGGCACATCGGTGTAGTGCTCGATCACCGCACGCAGCTTGCTCTCGTGGCGGCTGCCGCCGAGTTGGTTGAGGATGACGCCGGCGATGCGGATNNTGCTGTTGCTGCCGTCGAGGTCGAGGCCGTCGTACAGGCCCTTGTTGCCCTCGACCAGGGCGACATCGGCATCCAGGGCCTGGGTTTCGAATACTTCGCGCACCTCATCCTGACCCATCAGATAGAAATCGAGGTTGTGGCAGGCGCGCCGGCTCGCACGCGTGAGCCACATGGGGTCGATATAGTCCGGGCCCTTCTTGTAAGGCTGCACCTTGAGCCCGCGCGTCACGAGCGCCGCGCACAGGCCGATGCTCAGGGTGGTTTTCCCCGAGGACTTGTGTGCGGCAGAGATCAGAAAGCGCGATTGATTCAAGGTAGTCAAGAAATTCAAATTATGAACGCAGAGATACAAAGAAAATCAAAACCCAGCAACAGGGAAGAACGGGAGGTAAGGGAGTAAAGCAAAAAGATATTGCCTTGGGTTTTCCTCCCGTTCCTCTCTTACCTCCCTGTTTATTGAATCGTTTTCTCTGCGCCTCTGCGTTAAAAAATTAGAAACAAACAAACCCCAAAAGGCAAACAAGGGCGCTTGCGCGCCCTTTGTCTTGCGTTCGGCACCGGGTTACCCGGCATCCTTATTTCTTGGCGTGCGGATCCGCCACGCTGTCCGCCAGGCTTTCCGGCAGGATGCGCAGAATCTTCACCGCGAACACCACCATGGCCAGCGCGATGGCGACGCCGCCGATGCCCAGCATCCACTCCCAGTGGCTGGGCGCATAGGCATGGATCTCGCCGTCGAAGAAGCTGCTCTTTTCCGCATAGCCGGGGAACAGCTGCAGCGGGAAGGCCTGTCCGCCGACGATGGTGACATACATCTGCGCCAGCGCGCCGAGCACGATCATCACCGAAGCGGCCACCAGTGCGGTGCGGTTGCCGCGGGTGTTGGGCGCCACCAGCAGGATGAAGGGAATGGCGTAGCCGATCACGACCTGGCCCAGCCAGAACAGCGTGGTATAAACGCCGCCATCCTGCAGGATGAATCGCTCGAAGTCCCGCTGCTTGGCAAAGTAGAGGTTGGTCAGGTGATAGGCAAGGGTCATGTAGAAGGAAGCGGCAATGAAAATCACCAGCATGTTCTTCAGGCGGCGCAGGACCTCATCGCCCAGCGCACGCTGGCCCCAGTTGTAGGCTGCCATCAGCACCAGCACATAGATCGCGGTGCCGTAGAGCAGCGAGAACACGATGAACTTGGGCGCCAGGAGCGCAGTGCCGTAGGCCTGGCGCGCGACCAGGAAGCCGAAGATCAGGCCGGTGCCGGTGGTGAGGACCAGGCGCCAGGTGAAGGCCGCCACACCCGCTGCCTTGTTCCAGCCCTTGACGGTCTTGTCCATCATGGTCCACAGGTACAGGGCGGAGAAGCCGAAGAAGCCGCTGTACAGCACCACGTTCCAGGAGAACACGGAAGCGGGGTTGACTTCCCAGGCCATGATGATGGCGCGGTCGGCGCGGCCGAGGTCCAACATCAGCACGACGAGGCCGCCGGCCAGCAGTGCGATGGCCAGCAGGGCCGACAGCGGCGCCATGGGCTTGTAGATCTTCTTGTCGAAGACCGTGCCCACCGAGGCGACATTGAGCGCGCCGGAAGCGGCCACCACCAGGAACACGGCGAACACGTGCGGCAGGCCCCACACGATCTGGTTGTTCATGCCGGTGATGATGTGGCCGTGATGCTCCATGTTGTAGGCGGCGAACAGGCCGATCAGGATCAGGGCGCCGAGGCCGCCCAGCAGCGCCCAGTAACCGGCGCTCTTGCCTTCGATTTCGCGATTGATGATTTGCATGGATCAGATCCCCGTGTAGCGCACGCCGGTATTCAGGCCGAGGTCGGCGCGAATTTCCTTGCTGGCATAAGCGGCCAGATGCTGGGCGATTTCGCTGCCGGCGTCGTTGAGGTCGCCGAACAGGATGGCCTGTTCGGGGCAGGCTTGCGCGCAGGCAGTGGTGTTGTCGCCGGCATCGACCTTGTGCACGCACAGGGTGCAGGATTCGACGCAGCCCTTGCCGCGCGGCATGTGCGCGAGCTGGGTGTCGTTGAGGTCTTCGTGCACCAGCGAACGCGCCTTGTANNCTGGAAGGGGCAGGCCATCATGCAGTAGCGGCAGCCGATGCAGATGTGGCGGTCGACCAGCACGATGCCGTCGTCGCGCTTGAACGAAGCGCCGGTCGGGCACACGTCCACGCAGGGCGGTTCCTCGCAGTGCTGGCACATCACCGGCAGCGAATGCTGCGCGCCCGTCTTGTTGTTGGTGAGTTCCACTTTGCGGATCCACTGCGAATCCTGCAGGCCGGTCTTGCCGGACAGGCCGTGTTCGGTATTGCAGGCGGTGACGCATTCGGTGCAGCCGGTGGCGCACTTGGTGGTATCGATCAACAGGCCCCAGCGGTTCTTGCTGCTGACGGCATCTTCGGGCGCGCGGCTGTGCGCCATTTCCACCAGCATGAGACCGGGGACCATGGCCGCGCCGGCAGTCGCCAGCGCACCGCCGAGGAAACGGCGGCGGTACTGTTCAAAGTTGTTCATTTGAGCACCCCCGCGATGTCCTTGACCGAAAGGGTCGAATTCAGGCTGGGCGACTTGTCCAGCGAATGATGGCGCATGCTGGCCGCGGTTTCCGATCCGGGGCCCGACTGCGTTGAAACGATGGGATGCATGGCGCCATTGCCGGCAGGCTTGCTGGAATGGCACTGGAAGCAATCGATCTGCACCGCCGCGTAGCTGTGGCAGCTCTGGCAGAAGTTGTCCTTGCCAAGCACCGAACGCTCACCTTTTTCATTAGGCGTAGCATGGCACTCGATGCAGTTCTTCAGACTGTGCTGCTTGGTGCGGATGCCCTCGTGCACGGTCTTGTCACGATGCTGCTTGAGCACCTTCATGTGATTCTTGCGCATGTAGTCGGTCGGTTCCACGCACTGATCGCCCTTGCCCTTCTGAATCACGGGCTCCGGCACGCCGGCACTGCCGCCCGCTGAAACCAGCGGGGACAGCGCGACCAGCGCAGCCAGGGCAACGGATTTAAGCCAGCTTGCCAGCATCTTCGTCCCTTGGTTTGTTTATTCGCCCATGCCCATCTGGATGTAGCCGGTCGGGCAGACATCCGCACAGATGTGGCAGCCGATGCACTTGGTGTAATCGGTGTCGACATAGCGGCCGGTGGCGCGCTCGTTCTTCTTCACGCGGAACACGGCGGTTTGCGGGCAGTACACCACGCAGTTGTCGCACTCGAAGCACAGGCCGCAGGACATGCAGCGCTTGGCTTCGGCAACCACTTCCTTTTCGGACAGCTTCAGCAGGCGCTCTTCGAAATTGCCCAGCGCTTCTTCGGCGGTCAGGTGCCGCATGTCGCGCTTGTTGCGGTCTTCGTACATGAAGTGGCCCAGGAACAGCTCATTGGCCGGGATCACGTACTTGGCGGAACGGTCCTCGTAGTTGTGCACGGCGAACTTGGAAGAGGACGTGCCCCAGGTCTGCTGGTGGTTGTACTCTTCGATAGTCAGGCCGGACTCGACCATCTTGCGCATCAGGTCGAAGCGGTGCGCATCCACCTTGGGACGCTTGCCCAGTTCGGTCGTGCCCTGACGCAGGAAGGCGTCGATGCCGTCGGCGGCGATGGAGGCATGGCCGATGGCGGTGGTCAAGAGGTGCGGCTTGATCACGTCGCCGCCCACGAAGATGTGCGGCTTGCCGGGGAAGCGGTAGTTGCCGTCCGGCTTGATCAGGCCCTTGTTGTTGTTGAACTGCTCGAGGCCGGCGAAGTCGACGGCCTGGCCGATGGCGGACACGATCAGATCGGCGGGCAGGTCCTGCTCGCTGCCTTCCTTGATGATGGTCTCGCCCTTGACGACTTCGAACTCGGCCACGCGCAGCGCGGTGGCGCGGCCGTCGGCGCCGACCACCACGCCAATCGGGGTCACGCCGCCTATGATCTTGATGCCTTCTTCCAGGGCGTGCTCGATCTCGTGCTTGTTGGCATTCATCTTGTCCATGGTGGCGCGGGAGACCAGCACCACGTCGGCGCCGCCGCGAGCGGAAATCTTGGCGACGTCATGCGCGGCATGGCCGGCCAGCACGTTCTCGGGACGGTCGAGGTCGGTCACGTTGGTGATGTTGCCCAGACGGCGGGCGACGGTCGCCACGTCGATGGAGGTATCGCCGCCGCCGATGACTACGACGCGGTTGCCGACGTGCTGCAGACGGCCGTCGTTGAATGCCTTGAGGAAGGCCATGGCGGTCACGCAATTGGGGGCTTCGGCGCCGGGCACCGGCAGGGCGCGGCCGCTCTGGGCGCCCATTGCCATGAAGATCGCGTCGAATTCCTTTTCCAGGTCTTCGAACTTCACATCGGAACCGATGCGGGTTTTCATGCGGGTTTCCACGCCCAGGTCCAGGATGCGCTGGATTTCGCCGTCCAGGATGTGGCGCGGAGTACGGAAGCCGGGAATGCCGTAACGCATCATGCCACCCAGCAGTTCATGCTCGTCGAAAATGGTGCAGCTGTGGCCCTTGAGGGACAACTGGTAGGCGGCAGCCAGGCCGGCGGGGCCGCCGCCGATGATGGCGACTTTCTTGCCGGTGGGTTGCACGTCGTCGGGGCGCTTGAACGCCAGCTTGTTCTCGACGGCGTAGTCGCCGACGAAATGCTCGACGGAGTTGATGCCGACGTGGTCTTCAACCTGGTTGCGGTTGCAGCCGGATTCGCAGGGCGCCGGGCACACGCGGCCCATCACGGACGGGAACGGGTTGGCCTCGGCGATGCGGCGGAAGGCGTATTCCTGCCAGTTCATGCCTGCCGGCGGCTTCTCGATGCCGCGCACGATGTTGAGGTAGCCGCGAATGTCTTCGCCGGCCGGGCAGGAAGCCTGGCAGGGCGGGGATGACAGCACGTATTCGGGACACTTGTGAGTGTGGTCGGCGTCGAAGATCCATTCGCTGCCCTTGCGGTACTGGCTGGTTTCGCCGTCCTTGAACTTGCGGAAGGTAAGACCTTTTTTCATGTCATCGGAAGTGGTCGACATTGCTGCTCTCCTAAAAAATTTCCAGTCTGTTTATCAACAGTTATTCATCGCCAGCCGCTGCGGCTTCGGATTCGGCTTCTTCAGCCTCTTCCTCGACCGGGCCTGCACCCAGGCCGGGCAGTTCAATGGCAGTAGCTACAAGCTGGTGGACACCGCCCACCATGTCCATTTTGTAGCCGTAATACGGCAAAACCTTGGTGAATTGCGCCTTGCAGATCGCGCAGATCAGGGCAAGGAAGTTGACCTTGTTGTTGTCAACGACGTCCTTGAAGGCTTCCATGCGCGGCTGCGCGCCCTTGACGCGGACTTGCATGAGGTCGTCGGTCAAGAGACCGCCGCCGCCGCCGCAGCAGAAGGTGGCTTCATGCGTGGTGCCCGGCGCCATGTCCTGGTAGTTGTTGGCCACCATCTTGATGACTTCGCGCGGAATGATGAACTGCCCGCCGGGCATATCGCCCATGCGCGAGGCGCGCGACACGTTGCACGAGTCGTGGAAAGTGATCACGCGATGGTCGTTCTTGGACTTGTCCGCCTTGATCACGCCGCGCTTCAGGAGGTCGTGCGTCACTTCGCAGATGTGCGAGGGCTGCGGATAGCTGTGGTCGAGCTGGGCCTGCAGCTTGCGGGCGAACTCGTCGTCCTCGGGCGCGCCGGCGCCCACGCCGGTCAGCGTGTTCCAGAAGCTGTAGGCGACACGCCAGGCATGGCCGCACTCGCCGACCACGATGCGCTTCACGCCCAGGTCCAGTGCGGCATCGCGGATGCGCAGCGCTGCCTTGCGCATGTTTTCGTAGCTGCCGATGAAGAGGCCGAAGTTGCCCGCCTCGGAAGCCTTGGTGGACAGCGTCCAGCTGATGCCGGCGGCATGGAATACCTTGGCGTAGCCGATCAGCGATTCGACGTGCGGCTCGGAGAAGAAATCGGCGGACGGCGTCACCAGCATGACTTCGGCGCCTTCGACGTCGAGCGGGAATTTGACCGGAATGCCGGTGTCTTCCAGCACGTCCTCTTCCAGCCCTTCCAGGGTGTCCAGAATCGCAGGCCCGGGCAGGCCGAGGTTGTTGCCGATGCGGTGCAGCTTGCCGAGGATCTCGTTGCTGTACTTCTGGCCGATGCCGACGCTGTCGAGAATCTCGCGGCCGGCCATGGTGATTTCCGCGGTGTCGATGCCGTAGGGGCAGTATACCGAGCAACGGCGGCACTCGGAACACTGGTAGTAGTAGCTGTACCAGTCGTCGAGGATTTCCCTGCTCAGGTCCTTGGCGCCCACCAGCTTGGGGAAATACTTGCCGGCGAAGGTGAAATGGCGGCGGTAGACCTGGCGCATCAGTTCCTGGCGCGCCACCGGCATGTTCTTGGGGTCGGAGGTGCCGAGGTAGTAATGGCACTTGTCGGTGCAGGCGCCGCAATGCACGCAGGCATCCATGAACACCTGGAGCGAGCGGTATTTCTTGAGCAGTTCGCCCATCTTGCCGATGGCGCGGTCATGCCAGTCTTCTACCAGTTGGCCGGGAAAACCCAGCGGCTCCTGGATCTTTTCGCTGGCGATATAGGCCTTGATGCCCGCCATTGCGCCTTCGCGCAGTTTGGGTACCGTAATTTCGCCGGTCAGCTTGGCGACTTCAAAATCGGGTGCAGCAGCCACGCAAGTCTCCTGTCTTATTTCTCAAGCTGGGCAGCCCAGTCCGCCAGGTGGCGGCGTTCGCGCGGGTTGTCCACCTGGTTGCGGGTGGGGCTGAAGAACACGCCGGGCGCATGCAGCAGCTTGCTGATCGGGAAGATGATCATCAGCACGGCAACCATGGCCAGGTGTGCGAGCAAAACCGGGTCTTGCGGCACAGGCTGGGGAGCGAAACGCAGCAGACCCAGCACGAACATCTTGAGCTGCACGATGTCGGTGTGCGCCGCGAAGGTCATCAGCGCGCCGGAGATGCCGATGCCCATCAGCAAAGCCAGCATCAGGTGGTCGGACGGCGTGGAGATGTAGCGCACGCGATCGACCAGGAAGCGGCGCGCCCACAGGCCGGCAAGACCCGCCACCATCATGAAGGCGGCGTATTTGCCAAAAGGCTGCATGGCAGCCAGCCAGAACGGAACGTCAGCCATGAAATAGCGCAGGTGGCGAACCAGCACGAGGAACATGCCAAAGTGGAACAGCCAGCCGAAAATCCAGGTCCACTTGCTGGATTTGAACAGGCTCTCGAACAGCACGACCTCGCGGGCCATGCGGTAAGCCACCCCCGACGTCGTCGTCGGCGCAGGCGTGGTCGGAATCTTTAACGGCGCGGGACTGCGCGTGTATTGCAGTATTTTCTTCGCCACCCCAACAACGAACAGCAGGGTCGCAGCGTAGAACAGCACCACATAAACAATGGAAAGCGTAGACATGGGTCAGCCAGTCTTCCGTTTGATGGACCGTTGAAACAAGCGGCAACCCAATTAAGGGTTACCGCTTTCTTGCCACTTGCCAAGCGCGCTTGACCAGCTTGCTTAGATACAGCCGGTGGGCTTGGGCAGACCGGCGATCTTGCACGCCTGCTTGCCGGGGCCGTAGGGGAACAGGTCGTACAGGTACTTGCTGTTGCCCTTGTCCGGACCGAGCTTTTTGCCGATAGCCTTGGTCAGCACGCGCACGGCGGGAGCAATTTGATACTCGTCGTAGTACTCGCGCAGGAAGTTGATCACTTCCCAGTGCTGGTCGGTCATCTCGATGCCTTCGCCCTTGGCCAGCTCAGCCGCGACGTCGGTATTCCAGTCGCTCAGATTGACCAGGAAACCTTCTTCATCAGTCTCGATAGAAACGCCGTTTACTTCCAGTGCCATGATTCAACTCCTCTCGAAAGAATCACCAATTAAAACTTAAAGCCAGGATTGCACGTTGTCGTGCCCTGCCACCAAATCCACAAAACCGCCGTAGTCGACCATGTTCACGCCATCCATGAGCCTGCTCTGGAGGCCGCGGGCGTCTGCGTCGGGTTGCAGTACATACACCGGCATGCCGGCTGCTTTCAGACTGGCTTCGGTGGCGCTGTTCTTGACGGCGGCGTAGACGCCGTCTTCGATCAGCAGCACGGCGCCGCCGTCTTTCTTGGCCACACGCAACACGCTGGCCAGCGAGCCGGTGTCGAATGGGGATTTATTCACAATATGCAGCATTTTGAGGTTCCCCTTAGAAGCTGATTACGACATCCTGCTGGGCCATCATGTCGCCCATCTCGGCGGCGGACATGACCTGGACATCAACCAGCAGATCATCTTCGGTCAGACCGCGCGTTTCCATCGACTCGCGCTCCACGTACAGCTTCTCGATGTCGTAGCCTTCCAGCGCACGGTAGGTGGGCGAGAAGTTCTTCATTTCGACGCCGTCGGTCTTCTGGCCCTTGACCAGCTGGAACACGCCGTCATCGACGAAAGCCAGGCTCACGTCCTGATCGAACGCAGCCGAGATCAGCACGACTTCCAGGCCTTCCAGCGCATAGATAGTGCCGTAGGGAGCCTTGCGGTTCACGAACATGAACTTTTTGATCGCGCCGCCTTCTTCGAAATCCATATCGTCAGACATTTTTCTAATCCCTAAATCTGTCAGTCACCAAACACAACCAGGCGATCGGACTGGATGCCGGCTTCAACGAGCTGGCCCAGACCGGAAATGCGGAAGCCCGGCGCAATGTTGCTGGCATCCTTGCCCTGGCGCTTGGCTTCGTTATCGTCGAGCAGTCCGCGGCGCTGCGCAGCAGCAATACAGATCACCAGATCGATATTGTGCTGGGCCGCGATTTCGGACCAGCGGTTGACGATGTGACGGTCATCCTGCGGGGGGACCGTCAGACGGGTGCCGTTGTTGACGCCGTCGTGATAGAAGAACACCCGGGTGACTTCATGGCCCTTGGCAATGGCGGCCTTGGCAAACTGGTAAGCAGAATCGGTTGCCTGATGGGTATAGGGACCCTCATTAACCATAATCGCGAATTTCATGCTTTATCCATGCAATCTCTAGTTTTATTTAATGTCATGCCCGCAGGCCGGGGGCCGGCGGGCATGCTTGCTTCCCAACGTTCCGCTTAGAAGCGGATGTGGTTGGAGGCGTTCAGGGTTGCACGAGAACCGCGCCAGTCATCAATGTGATACTTGGTGAAAGGCAAACCGGTCTTCTCGAAGAAACGGGGCCAACCAATACGGTCGATCCAGTCGATCATGCGCTCCCAGGGACGGCCGTCTTCCTTGTACACGCGCAGGATCTTCTTCACCACCTCGCCAACCTCGGGCCAACGCGGCGCGTTGTTGGGCAGGCCGGCAGCCACCAGCTTGTGGAAGGTGGGCTTGGAGCGGGCGTTGGAGTTCTTGCCGCCAACCCAGATCGCGATCTTGGAATGCTCGGGATCGTTGATCTGCATCGGGGGGCAGGGCGGATAGCAGGCGCCGCAGCAAATGCACTTCTTCTCGTCCACTTCCAGCGAGGGCTTGCCGTTCACCAG
>DCVO01000111.1:0-838 GCA_002327405.1 Thiobacillus sp. UBA2186 | reverse complement strand
AGTGCAGCCAGCCCTGGGTGTGGGCGATCATGGACACGGAGTTGGCGGTGCCGCCAACCGGGTAGCCGGCGTCGTTGAGCGCCTTGATCAGGGGCTCGACCTTGGCTTCGTCGGCAACCATGTATTCGATGTTGGAACGGGCGGTGAAGCGCACGTAGCCGTCGCCGAACTTGTCGGCGATGTCGGACAGCTCACGGATGGTGTAGGTGTCCATCTGGCGCTGGGTGCCGGCCTTGACGGTCCAGATCGCGTCGCCGCTTTCGGCGCGGTGATACAGGACACCAGGCTTGGGATGGGAGTGGAACACCCACTTGCCGTAGTTCTTCTTCATGACCGGATGCATGAAGGGCATCGGGTCGGGTGCGCCGCTTTCGATCGGGGGACGCATATCAGCCATGTTAATAAACCTCCAGTATGTAAACACAGCCGCACGGGCGAACCCGTGCGGCGCACGACAGCTATCAGGCGCTCTTGCGCTCTTCCCACTTGGCCGTTTCTTCGTCCCAGCCGTCCATGCGGACATAGGGGTTGGAACGGGGCTGGGCGATCATGTTGGGATCGATTTCCAGGCCGATGCCTTCCAGGAAGTTGACCAGGCCGATACGGTCGATCATCTCGCCGGTACGCTCGTGCTCCAGCGCGTTTTCGGCAAAGAAGTCGAGGATGTTGCGGGCCAGATCGTTCAGTTTCTCGAAGTCCTCGTCGGACTCGAGCTTCATGAACGGGATCACCACGGTACCCATGGTGGCGCCGATCTTCAGCACGCCCTTGCCGCCCACCAGGATGGTCACGCCCTTGTCCTTGCCGGGCAGCAGGCCGCCGGGGATGACGTTCAGGC
>DCVO01000147.1 GCA_002327405.1 Thiobacillus sp. UBA2186 | reverse complement strand
CCAGCGGCATCCGCATCGGCACCCCGGCCATGACCACGCGCGGCTTCAAGGAAATCGAAGCCGAACTGCTCGCCAACCTCATCGCCGACGTGCTCGACGCGCCCAATGATGAAGCCGTGATCGAACGCGTGAAGGGCGAGGTGGCGAAGCTGACTTCAAAATTCCCTGTATACGGAAAATGACAGTGAAGGGGGAAGGGTGAAGGGGGAAGGGTATTGAAGCGCAATCACCGTTCCCTCAATGCCTGGCAGCAGGCGATGGAACTCGTGGTTGCCGTTTACCAGGCCACTTCAAAATTTCCCCAGAACGAACAATATGGATTAACCAGCCAACTGCGGCGTGCAGCGGTGTCAGTGCCTGCCAATATCGCCGAAGGGGCTGCGCGAAATGGAAGCAAGGAATTTCTGCACTTCCTTGGCATTGCAAGCGGTTCGTTGTCTGAACTGGATACTCTAAATCGACCTCTCCAGACAACTTGGCTATCTGGAAAACACGGAGGAGCTTAACGGGAAGATCGATGATGTAGGTGGGCTGGTAATGGGACTTGCGTCGTCCATACGCCGTAAACTCTAAACCCTTCCCCCTTCACCCTTCCCCCTTCACCTATGAAATGCCCTTTCTGCGGCCACCTCGACACCCAGGTCATCGACTCGCGGGTGAACGAAGCCGGCGACACCATCCGCCGGCGCCGCCGCTGCCCGGCCTGCGAAAAGCGCTTCACCACCTTCGAGACCGCCGATATCCGGCTGCCGCAGATCATCAAGAGCAACGGCACGCGCGAGGAGTTTTCCGAGGCAAAACTCTCCGAAGGCTTCCGCCGCGCGCTGCACAAGCGTCCGGTGCCGACCGAACTGGTGGACGAGGCCATACAGCGCATCCGCCAGAAACTGCTGACCCTGGGCGAGCGCGAAATTCCTTCGCGCCAGCTGGGCGAGCTGGTGATGCAGGAACTGAAGCGCCTGGACAAGGTGGCCTACATCCGCTTCGCCTCGGTGTACAAGAGCTTCCAGGACACGGAAGACTTCCGCGATGTGCTGAAGGACCTGGAAAAGACGCCGGCGCCCGGCGTCGACGATCTGTTCAAATGACAGAAAAAACTCAAAAGCCTTTACACGGAGGAACGGGAGGTAAGAGAGGAAACAATAACCTTGCCCCCTTACCTCCCTCAACCTCCCTGTTATTGAATTTTTTCCGTGATTGAGCAGCGAGTGAATGAACATTTTCAGCGCTGACGACCACGCTTACATGGCGCGCGCCTTGCAGCTTGCGGCGCGCGGCCTTTACTCCACCTCGCCCAACCCGCGCGTGGGCTGCGTCATCGTCAAGGACGGCAAAATCATCGGCGAAGGCTGGCACCGGAAGGCCGGCGAACCGCATGCCGAAATCCACGCGCTCATGGAAGCCGGCATGGCCGCGCTAGGATCCACCGTCTACGTCACCCTGGAACCCTGCTCGCACCACGGCCGCACCCCGCCCTGCGCCGATGCGCTGGTCGGCGCCGGCGTGGCAAAGGTCATTGCCGCGGCGCAGGATCCCAACCCCAATGTATCCGGCAACGGTATCGCGCGCTTGAAGGCCGCCGGCATCGCAGTCGAGTGCGGATTGATGGAAGCGCAGGCGCGCGAACTCAACGAAGGCTTCTTCAAGCGCATGCTGCTCGGCCATCCGCTGGTGCGCATCAAGACCGCCTCCTCGCTCGACGGCAGGACTGCGCTCTCCTCCGGCGAATCGAAATGGATCACCGGCGAAGCGGCGCGTCATGATGTGCACAAACTCCGCGCGCGCTCCTGCGCCATCCTCACCGGCATCGAAACCGTGCTGGCGGACAATCCGCAGATGAACGTGCGCCTCGACGCAGCGCGTCTATCAAATGCAACCGAGACCGTGCGCCAGCCGATCAAGGTCATCGTCGATTCCAGCCTGCGCACGCCGCCCGATGCAGCTATTTTGCAAGGCGCGAAAACCCTCATCGCCTGCGCCGCGCCCAACGCGAAAAAAGCCGCCGCGCTGGAAGCGGCCGGCGCGGAAATCCTCTGTCTGCCCGGCGCCGACGGCAGGGTCGATCTCAATGCCCTGCTCTCGCGCCTCGCGCAAAAGGGCGTCAACGAGCTGATGACCGAAGCCGGGCCGCGATTGAACGGCGCGCTCATCGCCGCAGGACTCGCGGACGAGTGGGTGCAGTATGTCGCGCCCTGTTTGCTCGGTTCCGCGGCGCGGCCGCTGTTCGAACTCGATGAGCCCGCGTCCATGCAGGAACGCCTCAACTGGAAACTCGCCGACCAGCGCATGCTGGGCGCCGACCTGCGCCTGACTTGGCGCAAGACTTGAGTTGATTCCCCCAAGGCGCCCTCATCCGGCGCTGCGCGCCACCTTCTCCCCGAGGGAGAAGGGAATATAAACCCCTCTCCCTCGGGGGCGAGACGGGGGCTTCGCGGAGCATGCTTCGCGCCCGTCGAGCGGTTCCGGCATACCTGCCGGAACGCGCCCTGCAAGGGAGGGGAAGGGGTGAGGGCGCTATCGGCAATTTATCAATGATCGAAACACGGCCTGAGGTATAGTTTCTTGGCAAATTTCAAGGATCACTTCTCCGACGCCCCGGCGCGCTACGCCGAGTTCCGCCCGACTTATCCGGAAGCATTGTTTTCCTGGCTTGCCGGCCTGTGCGAAGCACACGAAGCAGCCTGGGATTGCGCCACCGGCAGCGGCCAGGCGGCAGCCGGGTTGGCGAAACATTTCAAACAAGTCGTCGCCACCGACGCCAGCGCCGAGCAAGTCTCCCATGCCGGCGCACCCGCCAATGTGAGCTTTCGCGTGGCCCTGGCCGAAGCCAGCGGACTGGCGAACAAAAGCATCGATCTCATCACCGTCGCACAGGCCGCGCACTGGTTCGACCTCCCGCGCTTTTTCGCCGAAGCGCAGCGCGTGCTGAAACCCGGCGGCGTGCTTGCGCTGTGGGGCTACGGCCGCCTGTGTTTGCCCGACGGCATGGATGAAATTTTTCAGCGTTTTTACGAGGAAACCATCGGCCCCTGCTGGCCGCCTGAGCGCAAATGGATCGACGACGGTTACCGCTCGCTGGATTTTCCATTCACGGAAATCAACGCGCCGGCGTTTTCCATCAATGTGGAATGGAATCTGCCTCGGCTGATGGACTACCTCTCCACCTGGTCCGCGGTGAAGCGCTATCGATCAGACAAAGGCGTCGATCCGCTGCCCGCGTTCATGGCCGAACTTCAGCCGCTGTGGCGCAATCCAGAATCTGTGCTGCCGCTGAAATGGCCGCTGTTCCTGCGCATCGGGCGCAACTAGACCACGCGCAGCGTAAAGCTTTCAAACAAGGCATCGAGTTTCGCGCACGTTTGCTGCAGGGGTTGGCTGCGCGTGGCGTTTTGGCAAAGGTATTCATCGCGGCAGCCCATTCTGCGGAAAGCCTGCACGACGTAACGCTTCACACCATGCCCGGCCAGATCATGCGCGAGCTCGACGACTTCCTCGTCCGCCAGCAAGGCCGGATGCACGGTGGTGCGGATTTCATAGGCCACGCTTGAGGCCAGCAGCAGGTCGAGGCTTTCGCACACGGGCTCGCCGCTGTCCTGCACGCCGGTGATGCGCGCGTAGGCCGCGATCGGCGCCTTTACGTCCATGCCCACCCAGTCGACCAGCGGCAGCACGGCTGCCAGCCGTTTCGGATACATGCCGCCGGTGTGCAGGCCGATTTTGAAGCCGAGCGCGCGCACCTCGCGCATGGCCTCGGGCAGTGCCGCCTGCAGGGTCGGCTCGCCGCCCGAGAACACCACGGCGTCGAGCAAACCTTGCCGGCGCTTTAGAAACGCCAGCACGTCCGCCCAGGGGATTTCGCTTTCCGATTGCGCCGGGATCAGGTCGGGGTTGTGGCAATAGCCGCAGCGCCAGGGGCAGCCCTGGCAGAACACCACCGCGGACAATTGCCCCGGCCAGTCGGTGGATGACAGCGGGGTGAGGCCGCCGACTCTTAGGGAAGCTTGTGTAGCCATGTTGGTCATCCAGGGTGCCCTCACCCCAGCCCTCTCCCCGAGGGAGAGGGGGTTACCCCCTGGTGTGATCAATCAGCCCAGCCGGCAGGCGCGCTCTTCGAAGAACTGCCGCTCGCGGTGCTCGCTCTTCTTGCCCTTGTTGAAGCTGGCCACCGGGCGGTGGTAGCCCATCACGCGGGTCCACACTTCGCAGCGGGTGCGCTCTTCCTCTTTCAGGGAAGATGCATCGAGGGCTTTGCTCATTACGGACAGGTCGGTCATGTCAGTCTCCTTGTGGTCAGGCAGTTACTACGCGTTTGCGCGACAGGGCTTCCTCGT
>DCVO01000053.1 GCA_002327405.1 Thiobacillus sp. UBA2186 | reverse complement strand
TCGATGCCGGTGACGCGGCTCGCCATCTTAAGGTCGACGTCCATGCCGTTGTGCGATAGAACCGCAACGACCTGAGCGCCCTTGGCGCGGGCCTCATCGACCCACTTCTGCATATTCTCGTCCTGGATGCCGAAGGTCCAGTCGGGCACGAAGTGGCGCGGGTTGGCGATGGGGGTGTATGGGAAGGCCTGGCCGATGATGGCGACATTCACTCCGTTCATGTTCTTGATGACGTAGGGCTTGAACACCTGATCGCCGAAATCGGCGGTGATGATGTTCTGAGCGACGAAATCGATATTGGCCTTCTTGAAGTCGTTGTTGACGATTTCCATCACGCGCTGGGCGCCGAAGGTCATTTCCCAGTGCGGGGTCATCACGTTCACGCCCAGGGCGATACAGGCGTCGACCATGTCCTGCGCATTGGTCCACAGCGAAGTAGCGGAGCCTTGCCAGGTGTCGCCGCCGTCCAGCAGCAGCGAGCCGGGGCGCGAGGCGCGAATGCGGTCGACGAGGGTCTTCAGATGGGCGAAGCCGCCGACCTTGCCGTAGGTGCGGGCGGCCTGCGCAAAATCGACATAGGAGAAAGCATGGGCCTCGCGGGTGCCGGGCTTGATGCCGAAATGGCGGAGCAGGTGTTCCCCCACCAAGTGGGGCACCTTGCCTGCCGCGCCGGCGACGCCGATGTTGACACTGGGCTCGCGGAAGTAGATGGGCATCAACTGTGCATGGCAATCGGTCATGTGCATGAGCGACACATTGCCGAAGCGCGGCAGGTTGTACATGTCCAGGTCGCCTGCCAGGGCTTTCTTGCTGTCGATGGCCATGCCGGAGGCGGCGGCCACAGCAAGAATCTGCAGGAATTCGCGACGGTTCATCATATTTTTTCTCCTGGGAGGTTTGTTTCGGGGCTGCTATGACTGAATTGTCGGCCGCAAGCAAGGCCGGGTAAATAGTAGCTATGGGCCATGCAGGCTGAACAAAAAAGGCCTGGTCACCCAGGCCTTTTTTGCACGGCAGGAATGCTTACTTGCGGAACACCGAAGCCTTCATCGGCAGGCCGTTGGACAGGTAGGAGTGGAAGTACTCCAGGTTGTTCAGCTTCTCGCTGCCGGCGGGAGCGGAGATGTGACGCACGCTCTTGAAGCAGCCCACATAGCGGGTCTGCAACTCGACCAGGTTGTCGCCGCCGCGGAATACCGGCCAATGCACGGTGTGGCCGACCGCGGGCGAAATCAGTTCGGAGCGCAGACGCACGCCTGCGTTCTGCACGTGGCAGGTGGCGCAGGAGAAGTTGAGCTGACCGGCGCGGCTGAAGAAGGTTTTCTTGCCGTCTTCATAGGCGTCCAGGGCTTTCGGGCCTTCGACCTTGATGTTCATCAGCATGCCGTCGGACAGGGTGCGCATGTAGGCAGTCAACGTACCGGTGGTCGCCTTGTCGCCAGGCTTGTAGGCCTGTTCGCCATTGGCGACGCGGCAGGCGTTTATGGCGTCAATCAGGGTGACGACCTTGCCGGCCTTTTCGTCGAAGTAGGGGTAGTTGCCGGCGATGTTCTTGCCGCCGTTGGGCAGGCAGTCGGCATAGGTCTTGCCGCTCTTCAGCGGGGTTTCCCACATCTTCTTGCCCTTTTCGAGCACGGATTCGTACGGGGGGAATTCCATGATCGCGTCGTACTGGGCCTTGGAGTCGGCGTCGAACGCCAGAGCACCGTAGACGTAATCATCGATCTTGATGTTCGGGTATTTGGTGGTGTAGTACTTGATCATTTCCTGGCGATCAGACTCCGGCGAAGCCATAACATTGACAGCGCCTCCCAACAGACCCAGGCCGATCAGCCCCAGTATTGCTTTTTTCATATCATCCTCCGGAGATTTGGCGGTTTGCTTCAAATCCGGCCGGAGCGCCCGCCCCGGCCGATAACCACGTTCGATTAAGCCTTAGGCAATCTTGGCGGTGTCGGTGCGCTTGTCACCCTTGTTATCCACCCAGGACACCTCGACGGTGTCTCCGGACTTGGCGCCCTTGACCTTGAAGCCCAGGTAGGGGTTCTTGGACACGCCGCCGGCCATATTGCCCTCCAGCACGGTATTGCCGTTGATCTTGGCGGTCACGGTGTTGATGTGGTGCGCAGGCACCATCTGGCCGGTCTTGGCGTCCTTGCGCAGCCCGGTTTCCATGGGGTGGTTCATCAGCACTTTCACGTCGGCCACGTCACCCTGCATGGTGGCGCGGATTTTCATTGGTTCAGCCATGTTTGCTTCCTTTCTGAATTCGGTATCGATCGATTTCGCACTGGAGCAGGTATTAACCGCCGCAGCCGCCGATGGTGACTTTCACTTCCTTGGCGGCGGTGTAGGTCTTGCCGCCGGCCGTCACGACCGCGCGCACCAGGGAGGTGTTGGCCATCTTGATGCGGGTGGAAATGAAGCCCTGGGCGCCGCCCTGGAAGCTGAAGTCGGCAACCAGCGGGGAGGCGTTTTTCTCTGCCAGGATCGCAATGCCGGACGTGCCGGCGATGCTGCTGGTGACTTCCACGGGCACCACGGCGCCGTTTTCGGCGATGTCGGGAGCCTTGATGGTGATGTCCTTGGAATCGGCCGGGGCAGCGAGCCCCATGGCCTTCATGGTGTCGGCCATGCCCTTGGCGTCAAAGGCGGAGCGCGGGGTGGCAGCCAGCACGCGGGCGGGCGTGATCAGGCCGGCGGCAACCGCAACGGCAACCGCGCCGGCGCCGGTGGCGCCCTTGAGGACGTTTCTACGCAATGCGTTCATGCAATATCTCCTACTGATTAGAGGCTGTGAATAAAGTCGGTGACCTTGTCGATTTCCTGTTCCGTCAGCACCTTATGCTTGCCGAAGGGGGGCATGGAGGTGTGCGGGTTGGAGGCGGTAGCATCCCAGATCTTGGCACGCAGCTTGGCCTTGTCAGGATAACGCGCGCTCATGGCGATGAGCGGCGGGCCGTAAAGGCCGGTGGACTGCGCGTCGGGCTGGGTGGGCATGCCATGGCAAGCCAGGCAGTTGCCCTTGGACTTGTTGTAGGCGATGTCCTTGCCAGTTTCCTCCTTCTTGGGGGCTTGCTGAGCCTGGACACTCGAGGCCATTACCATCATGCCAGCGATACCTGCTGCCACTGCCAGTTTGATTATCCGCATAGTCATCCTCCGTTAAATGTTGGCTATTGAAGTGTCAAACGCGTCGCCAGAAATATGCGGAAATCCTTATCTGGCAACAGGTCATCCTGTATGGATGTGCCAAGCATAGAGCAGGACGTTTTCCCTATGCAATAGCTAAGACCGCTTTTTGCCGGATTTTGCGCAAGTAGATTAATACTATTCGCGCGCTGACTTTTATACGTGCTGCGGCCGCTGTGCCGCTACTTCTTGGTGTTTTCGGCGGCAAGCGTTTCCTGCCATTCGCGGCGCCTCGCCTCGGCGGCCGAGAGCTCGTAGAAGTTGCCGTCGCCGGCTTTCAAGCCCTGGTTGACCTGCTCTATGGCTGCGCCGAGATTGCCTTGCGCGGCAAACGCTTCGGCCTCAGCGCAATGGCTGGCAAGCCCGTGGCCGAGCGCGGCATGGGCCTGGGCCAGCAGTCTCCACAGGCGCGCGTCGTCGGGGCGCTTGCCGGATTGTGCCGCGGCAAAATCCACCGCTTGTTGCGCTTGTCCGGCCTGAATCAGGGCGCCGGCATAGCCGTAGACCAATGGCAAATGGTGCGGATAGGGAGCGATGGCCGACTGGTAAATTTTCAGTGCCTGGCCGAAATCGCCCATTCTGGTCTTGAGTTCGGCGCGCAGATTGAGCAGCATGGGCGAGTCGCCCGACTTGATCGCGAGCGCAAGCTCCTTTTCCGCTTCGGCATATTTGTTTTGCCGGGCCAGTGCCAGCGCCAGCCCATAGCGGCTGGCGGCTTCCAGCGGCGTTTTCTTGTTGCGTATCTGGTCGCGCAAGCGATTGACGGCCTCGTCGGCCGTGCCGTCCATGGCGGTCAGCCGCGCGCGTACGAAATGGAACTCCCTGGAGTCGCGCACCTGTTTATAGGGCATGCGTTCCACGCGGCCGTCGATGTCGGCGATGCGCTGGCTGTTGAGGGGGTGAGTGCGCAGATACTCCGGCGCGTTGTTGTCATACAGACGGTTGGTACGCTGTAGGCGGTTGAAGAAGCTGGACATGCCGCGCGGGTCGAAATCGGCCTCGGTCAGGATGTCCAGACCGATGCGGTCGGCTTCGCGCTCGTGTTCGCGGGTGAAATTCAGCTGGTTTTGCAGGCTCAGGGCCTGGCTTGTGGCGATTGCCGCCGAGCCGACCTGCGCGTTGGAGCGCGCGGCCAGTACGGCAACGGCGAGGGCGGCGAGGGTGGGCAGGTAGCCTTGCTCGTGCTGGGCGATCATGCGCGAGAGATGTTCCTGCGAAATGTGGGCGATCTCGTGAGCCAGCACCCCGGCGAGTTCGGACTCGCTTTCCGCCGCCTGGATCAGGCCGGTGTGTACGCCGATGTAGCCGCCCGGCAACGCAAAGGCATTGATCGATGTCTCGCGAATGGCGAAAAATGTCAGTGTGCGCCCGCTCGCAGTGCTCTCGGCCGCCAACTGTCCGCCCAGGTTGTTGAGGTAGGCCTCGATTTCAGGGTCGGCGAGATAGAGCGGACTCGCGTAAATGTCGCGCATGATGGAACGCGCAATATCCCTTTCCTGTCTGTCGGAAAGGTATTGGCGGGAGGATTCGCCGAGATCGGGCAAATCGCTGGCCATGCCGGGCGCACCGGCGAGCGCCAAAGCGAATAGCAGACTGTGGAGTGTTCTCACGATGCTAAGATGGCCTGATTGTCCAAGAGTTCAGCACGGAGTTTAACAATGAGCGGCGGCTTCACCCATTTTGATGAGCAGGGGCGTGCGGTCATGGTCGATGTGGGCGCCAAGCGGGATACCGTCAGGAGGGCGGTTGCGACTGGCGTCATACGCATGAACGAGGCAACGCTGGAGATGATTGCAGCGGGCGGTGCCAAAAAGGGCGATGTGCTGGGCGTGGCGAGGGTGGCTGCGATTCAGGCGGCCAAACGCACTTCCGACCTTATCCCGCTGTGTCATCCGTTGGCGCTGACGCACTTGGCGGTCGAATTCGACCTTGACAGGGAGAAGTCCTGCATTCATTGCAAGGTAACGGCTGAACTCGCCGGCAAGACCGGCGTGGAAATGGAAGCGCTCACCGGTGTGGGCGTGGGGCTTCTCACCATCTACGACATGTGCAAGGCGGTCGATCGGGGCATGGTCATCGAAGGGGTGCGCCTGTTGCGGAAAGAGGGCGGCAAGTCCGGCGTCTGGGAGGCCGCCTGACCGCTGATTGGCGGTGAGTACGATTGTGCACTGGCGGCGATTGCCCGCATGCATAACAATAGCAACATGAAATTCCTATTTGCCTGCATTTGCAGCCTGCTGTTCGCGCTGTCCGTACGGGCCGAGGAGGCTAGCATTGCGCTTCCATCCGGCGAAAGCCTCTCTTTTTCCCGCTACGCGGCGGAGGGTGGGGATCTGCTGCTTTGGTTTGCTTCCGAACGCGGACTGGCCCCTGAGGAAATCCAGGCAGCTCGCGACCTGGCCGCCATGGGCATCGAAGTCTGGCAGATCGACTTCGTCTCGGCGTTTTTTCTGCCCCAGACCAACAGCAGCATGGACGGCATCAACGCAAAGGATGTCCGTGCCATCTTCGACGAGGCGCGCAAAAACGGCGCCAGGGTGACGACATACGCAGTCAACCGTGCGGCCGTGCCGGTATTGAAAGCGCTGTCTGGCGGACTTAAGCAGCGCATGCCGGTTCTGCTCATGCATCCGCATCTCTATTCGAGCGTGGACACGCTGGTCGGTGCGGATTATTTGTCCTTCGGGAACCTTGCAGGCGTCGACGCGCTCATTCTTCAGCCGCGCCGTTCGGCCGCCACCCCTTGGGCGAGCGACCAGTTCGACGCCTTGCGCAAGGACGGCGCCAAGGCGCAATTACTGATACTGGAGGGGGTGCGCGAGCGCTACTGGGTGCGCGAGACAGCCACCGAGTTCGAAATCGGCGAGGGCAAGCGACTGGCCGAACGCATTATTGAATGGAGAAAAAAACTCAAATGATTGCCCGACCATTGCACTGGCTGCTGCTGCCGGCCCTTGCCCTGTGCGCATTGGCGGCAGAGGCGGCGGAGTTCATCAAGGTGGAGCGCGTAACGCCGCCGCCCCTGGTGCTGGAAGACCTGGACGGCAAAAGCCACTCGCTTGCCGCCTACCAGGGCAAGGTCGTGCTGGTGAATTTCTGGGCGACCTGGTGTCCGCCATGCCGCGAGGAAATGCCGTCCATGCAGCGCCTCAAGGAAAAAATGGACGGCCAGCCGTTTGTCATGCTGGGCGTCAATTCGGGCGAGCCGGCAGAGGACCTGGCCGAGTTCCTGAAACTGGTCAGGGCGGATTTCGATATCCTGCTCGACGGCGACAGCGCGGCGACCAAGCGTTGGAAAGTGTTCGGATTGCCTACAAGCTTTCTCATAGACCGGCAGGGCAAGGTGCGCTATACGCTGACCGGTACGACCGAGTGGGACAAGGGCGAGGCCGTGGACCTGATCGAGGAGTTGCTCAAGTAGACCAAAACCTTACTGCAAATAACGATTTAATTTGCTTGGGTATGAATTTAATTCGTTGATTGCTTAAACGAATTTGTTCAAGCAGAATAATGCCATATTCGAAACCGTTAATATTTATTGGCGGTTTTTTTATTGCCTAGCGCATCCCCGGTCGGGCTGACCGGGACTTCCTGGCTGTCAATCACACAGCTTCTCGGGCGGTGATCCACTATGCTGGACTTTTCCCGCGGATTCTTCCGGGGGATGCGCTTAATTTGTCTTTATAAACCATGAACGCACGCATACCGGTCGAAGATCATTCCAAACAGGAAATCAAGTATTCCACCTGCTACATGTGCGCCTGCCGTTGCGGCATCAAGGTGACGCTGCAGGAAGGCAAGGTCCGCTACATCCAGGGCAACAGGAACCACCCCACCAACCAGGGCGTGCTGTGCGCCAAGGGTTCGGCGGGTATCATGAAGCAGTATTCCAAGGCCAAGCTTAGCCAGCCCCTGATCCGCAAGCCCGGCAGCGAGCGCGGCGCCGGCGAGTTCGAGGCCATCGAATGGGAGCAGGCGTTGGACATCCTGACCAATCGTTTGCAGGAAATCCGCGCCACCGACCCCTCCAAGCTGGCCTTCTTCACCGGCCGCGACCAGATGCAGGCGCTGACGGGCCTGTGGGCGCAGCAGTTCGGCACTCCCAACTGGGCGGCGCACGGCGGCTTCTGCTCGGTGAACATGGCCGCCGCCGGCCTTTACACCATCGGCTTCTCGTTCTGGGAGTTCGGCGCGCCCGACTGGGACTATGCCAAGTATTTCATCCTCTGGGGCGTGGCCGAGGATCATTCCTCCAACCCCATCAAGATCGGCCTGGAAAAACTCAAGCGCGGCGGCGGCAAGTTCGTCTCGGTCAACCCGGTGCGCACCGGCTATTCCGCCATCGCCGACGAATGGGTGCCGATCAGGCCGGGCATGGACGGGCTGTTGGCCATGTCCATCGTGCACGTGCTGCTTTCGCGCGAGCTCTTCGACTACGAATTCCTCATCAACTACACCAATGCTCCCTGGCTGGTGATCCAGAACCCCGGCCACAAAGATGACGGCCTGTTTTTGCGCGACGGGAACGGCAATCCGCAGGTGTGGGACCTGGAAAAGGAAACCTTCGTCAACGGCGCCGATGTCGGCATCACCCCGGCGCTTTTCGGCGACTTCGTGGCGCAGGACGGAAGGAGGCTCAAGACCGCCTTCACCCTCATGGCCGAGCGCTATCTCGATGAGCGCTACGCCCCCGCCAATGTCGCCGCCGAATGCGGCGTGCCGGCCGAGACCATCGAGCGCATCGCCCTGGAAATGGCGCACGTGGCCTTCAAGGAAGCCATCGAGCTGCCCATCGAATGGACCGACGTGTGGGGCCGCAAGCATGACAAGGTGATCGGCCGCCCGGTGGCGATGTATGCCATGCGCGGCATTTCCGCGCACTCCAACGGCTTCCATTCCTGCCGCGCCATCCACTTCATCCAGATGCTGCTGGGCGCGCTCGACGGCCCCGGCAACTTCCGCGCCCGTGCGCCGTATCCGAAGCCGATTCCGCCGCACCAGCTGCCGGAAAACAACCTCGACATCATCAATGCGCCCAACACCGCGCTGTCGCGCCCGCCGCTCGGCTTCCCCACGCGGCCGGAAGACCTGGTGATCGACGAGCACGGCAACCCGCTGCGCATCGACAAGGCTTTCTCGTGGGAAGCGCCGCTCTCCTCGCACGGCCTCATGCACATGGTGATCACCAATGCGGTGAACCACGATCCCTACGCGCTCGACACCCTGATCCTGTTCATGGCCAACATGGCGTGGAACTCGTCCATGAATACGAAAAATATTCAGGACATGCTGCGCGAAAAAGATCCCGAGGAACCCGGCCAGTACAAGATCCCCTTCCTGGTGGTGGTTGATGCCTTCCACTCCGAGATGGTCAACTTCGCCGACCTGGTGCTGCCGGACACGACTTATCTCGAGCGCCACGACTGCATTTCGCTGCTGGACCGCCCGATTTCCGAGCCGGACGCGGCCGCCGACGCCATCCGCTACCCGCTGGTGACCCCGGACCGCAACGTGCGTCCGTGGCAGGAAGTCATGGTGGAACTGGCATCGCGCCTGAAGTTCCCGGCCTTCACCAAGCCCGACGGCAGCCGCAGGTTCAAGGACTACCCCGATTTCATCGTCAATTACGAGCGCTCGCCCGGCGTGGGCTTCCTCTCCGGCTGGCGCGGCAAGGATGGCGACAAGTTCCTCAAGGGCGAGCCCAATCCCAACCAGTGGCAGAAGTACATCGAGAACCAGAGCTTCTTCGCGCACCACTGGCCGGACAACCAGAAGTACATGCGCTTCGTGAACCGCGACTACCTGGAAGTGGCGGCTGATGCCGGTTTCGTCGGCAAGGTCGAGCCCATCATCATGCAGTTCTATTCCGAGCCGCTGCAGAAGTTCCGCCTCGCCGGCCAGGGCCTCTACGACGGCCCGCAGCCGAAAGACCCGGCGGACAGGGAGCGCCTCGCCAGGTATTTCGATCCGCTGCCCCTGTGGTACGAGCCGCTCGAACAGCAGCGCGTGGACGCCGGGGAATATCCCTTCTTCGCGCTGACCCAGCGCCCCATGTTCATGTACCACTCCTGGGATTCGCAGAACGTGTGGCTCAGGCAGATCATGGCGCAGAACTTCCTCTACATGAACGCACGCAAAGCCGCCGACATGGGGCTCAAGGATTACGACTGGGTGTGGGTGGAGTCGCACAACGGCAGAATCCGCTGCCAGTTGAAGACCATGGAAGGCACCCAGGAAGACACGGTGTGGACCTGGAACGCCATCGGCAAACAGAAGGGTACCTGGGGCCTGAAGGAAGACGCCTCCGAAGCGACCAAGGGCTTCCTGCTCAACCACCTTATTTCCGAACTCTTGCCGGAAAAGCAGGGCGAGCGCCGCCTCACCAATTCCGACCCGGTTTCGGGCCAGGCGGCCTGGTTCGACCTGCGCGTGAAAATCTACAAGGCGCAAGCGGGCGAGACCGGCAGCTGGCCGCAGTTCGACCGCGTGAAGAAGCTGCCTTCCGACCATTACTCCCGCCCGGACGTGCTGCGTTACGACGCACGCCGCGAGCACGAGAAAGACTGAAAGGCATTGAACAAGGAGGACAAGAGGAGGGGAGGAAACTCCTTGAGCATTACCTCTTGTCCTCATGTCCTCTTTGTTAAGGATTTGATTAGAGAATCAAGATGAGACTAGGACTGGTTATCGACCTGGACGTCTGCGTGGGCTGCCATGCCTGCGCGGTGTCCTGCAAGGAGTGGAATGCCTCCGGCACCACCGGCCCGCTGACGGACTATCAACCCTACGGCGCCGAGCCTTCGGGCGTGTGGTTCAACCGCATACGCCATTTCGAAGTGGGCACTTACCCCAACAACAAGACCGTCAACTTCCCGATGTCGTGCATGCACTGCGAGGACGCCGACTGCGTCACCGTGTGCCCCACGGGTGCCAGCTACAAGCGCGCGGAAGACGGCATCGTGCTGGTGGACCAGGACAAGTGCATGGGCTGCAACTATTGCTCCTGGGCCTGCCCCTACGGCGCGCGCGAGCTCGACCGCGAGTCCGGTACCATGAAGAAATGCACCCTGTGCGTGGACCGCATCTACGACCAGGCCATCCCAGAGGAAGAGCGCCAGCCGTCCTGCGTGCTGACCTGCCCGGCGCACGCGCGCATGTTCGGCGACTTCGACGACCCCGATTCCGAGGTGAGCAAGGTGGTGCGCGAGCGCGAGGGTTATGTGCTGATGCCGGAACTGGGTTACAACCCCACCAACCACTATCTGCCGCCGCGCAAGCACAAGCCCATCCCCACCGACATCGGTGCGGACAAGGCCGGGCTCGCCGGCAAGCTCAAGCAGTTCGTCAACCGCATGGTCAAGCGTTAAGGAGTAACCCATGCATCCCGCATTCTCTGTCATCTTCTTTACCGTGCTGTCCGGCGCAGGCTTCGGGCTCTTTGCCCTGATCTATCTGGCCGACCTGTTCAAGCTGGGCGGTGGCCTGCCGGGTGCCTATGTGTTCTGGACCGGCGTGCTCGCCATCGTCATGGTCGGCGTGGGCCTGATGTCCTCGACCTTCCACCTCGCCAACCCCAAGAATGCCTGGCGCGCCTTCTCGCGCTGGCGCACCTCCTGGCTGTCGCGCGAGGGTGTGCTGTCGGTTGCCTTCTATCCGTTCGCTCTGGCCTATCTGGGCCTTTACTGGCTGGACATGTGGCCGGTGGTGCGCCATTTTTCCGGCGCCGTCGCCACGCTGCTCGCATGGCTGACGATCTTCTCCACCGCCATGATCTACGCCAGCCTGAAGACCATCCGCCACTGGAATACGCCGCTGGTGCCTGCGGCTTATCTTTCGCTCGGCCACTTCTCCGGCGGCATGATCCTGCTGGTGGTGGCCATGCTGGCCGGGGTGCAGACCCTGCCCTTCGTGCTGCTGTCGCTGTTCCAGCTCTTCGTCGCAGCCTTCGTGAAAGTGATTTATTACTACTGGATCGGACGCCTGGGCGTGGGTTCCACCATCAACACCGCCACCGGCTTCACCCGTGCGCAGGTCAAGCTGCTGGATGCGGGCCATACCCACGGCACCTTCCTGACCCAGGAATTCGGCTATATCGTTCCCAGGCTGACTGCGGTCAGCCTGCGCCTGATTTCCATGTTCCTGGCCTTTGCCGTACCTTTGGTGTTGCTGTATGCCGCCATGGAGTACCATGCGCCGATGCTGGGTGTTGCGGCGCTGGTTTCGGTGTTTGCCGGCCTGGTGGCTGAGCGCTGGCTGTTCTTCGCGGAAGCGCGCCATGTCGTGAACCTGTACCATGGCGCCCAACGTTGCTGAAGCCGTCTAAGCCCCCATGGGTAGTGTGGCTTAAGACTTGATTTTGCTGGGAATTTTGATATATTAGCGTGTCCTTAATTACTGATTCCGGGAGCAAGATACATGTTTGGCATTCGCGAAATCGATTCCCACCAGCTTGAGCAAGCACTTAAGTCGGGGGTGCAACTTATTGACGTGCGTACCGCGGCCGAGCACGCGCAAGCCAAAATCGAAGGTTCGACCCATATCCCGCTGCATATGCTGCCCTTGAAACTGCAGGACCTGAAAGGCAGCCAGCCTATCGTGTTCTACTGCCGTTCCGGCGCCCGCTCTGCGCAAGCTTGCGCTTGGGTGATGCAGCAAGGAATCGAGAACGTTTATAATCTTGCCGGCGGCATCATGGGCTGGGCGCGCGATGGCAAGGCCCTGGCGGCTTGACCCCCACGTTGTATTGCAATAATTCGACGTGTGCGTTAACGTTAGCGTTTCCTGATTTATTAACAACTCGTTTTCGGAGAGACACAATGGAATTCAACAAAGAGCTTGACGCCCGCGGCCTGAACTGCCCCCTGCCCATCCTGCGCACCAAGAAAGCGCTTGCCGAGATGGCCAGCGGCGAAATCCTGAAAGTGATCGCTACCGATCCGGGTTCCGTCAAGGACATGCAGGCTTTTGCCAAGCAGACCGGCAACGATCTGATCAACTCCGCTGAAGCCGGCGGCGAGTACACCTTCTTCATGAAAAAGAAGTAAGCAAAACGAAAAGGCGCCGACCCAAGGTCAGGCGCCTTTTTTGTCTGAAAAAAAGCGGAGACACGCAATGGAAACCAAAAAACTCGCGATCATCGCCACCAAGGGGACGCTGGACTGGGCCTACCCGCCCTTCATCCTGGCTTCGACCGCCGCAGCACTGGGCTACGAAGTGCAGATTTTTTTCACCTTCTACGGCCTGCAACTCCTGCGCAAGGACCTTTCCGGCCTCAAGGTGAGCCCCCTGGGCAACCCCGGCATGCCGATGAAAATGCCTTTCGGGCCCAAATGGTTCAAGGGCATCAACTGGAACATCCCCAACGCCGTGCAATCCATCATTCCCGGCTATGAGAGCCTCGCCACCAGCCTGATGAAAATGACCATAGCCAACAACGGCGTGGCCACCATTTCCGAGCTCAGGAGCCTGTGCCAGGAAGCGGACGTCAAGTTCATCGCCTGCCAGATGACGGTCGAACTGTTCGGTTTCGAGCACAGCGACTTCATCGACGGCCTTGAATACGGCGGCGCCGCCACCTTCCTCGAATTCGCCGGCGAATCCGACATCTGCCTGTTTATCTAAGCAAAACAGCAGCTTCCGCACAAAAGCGCCCCCTGTTTGGGGCGCTTTTTTTTGGTGCGCCCGGCACGGGCGCACTCTTGTGGGTGCCTTGTGGTTTTCCTGCAACACAGTCAATAAGCGGAGTCTGATATACGCAACATGGTAGTGTTCTACCACCCGGACTAGCCTGTACGATGCATCTCAGCTTGTTATAGATATGACAACGCTGTTCCTGAATAACGAATTTGCTCCGGAGGCAACATGAAATTAAACCGCATCGCATTGGCTGTGGCTCTTGCCGGCCTTTCTTTCGGCGCCCACGCCACCAACGGCTACTTCTCCCATGGCTACGGCATGAAGGCGAAGGGCATGGCGGGTGCCGCCACTGCCATGACCGATAACGCCTTCTTTGGCGCCAACAACCCCGCTGCGGCCGCCTTTGCTGGCAACCGCCTTGATCTGGGCGTGGACCTGTTCAGCCCGATTCGCGAGGCAACGCGAACCGGCAGTGCTGGCTTCGGCCCCTTCCCTGCAATCAACGGCAACTCCGAGAGCGACTCCGAGTATTTCTTGGTTCCGGAGTTTGGCTACAACCACATGTACAGCGACAAGCTGGCGCTGGGTGTGACGGTGTATGGTAACGGCGGTATGAACACCGATTACGACAGGGATCAAATGGGTGGCATGGCTAACCTTCTTGGCGGCAGTACCAGCCTCGGTGTGGATCTGATGCAACTGATAGTTGCGCCGACCGCAGCCTATAAGATCAACCCAAACCATTCCATTGGCATTTCCCCGCTGATTGGCTATCAGCGTTTCGAGGCCAAAGGTCTTCAGGGGTTTGAAATGATCACTTCATCTTCTGGAAATGTCACCAATAATGACCATGATGATGCCTTCGGTTACGGCGTGCGCGTGGGTTACTACGGCAAGCTGACCCCCACCTTCAGCATTGGCGCGGCTTACGCCAGCAAGATGAACTTTGAAGAATTCGATGATTACAAAGGTTTGTTTGCTGAACAGGGGGATTTCGACATTCCCGAAAACTACAATATCGGTCTGGCTTGGCAGGCGACCCCCAGCCTCTTGGTTGCATTTGATTATCAACGCATCAACTATAGCGATGTAGACTCTGTTGCCAACCCAAGTGGACCCGCTGCTTTCGCATGCTTCATGGGCGATGCTACCCAGTGCTTGGGAACGAACAACGGCTCCGGCTTTGGTTGGGATGATATTGATGTGTTTAAACTGGGTGCGGAGTACAAGTACAACGCGCAGTGGACTTTCCGTGCTGGCTACAGCCATACCGACCAGCCGATTCCCAAGGCTGACGTGGAGTTCAACATCCTGGCACCGGCCGTGATCGAGGATCACATCACCCTGGGCTTCACCTATACCCGTCCCAACGGCGACGAAATCACTGCAGCCTACATGCATGGTTTCCAGAACGATGTCAAAGGACCGTCCCTGTTCTTTGGCGGCGAGGACAAGATCGAGATGTACCAGAACTCCCTGGGTATCCAGTACAGCTGGAAGATGTAATAACAAGTTAACTAATAATCTTCTAGAACTTAACCGGGCCGATGGCCCGGTTTTTTTCGCCTGTTTCAAGAAGGAGGCAGGCTGAAACCCCTCTGTGCAGCAGTTTTCTTGGCTTTGTCCCGATGGTGTCTGGTATTGCACCCTGCATCCAGAGCGAAAGCCTGAAAACGGAGGCAACCGTGAAGCTGGCGGAGGAAGTTGCGGGCGAGTTTAAAACTGCCGATGCGCAGTAAGTTTTATGGAATGAAGTAAGGGAGGGCCGCAACGCGGCCCTTTTTATTTGCTCAGACGGCTTAGCTGGCCGTTGAGTTTTTCCAGCGTGGCGGAAAAATCGGCCAAGCGCTTTTTCTCCTGCTCGACCACGGCAGGCGGGGCCTTGTCGGCGAAATTGGGGTTGCCGAGCTTGGCCTGGCATTTGCCGATTTCGCCCTCGATGCGGGCGATCTCCTTGTTGAGGCGCGCGATCTCGGCGTCCTTGTCAATCTCGAACTGCAGCATCAGGCGGCAATCGCCGACGATGGCGACCGGCGCATCGCCGGCAGGCAGTTCCGGCTGGATGTCGACCTTGGCGAGCCTGGCGAGGGCGGCGAGATACGGGGTAAAAGCCGAATAGCGCGAGGCATCGCCGGCAATGGCGAGCGGCACTTTCTCGGCGGGCGAGAGCTTCATTTCGCCGCGCAAGCCGCGCACCGCGTCCACCAAGGTCTTTAGCTCCTGCACTTTTGCGACGGCATTGGCATCCTGGGCTTTTTCATCGGCAGCCGGATAGGGCTGCAGCATGATGCTCTCTCCGCCCTTGCCGGCGAGTGGCGCGACTTTCTGCCAGAGCTCCTCGGTGATGAAGGGGATGATGGGGTGGACGAGGCGCAGCGCGGTTTCCAGCACGGAAATCAGGGTGTGGCGGGTGGCGCGCTGCTGCGCTTCATTACCGGTCTGCAACTGCACCTTGGCGAGTTCCACATACCAGTCGCAGTATTCGTCCCAGACGAATTCGTAGATCGCGCGGCTGGCCATGTCGAAACGGTAATCGGCAAAGGCGGATTGCACGGCGACGACCGCCTCGTTCAGGCGGCTCAGGATCCAGCGGTCGGCGACGGAATAGTCGCGCGGCAGGCCGGCGTCGAGCCCGCAGTCCTTGCCCTCGGTGTTCATCAGGACGAAGCGGGTGGCGTTCCACAGCTTGTTGCAGAAGTTGCGGTAGCCTTCGCAGCGCTGCAAATCGAACTTGATGTCACGCCCGTGCGTGGCGAGCGAGGCGAAGGTGAATCTCAAGGCATCGGTGCCGAAGGCATTGAAACCAGCCGGGTAGTCGGCACGCGTCTGCCTGGCGATGGACTCGGCCTGCTTGGGATTCATGAGGCCGGTGGTGCGCTTGGCGATGAGTTCGTCCAGGCTGATGCCGTCGATGAGATCGATCGGGTCGATGATGTTGCCCTTGGACTTGCTCATCTTGTTGCCGTGGGCGTCGCGCACAAGGCCGGTGACGTAGACCTCGCGGAACGGCACCTTGCCGGTGAAGTGCAGCGACATCATGACCATGCGCGCGACCCAGAAGAAGATGATGTCGAA
>DCVO01000035.1 GCA_002327405.1 Thiobacillus sp. UBA2186 | reverse complement strand
CGGTCAGGCCGGTGATGCCGACTTCCGACAGCGCTTCGCGCACCTCGTCGAGCTTGAAAGGCTTGATGATGGCTTCGATTTTCTTCATTTCGCGGTCTCCTGCATGCTTTCTTCCGGACGATACCGGGATGTTATCGGATAGCGGCGGTCCTTGCCAAAATTGCGCGGCGTAATGCGTATCCCCGGCGCGGACTGGCGGCGCTTGTATTCTGCAAGGTTGACGAGCCGGATGACGCGTCTCACCGTCGCCGCATCATGGCCCTGGGCAACGATTTCGGCAGCGGACAGGTCGTGCTCGGCGTAGCCCTCGATTATCGCGTCGAGGATCTCGTACGGCGGCAGCGAATCCTGGTCGGTCTGGTTTGGCCGCAGTTCGGCAGAGGGCGGACGATCGATGATGCGCTGCGGGATCGCGTGCGACAGCCTGTTGCGGTAATTGGCCAGTCGGTAAACCAGCGTTTTGGGGATGTCCTTCAACGCGGCGAAACCGCCGGCCATGTCGCCGTAGAGCGTGGCATAGCCCACCGCCATTTCGCTCTTGTTGCCGGTGGTCAGCACCAGATGGCCGAACTTGTTCGACAGCGCCATCAACAGGTTGCCGCGCACGCGAGCCTGGATGTTTTCCTCGGTGGTATCGAAGGGCAACTGGTCGAATTCTTCCGCCAGTTGCTCAATGTACATGTCGTAAATCGGCTTGATGGCGATTTCGCTGTATTTCACCTCCAGCAATTCCGCCATTTCCAGCGCGAGTTCCAGGCTGATGCTGGCAGTGAATTCGGAAGGCATCATCACGGCATGTACGCGCTTTGCGCCCAGCGCATCCACCGCGACCGCCAGAGTCAATGCGGAGTCGATGCCGCCGGACAAGCCCAGTACCACGCTGGGAAAACCGTTCTTGTCAGTGTAGTCGCGCACCCCGGTTACCAGGGCCTGATAGATATCCGCTTCCAGTGCGGGTTCCGCAGCCTGCATGCCCGGCACGATTGCGGCGCCGTCCAGTTCCACATAAAACACGCCCTCATCCCAGGCCGGGAAATGGTGCGTCAACTGGCCTTTATCATCCATCACGAAGGAGGCGCCGTCGAACACCAGTTCATCCTGTCCGCCCAGCAGATTGCAGTAGACCAGGGGGATGTTCATCGCATCGATGCGCTGCCTGACCACATGGCGGCGCTCGGCGCGCTTGCCGACATGGAAGGGCGAGGCATTCGGCACCAGCAGCACCTGCGCACCGGCCGCCGCGGCAAGCTCTGCCGGCCCCGGCTCCCAGATGTCGCCGCAGATGTTGAGGCCGAAGCGCACGCCGTCGCAGTCGAACACGCAGGCCGCCTCGCCCGCCTTGAAGGTGCGCACCTCATCGAATACGGAGTAGTTCGGCAGCTTCTGCTTGTGGTAGATGGCGGCGACCTTGCCGTCTTGAAGCACCGCGGCGGCGTTGTAGCAATCCCCCTCGACGCGATGCGGAAAACCCACGATCAGGGTGGTGTAGGTCACCGTTTCCGCAAGCTTGTTCACTTCGGCCTCGCAGGCCGCACAGAAGTCCTCGCGCAGCACCAGATCCTCGGGTGCGTAGCCGCAGATTGACATTTCCGGCGTGAGCAAAAGCGAGGCACCGGCTGCCTTGGCCTCGCCGGCGGCCGCCAGGATCTTGGCGGCATTGCCCTTGAGGTCGCCGACCGTGAGATTGAGTTGGGCGAGCGCTATTTTCATGTGCGGCTATGGATGGCTTCCAACATGGCATTTCCGATGCCGGCCGGGCTGCGCGCGACGACCACGCCGGCCTTCTCCAGCGCCGCGATCTTGGCGTCCGCCGTGCCCTTGCCGCCGGCGATGATGGCGCCGGCATGGCCCATGCGCTTGCCCTTGGGCGCGGTGAGGCCGGCGACGTAGCCGGCCACCGGCTTGGTGACGTGGGTCTGGATGTATTCCGCCGCCTCTTCCTCGCGCGTGCCGCCGATCTCGCCCACCATGATGATGGCCTCGGTCGCGGGGTCGTTCTGGAACATTTCCAGGCAGTCGATGAAGTCCAGGCCCTTGATCGGATCGCCGCCGATGCCGACGCAGGTGGTCTGGCCCAGCCCGGCTTTCGTGGTCTGCCACACCGCCTCGTAGGTCAGGGTGCCGGAGCGCGAGACGATGCCGACCTTGCCCTTTTGATGAATGAAGCCGGGCATGATGCCGATCTTGCATTCGCCCGAGGTGATGATGCCCGGGCAGTTGGGGCCGATGAGTCTGGCGTTGCTGGCTCTCAGCGCGGCCTTCACCTTCATCATGTCCAGCACCGGCACGCCCTCGGTGATGCAGACGATGACCTCGATGCCGGCATCCGCCGCTTCCAGGATGGAATCGGCCGCGAACGCCGCCGGCACGTAGATCACCGAGGCATTGGCCCCGGTTTCGCGCACCGCGTCCTTCACGGTGTTGAACACCGGCAGGCCGAGATGCGTCTGCCCGCCCTTGCCCGGCGTCACCCCTCCGACCATCTTCGTGCCGTAGCGAATCGCCTGCTCGGAATGGAAGGTGCCCTGCTTGCCGGTGAAGCCCTGGCAGATGACCTTTGTGTCTTTATCAACGAGGATGCTCATTGTTTAAATGTGTTCTTTAACCTGTTAAGTGCAATTTACACAGAGGAAGCAGAGGTATCAGAGGAACCCAATAATTCTTTCATGAAGATTTCCTCTGTTGCCTCTGTGTTCAATCCTTATCCGATTGTCAGCGGACCGCCTGGACGGCCTGGATCGCCGCATCGGTCAAATCGTCGGCGGTGATGATCGCCAGCCCGCTTTCCTTGAGCTTCTGCTTGCCCAGATCGACGTTGGTGCCTTCCAGGCGCACTATGACGGGAATCTGCACGCCCACTTCCTTCACCGCCGCAATGATGCCCTCGGCGATGATGTCGCAGCGCATGATGCCGCCGAAGATGTTGACCAGCACGGCTTTTACATTCGCATCGGCAAGGATGATCTTGAAGGCCTTGGCCACGGTCTCGGCCGTGGCGCCGCCGCCGACGTCGAGGAAGTT
>DCVO01000042.1:2107-5819 GCA_002327405.1 Thiobacillus sp. UBA2186 | reverse complement strand
AGCCCAGGGTGACGAAGCCCATGTGCGCGATGGAAGAATAGGCAATGAGTTTCTTCATGTCGGCCTGCACCAGCGCGACCAGGCCGATGTAGGCCACGGCAATGAGCGACAGCGCGATCACCAGCCAGGCGAGCTCGTGGCTCGCGTCCGGCACGATGGGCAGGGAAAAGCGCAAAAAGCCGTAGGCGCCGACTTTCAGCGTGATCGCGGCCAGCACCACCGAGCCGCCGGTGGGCGCCTCCACGTGCGCATCCGGCAGCCAGGTATGCACCGGCCACATCGGCACCTTCACCGCAAAGGCGAGGAAGAACGCCACGAACAGCAAAATCTGCGCATTCATGCCGATGGCGAGCTTGTGGTAGTCGAGGATCTCGAAGCTATTGCCGGCCTGGAAATACAGGTAGATGAAGGCCACCAGCATCAACAGCGAGCCCAGCAGCGTATAGAGGAAGAACTTGATCGCGGCATACACACGGTTCGGCCCGCCCCACACGCCGATCACCAGGTACATGGGGATCAGCATGGCCTCGAAGAACACATAGAACAGCACCGCGTCGAGCGCGGCGAACACGCCGTTGATGAGGCCGGACATGATGAGGAAGGCGGCCATGTACTGCGCGACCTTTTTCTGGATCACTTCCCAGCCGGCGATCACCACCAGCAGCGTGGTGAAACTGTTCAACAGGATGAAGGGCATGGAAATGCCGTCCACGCCCAGATGGTAGTTGACGTTGAAACGGTAGATCCAGGGCACCAGTTCCTCGAACTGCATGGCGCTGGTCATGGTGTCGAAACCCGTATACAGCGGTACGGAAACGAGGAAGCCCAGCGCGGCGGCAACCAGTGCGAGCCAGCGCGCAAGCGGTGCGTTCCTGTCGCTGCCGGTCGCGAGCACGGCCAGTCCGCCGAGGATCGGCACCCAGATGACGAGAGTGAGAGGCGGCAATCCGAACATTGTTTTTCTTTCTTAAGCCGTTGCCCTGACGAACCAGGTCACCAGCACGAACACGCCGATGATCATGGCGAACGCATAGTGGTAGATGTAGCCGGACTGCACGTGGCGGATGAGGCGCGAGGCCGTGCCCACCAGCCTGGCCGAGCCGTTCACCAGCCAGCCGTCGATCAGCGTCTGGTCGCCGAGACGCCACAGGCCGCCGCCGAGCTTGCGCGCCCCCCCGGCGAAGAACCAGTCGTAGAAGTCGTCGAAGCCGTACTTGCGTTCGAGGATGGCGTAGACGAGGCCGAACTTCTTCTGCAGCATGGCCGGGATGTCCTGGCGCTTGAGGTAGAAGAACCAGGCCAGGCCCACGCCTGCCACCGCCAGCCAGAACGGCGCGGTGGCCACGGCGTGCAGGCCCATGGCCGCGGCGCCGTGGAAGTGGTGCGCGAGTTCGCGCATGGCGGGATGGCCGTCGGCGACATGGATGGCGTTGCCGAAATATTCGCCGAACAGCATGGGGGCTATGGTCATGTAGCCGATGGCCAGTGACGGGATGGCAAGCGCCAGCAGCGGAATGGTCACCACCCAGGGCGATTCGTGCGGGGTGTGGTCGTGGCGGTCCTCGGCGTGTTCCTGCACCTCATGATGGTGGTGGTGAGCGTTATGAAAGCGCTCCTTGCCGTGGAACACCAGGAAGTACATGCGGAAGGAATAGAACGCGGTCACGAACACGCCGATCAGCACCGCCCAGTAGGCGATGCCGGCCACCGGCAGGTTCGAGAACTTCACCGCCTCGATGATGCTGTCCTTGGAATAGAAGCCGGACAGGAAAGGCGTGCCGATGAGGGCGAGCGAGCCGATGAGCGAGGTGATCCAGGTGATGGGCATGTATTTCCTGAGGCCGCCCATGTAGCGGATGTCCTGGTTGTGGTGCATGCCGATGATGACCGAGCCGGCGGCGAGGAACAGCAGCGCCTTGAAGAAGGCATGGGTCATGAGGTGGAACACCGCCACCGAATAGGCCGAAGCTCCCAGCGCCACGGTCATGTAGCCCAGCTGCGACAACGTGGAATAGGCGATCACGCGCTTGATGTCGTTCTGGATGATGCCGAGGAAGCCCATGAACAGCGCGGTGATGGCGCCGATGGTCATGACGAAGGAGAGCGCGGTGTCGGAAAGTTCGAACAGCGGCGACATGCGCGCGACCATGAAAATGCCCGCCGTGACCATGGTGGCGGCGTGGATCAAGGCGGAAATCGGGGTCGGGCCTTCCATGGAGTCCGGCAGCCAAACGTGCAAGGGGAACTGCGCCGACTTGCCCATGGCGCCGATGAACAGCAGGATGCAGACCACGGTCATCAGCGACCATTCCTGGCCGGGGATGAGAATGATGGCGGCGGTCGCCAGTTCCGGGGCGCGCGCGAACACGGTGGCGTAGTCGAGCGAACCGAAATGCGCCAGCACCAGGCCGATGCCGAGAATGAAGCCGAAGTCGCCCACGCGGTTGACCAGGAAGGCTTTCAGGTTGGCGTAGATGGCCGACTCGCGCGTGTACCAGAAGCCGATCAAAAGATAGGACACCAAACCCACCGCCTCCCAGCCGAAGAAGAGCTGCAGGAAGTTGTTGCTCATCACCAGCATGAGCATGGAGAAGGTGAACAGGCTGATGTAGCTGAAAAAGCGCGTATAGCCGGGATCGTCGTGCATGTAGCCGATGGTGTAGATGTGCACCATCAGCGAGACGAAGCTCACCACCAGCATCATCATGGTGGTGAGCGGATCGATCAGGAAGCCGACCTCGAAGCGCACGTCGCCGCCGGTGATCAGGCCCGAGTTCATCCAGGTGTAGACGCTGCCGTTGAATGTGTGGCCGGCCTGCACGTCCTGGAAGATCACCACCGAGGCGATGAAGGAAATCGCCACGCCGGCGATGGTCACCACATGCGACAGGCTGCGGCCGATGAACTTGCCGAACAGGCCGGCGACGATGGCGCCGATGAGCGGTGCCAAGGGGACGGTCAGATACCAGGCTTGCATGCTCATGGTCATCCCTTCAACTGGTCGAGATCATCGACGTTGATTGTTTTCAGATTGCGGAACAGCACCACGAGGATGGCAAGGCCGATGGCGGATTCGGCTGCGGCCACGGTGAGGATGAAGAACACGAACACCTGGCCGTGGATGTCGCCCAGGTAATGCGAGAAGGCGATGAAATTGGTGTTGACCGCGAGCAGCATGAGCTCGATCGCCATCAAGAGGATGATGACGTTCTTGCGGTTCAAGAAAATGCCCAGCACGCTGATGGCGAACAGGAGCCCGCCCAGAATGAGATAGTGAGATAGAGAAATCACTTCGCGTTTCCCCCTGATTCCTGATCCCTGATTCCTGATCCCTGTTCCGCCGCCATTTTCACCAGGCGCACGCGGTCGGCGCGCTTGACGGCGATCTGCCGGGCCGGGTCGAGGTATTTGGTGTCTTTTCTTTTTCTCATGGTGAGCGCGATGGCCGCCACGATCGCCACCAGCAGGATGACGGCGGCAAGTTCGAAGGCGTAGACATATTCTGTGTACAGCAGGCGCCCCAGTTCCTTGGTGTTGCTGTATTCGGCGGCCTTCGCGACGGTGGCAGAGTATTTGTCCAGGCCGAAGAAACGCCCGCCCAACACCACCGCCATCTCCAGCATCAGCAGGATCGCCACCGGCAAGGCCAGCGGCAGGTAGTCCCAGAAGCCTTCCTTCAGCTTGTCGAGGTTGATGTCGAGCATCATCACCA
>DCVO01000042.1:232-2071 GCA_002327405.1 Thiobacillus sp. UBA2186 | reverse complement strand
GCGTGCACAGGGTTGCGCGCGGTGATCACGCGCAGGCCTGCGAACAGCAGGATGGCGGAGAAGAAGTAGAAAATGAACTGGTCGAAGGTCATCGCATCACCGGTATTTGGCATCCTGTTCGCGGCGCGCGGCGATTTCTGCCTCGTACTTGTCGCCCACCGCCAGCAGCATGGGCTTGGTGTAATAGAGGTCGCCGCGCTTCTCGCCGTGGTATTCGAGGATGTGGGTTTCCACGATCGAGTCCACCGGGCAGGATTCCTCGCAGAAGCCGCAGAAAATGCACTTGGTGAGGTCGATGTCGTAGCGCGTGGTCCTTCTCGAACCGTCATCGCGCTGCTCGGACTCGATCGTGATCGCCAGCGCCGGGCACACCGCCTCGCACAGCTTGCAGGCGATGCAGCGTTCCTCGCCGTTGGGATAGCGGCGCAGCGCATGCAGGCCGCGGAAGCGCGGAGACTGCGGGGTCTTTTCTTCCGGGAACTGCACCGTGATCTTGCGCGCGAACATGTAGCGGCCGGTCAGGCGCATGCCCTTGAGCAGCTCCCACAGGATCAGGCTGTTGAGGAAATCGAAGATGCGCTTCATCCCGTTCTCCTCAGTGGAACCAGTGCTTGAACGGGGTCTGCATCATGGCGCCGACGAAGACGATCCAGACGAGGGTGATGGGAATGAACACCTTCCAGCCCAGGCGCATGATCTGGTCATAGCGGTACCTGGGAAAAGTGGCGCGGAACCACAGGAACAGGAACAGCACGAAGGCCACCTTCATCGCCCACCAGATGAAGCCATCGGGCAGGAAGGGGAACGGCGACAGCCAGCCGCCGAGGAACATGAGCGTGGTCAAGGCCGCGATCAGGATCATGTTGGCGTATTCGGCCAGGAAGAAGACGGCGAAAGCCATGCCGGAGTATTCCACGTGGAAGCCGGCGACGATCTCGGATTCGCCCTCGGCCACGTCGAAAGGCGCGCGGTTGGTCTCGGCCACGCCGGAAATGAGATAGACGAGGAAAAGCGGGAACAGCGGCAGGAAATACCAGTGCCAGAATCCGCCCGCCTGGCCGTTGACGATGTCGCTGAGGTTGAGGCTCTGCGAAGCCATCAGCACGCCCACGAGGGCGAAGCCCATGGCGATCTCGTAGGACACGATCTGCGCGGCCGAGCGCATGGCGCCGAGGAAGGCGTACTTGGAGTTGGACGCCCAGCNNGCCGCCAGCGCCGGCGCGATGGCCAGTATCGGCCCGAGGATGAACAGTCCCTTGCTGGCGCCGGACGGGATGATGATTTCCTTCATCAGGAGCTTCACGCCGTCGGCGATGGGCTGCAGCAGGNNGCACCTGCATCCAGCCGATGACTTTCCGCTCGGCATAAGTCACGTAAGCGACCGCCAGCATCAGCGGCGCCACGATGAGCATGATCTTGACCAGGGTCCAGATCGGCGTCCAGGCGGGTCCGAGGAGGTTCTGGAAAAATTCCATCACGCACGCTCCACGGTCAGTTCGCCGAATAGCGGGCCCAGGCCCACGGTCACGGCATGGGCACCGGGGAGGCGCACGCAGTTGGCCGGCAGGCAGTCATCGCGGTCGATGCGGATCACGACGGAACCACGGCCCTGGCGGATCACCGCCATGCCNNAGATCGGCACTTCGCCGATGCGCTCGAGCTTGTCGGAAGCGGCAAGCGAAACACCGATCGATTCGATGCGATTGTTGAGCAGCTTGCAGACATGGGCTTGGGCGTCCGGGCCGAGGGCCGCAACGCCTAATACTTCGGCGCGCACCGCTTCGCTGGAATCGAACTCGAAACCGGGCAGGTTGAGCAGATTGCCCAGCACGCGCAGCA
>DCVO01000042.1:0-216 GCA_002327405.1 Thiobacillus sp. UBA2186 | reverse complement strand
CAGCACGTCGGCATAGTCGAGCGCGCCGTGCTTGTAAGGCGAGAGCGCCACCACGAATTCGGCCTCTTTCATGGCGGCGAGCGCGGCTACCGGGTCGTGGCAATCGTATTCGGGCTCGGCGCCCAGCAGGATCACGGCCTTGCGCGGGGACGCCAGCATCTCGGCCGCATTCATGCCGGTGATGCCTTTGTGGCCCATGGCGGCGCGGCCCGGGAT
>DCVO01000184.1 GCA_002327405.1 Thiobacillus sp. UBA2186 | reverse complement strand
TTTTGGCTTGCGCCGAAACTGGCAAACTCGTTTTGGCTTGCGCCGAAACTGGCAAACTCGTTTTGGCTTGCGCCGAAACTAGCAAGCTCGTTTTGCCTTGCGCCGAAACTAGCAAGCTCGTTTTCCCCGATTTCTCGTTGCATAGGCCCGCTATGCGCCTCGAAATCGTGAAAAACTGTCCTCGCTCTCCCACCCGGCTCGCTACGATCGCTCAAGTCCGACAGGCTGCTAGCCTCTAATCCCTACTTAGGCTGCGCAGGCATTCAGGCGCCGGCGCGCATATCTGATCAATTCGGAGGCGGTGAGCCCTTCGACGCCGCAGCCTTCTTCGAGCGCATCGTCGGCCGCCTGGCCGTGCAGCCACACCGCCAGTCGCAGCGCATCCCACGGCGGTACGCGCGCGGCGAAGGCGGCCATCATGCCGGTCAGCACATCGCCCATGCCGGGCGCGGAAAGCGCCGGGTTGCCGGTATGGTTGATCTCGATCTCGCCATCCGGCCGCGCCAGCACGGTGCCCGCGCCCTTGAGCGCGACCAGTGCATTGAAGCGGGTCGCCAGTTCGCGTGCCGCCAGTTCGCGGTTTTCCTGGATTTCACGCGTCTTGACCTGCAGCAGCCGCCCTGCCTCGCCGGGATGCGGGGTAAGCAGGGTGGGGGAACTGCGGTGGGCGCAGATATAGGCGAGGTCGGCGCGCCGCGAGACGACATTGAGTCCGTCGGCATCGATCACCAGCGGGGCCGGATGCAGCAGTGCCGCCTGCATGAGATCGAAGGCCAGGCGCGATTGTCCCATGCCCGGTCCGATGGCCAGCACGGTCAGGTCGAGGTCGGAGACGAGGCTTTCCGGCGGGGCGAACATCAACTCCGGGGCGGCGAAATCCACGCGCACGTTTTCGTCAACCATGCCCAGCGTCACCAGGCCGGCGCCGCAGTTCAGGGCCGAGCGTCCGGCCAGCAACAGTGCGCCGACCGTGCCGGGCGCGCCGCCCAGCAGTCCGACGCGGCCGAACATGGCCTTGTGGCTCTCGGCGGGACGGGGCGGAAGCGGAGGCTGGCGCATGGCGGTATCTTGTTGAATTCTCGTCTAAAGTGACAGCATAGACCGGATTTTGGCTCAGGCCCGAAGCAGGAGGCAAATATGGATGAGACGCCCAAGCTTAGCCCGGCCGGCGCACCCGTGCTGGCCTGTGAGCACGACCATGAATGCACCATGCTCACCTGCGATTTCTGTTTGAAGGAATTGCCGTCCAGCGACGCCATCCGCGAGGAAGGCGAGGACTATGTCGCCCATTTCTGCGGGCTGGAATGCTTCGAAGCCTGGCAGAAGCGGCATGGGCACGGCCAGCACCAGGGCGAGAAGTAGGAAGGCCTGGCGGCATCGATCGGCCAAGGCCGATCGACCGACCAAGTTCGGGCAAATGGATGGGGGAAGTGACAGCCGCTGTCGGGTAAAATAGCGTTTTCCCGCGTTTTCCCGGCACCATGTCCCTCGCCCAGCCTTCCATCCTTTCCCTGCCCGGCGGCGCTGCGCTGTCTTCCTTCCGCATCGAGAAAATCTGCCGGCAGATGCAGGCTGCGGGGCAGATGCCATGCAGGATCGCCACCCAATACTGGCATTTTGTGGAACTGGACGAGCCGCTGACGCCGGACGAGCGGGCCGTGCTGGAGGCGGCGCTGGATTATGCCGACCCCGTCGCGGACATTCCCTTTGCGCAGTTCCTGCTGGTGACCCCGCGCTTCGGCACCGTATCACCATGGTCGTCCAAGGCTACCGACATCCTTCACAACTGCGGCCTTGCCAAGGTGCGCCGCATCGAGCGCGGCATCGCCTACCATTTCGAGCATGCCGGCGACGAGAGCGGGCTGCTGCCGCTGATCCACGACCGCATGACCGAGGCGGTGCTGCATGAAGTGAACGAGGCCGCCGGGCTGTTTGCACACGTGCCGCCGCGCGAACTGGAAAGCGTGGATGTGCTCGGCGGCGGCCGCGCCGCGCTGGCCGCTGCCAACAGCCGTCTGGGCCTGGCCCTGTCAGAAGACGAGATCGATTACCTGGCCGACAATTTCACGCGCATGGGGCGCAATCCCACCGACGTGGAACTGATGATGTTCGCCCAGGCCAATTCCGAGCATTGCCGCCACAAGATTTTCAATGCCGCCTGGGTCGTCGACGGCAGCGAACAGGACAAGAGCCTGTTCCGCATGATCCGCGACACCCACGCCAGGACTCCGGAAGGCACGCTGTCGGCGTATGAAGACAACGCCGCCGTGATGCAAGGCGCCGAGATCGAGCGCTTCTATCCGGGGCGGGGCGGAAAGTACGAGTTCAGCAGCGAGCCCACGCACATCCTGATGAAGGTGGAGACGCATAACCACCCCACGGCGATATCGCCTTTCCCGGGCGCAGCGACCGGCAGCGGCGGCGAGATCCGCGACGAGGGCGCGACCGGGCGCGGTTCCAAGCCCAAGGCGGGCCTGTGCGGGTTCTCGGTATCGAACCTGCGCATTCCCGATGCCGTCCGGCCCTGGGAAGAAGAGAACTATGGCCGCCCCGACCGCATCGTGTCGCCGCTTGCCATCATGCTGGAAGGCCCCATCGGTGCGGCGGCCTTCAACAACGAATTCGGCCGCCCGAACCTGGCCGGCTATTTCCGCACCCTGGAAACCTGGGTGAACAAGGAGCGCCGCGGTTACCACAAGCCCGTCATGCTGGCGGGCGGCGTGGGCAACATCCGCGAGGACCATGTGCACAAACAGCCGCTGCCGGAAGGCGCACTGCTGATCCAGCTGGGCGGCCCCGGCATGCTGATCGGGCTGGGCGGGGGTGCGGCGTCGTCCATGGCGACCGGCGCCAATGCGGCCAACCTCGATTTCGATTCGGTGCAGCGCGGCAACCCGGAAATGCAGCGCCGCGCGCAGGAGGTCATCGACCGCTGCTGGCAGATGGGCAAGGACAATCCCATCGTCTCCATCCACGATGTCGGCGCGGGCGGACTGTCCAACGCCTTGCCGGAACTGGTGCACGGCGGCGGCAAGGGCGGCGTGTTCCAGTTGCGCGCCGTGCCTTCGGAAGAGTCGGGGATGTCGCCCAAGGAAATCTGGTGCAACGAGGCGCAGGAGCGCTACGTGCTGGCGATTCCGGCCAAGCGCATCGAGGAGTTCCGCGAAATCTGCGAGCGCGAGCGCTGCCCCTTCGCCGTGGTCGGCCAGGCCGCCGCCGATCGCCAGTTGAAGGTGCTGGACGAACACTTCCACAATGCGCCGGTGGACATGCCGCTCGACGTTCTGCTCGGCAAGCCGCCGAGAATGACCAGAAACGTGCAGCATGCCGAACCGGCATTGCCGGCCTTGAACACTGCCGGCATCCATGTGCAGGAAGCCGCTTACCGCGTGCTGCGCCTGCCCGGTGTGGCCTCGAAAATGTTCCTCATCTCCATCGGCGACCGCAGCGTGGGCGGCATGACCGCGCGCGACCAGTGCGTGGGGCCATGGCAGATGCCGGTGGCCGATTGCGCCATTACCATGATGGGCTACACCACGCACCGCGGCGAGGTCATGGCCATGGGCGAAAAGGGGCCGCTCGCACTGATCGACGCGCCGGCCTCAGGCCGCATGGCGGTGGCGGAAGCCTTGATGAATTTGTTCGCCGCGCGCATCGAAAAACTCGAGGGCGTGAAGCTCTCGGCAAACTGGATGGCGCCCGCCGGCCACCCTGGTGAAGACGCGCGTCTGTTCGATACGGTGCAGGCCGTATCGCGCTACTGCCAGGAACTGGGGCTTGCCATTCCCGTGGGCAAGGACTCGATGTCGATGAAGACCGTGTGGGAGGAGAGGGGGCAGAAGAAAGCCGTGACTGCGCCCTTGTCGCTGGTTGTTTCCGCTTTTGCCTCAACGCCCGACGCGCGCATGCAGCTGACGCCGCAACTGCGCACCGATTGCGGCGACACGCGCCTGATCCTGGTCGACCTTGGTTTCGGCAAGAACCGCCTGGGCGCTTCCAGTCTGGCGCAGGTGTACGAGCAGATCGGCAACGAAGCGCCGGATGCCCCCGCCGCGGTCGAACTGAAGGCCTTCTTCAAGATTTTGCAGAATCTGCTCAAGGACGGGCAGGTTCTGGCCTACCACGACCGTTCCGACGGCGGTCTGTTCGCCACCATCGCGGAGATGGCTTTTGCCGGCAAGACCGGGGTCAAGGTCATGCTGCCGGAAGGCGACGTGCTTGCGCAATTGTTCAACGAAGAGGCCGGTGCGGTGCTCCAGGTGCCCATGGAGCACGCGGGGCGCGCCATCGCGCAGTTCGCGCTGGCCGGTTTGCCGGTGATCGACATCGGCACGCTTGCGTCCGACGATCGTGTGCGTTTCATGAGCGGCGAACAGACAGTGCTGGATGAAGCGCGCGCCGACCTGCTTTCAGCGTGGTGGGAAACCTCGCACCGCATTGCGCGCCTGCGCGACAACCCGGCCTGCGCCGACCAGGAATTCGCGCGCTGCAAGGATGCGGCCGACCCCGGCCTGCATTACGCGCTGAGCTACGATGCCAATGAGAATATTGCCGCGCCCTGCATCGCCAGGGGGTTGCGCCCGCGCATGGCGGTGCTGCGCGAACAGGGCGTCAACGGCCAGGTGGAAATGGCGGCGGCCTTTCATCGGGCCGGCTTCGAGCCGGTCGACGTGCACATGAGCGACATCATCGCCGGGCGCGTGAGCCTCAAGGATTTCAAGGGGCTGGTGGCCTGCGGCGGCTTTTCCTACGGCGATGTGCTGGGCGCCGGCGGCGGCTGGGCGCAGTCGATCCTGTTCAACCCGCGCGCCCGCGACGCGTTCGCCGCTTTCTTCGGGCGCGCCGACAGCTTCGC
>DCVO01000104.1:6932-8217 GCA_002327405.1 Thiobacillus sp. UBA2186 | reverse complement strand
TCCTCGGCCGCCCGGTCGAGAACGGCGGCTACATCGCCGGCACCATCATCAAGCCCAAGCTGGGCCTGCGCCCCGAGCCCTTCGCCAACGCGGCCTACCAGTTCTGGCTGGGCAGCGACTTCATCAAGAACGACGAACCCCAGGGCAACCAGGTGTTCTGCCCGGCCAAGAAGGTCTACCCGCTGGTCTACGACGCCATGAAACGCGCCCAGGACGAAACCGGCCAGGCCAAGCTGTTCTCGGCCAACATCACCGCCGACGACCACTATGAAATGTGCGCCCGCGCCGACTTCATTCTGGAGTCCTTTGGCCCGGATGCCGACAAAGTGGCTTTCCTGGTGGACGGCTTCGTCGGCGGCCCCGGCATGATCACCACCGCCCGTCGCCAGTACCCCAGCCAGTACCTGCACTACCACCGCGCCGGCCACGGCATGATCACCTCGCCCAGCTCCAAGCGCGGCTACACCGCCTTCGTGCTGGCCAAGATGTCCCGCCTGCAGGGTGCTTCCGGCATCCACGTCGGCACCATGGGCTACGGCAAGATGGAAGGCGAGATGAGCGACAAGGTCATCGCCTACATGATCGAGCGCGACGAGTGCCAGGGCCCGGTCTACTTCCAGAAGTGGTACGGCATGAAGCCCACCACCCCGATCATCTCCGGCGGCATGAACGCGCTGCGCCTGCCCGGCTTCTTCGAGAACCTGGGCCACGGCAACGTGATCAACACCGCCGGCGGCGGCTCCTACGGCCACATCGATTCCCCGGCGGCCGGCGCGATCTCCCTGCGTCAGTCCTACGAGTGCTGGAAGTCCGGCGCCGACCCGATCGAGTTCGCGAAAGAGCACAAGGAATTCGCCCGCGCGTTCGAGTCCTTCCCGGGCGACGCCGACAAGCTGTTCCCCGGCTGGCGCGAGAAGCTGGGCGTGCACAAGTAAGCCCGGCGGAGGGCGGAACAGTGCCTGCCCCCGCAAGGCGGTAGGTGCGACCCCGGAGCGGGCTTGCCTGCATTCGAGATGCCCTAACCAGAGCTATACACGCCCCCGGTGCGCTGGGGGCGTTGTTTTTTTACAAAGAGGACAGGAGGACAAGAGGGAAGCATGAAGGAGATTTACTCCTGTCCTCTTGTCCTCCTTGTTCAAGCCGTTTGTCCGATTGACGCAGCTTTCGGAGATATAAATGATCGATAAAGACCAGTACAAGGTTCAGCAGGAACCCTACTACCAGCAGCAGCGAAACGAAGTCGCGCTGTACGAGGCCGCCTACCGCAACCGCCTGCCGGTGATGG
>DCVO01000104.1:1193-6921 GCA_002327405.1 Thiobacillus sp. UBA2186 | reverse complement strand
TGACCGCGTCCGACCTCGTCGGGCGCTACCTGCTCGAAGCCAACGGCACGCGCTGGCTCGACGGCCCGCTCACCACTGCCGCGCGCATCGGCGCCATCTGCTACCTGGATGAAATCGTGGAAGCGCGCCAGGACACCACCGTGGTGATCCATCCGCTCACCGACCACCGCCGCACCCTGCCGCTCGACAAGAAGGGCGAACTGATCCAGGCGCANNTACAACCCCGGCTACCAGTCGCTGATGAAGGACTTGAAACAGTCGACCAAGCAGCGCTTCACCGCCTTCGACTTCGACTACCCCGAGGCCAGGCTGGAAACCGCCATCCTGGCCAAGGAGACCGGCCTCGATCCGGCCGTCGCGGCCAAACTGGTGAAGATCGGCCAGACCGCGCGCAACCTCAAGGGCCACGGCCTTGATGAAGGCATTTCCACGCGCCTGCTGGTGTACGCCGCGACGCTGATCAAGGATGGCGTGGCCGCGGGCGACGCCTGCCGCATGGCGCTGGTGCGCCCGATCACCGACGACGCCGACATCCGCGAGACGCTGGATCACGCGATCGATGCCACCTTCGCCCTGTAGGAGCGGCGTCCACGCCGCGATCGACGGCCCATCGCGCCTTGGAAGGCGCTCCTACGACCAATCATGACCGACTACCAACATCCTCTCATGGCTGCCTGCTGGAAGCAGCTCGACACCCGCTTCCCGCAGGTGGAGGAGGTGTTCGAGGACTGCATGGCGGAAGCGCTGGCGGTGCTCACACGCGAGGGGCTCGATGCTTATCTCGAAGCCGCGCGCGTCATCGGCAAGCTGGGACGTGGCGTGGAGCCGATGCTGGCGTTCATGGAAGAGTGGCCGTCGGCGGCGAAAGCCGTTGGCGAAGCATCGCTGCCACAGGTGATGGCGCTGATTCAGCGCATGCAGAAGTCGCCCAACGGCCGCGCCATCGCACCTTTCCTGCAGACCCTGGCGCCAGTGGCCAAGCGCCTGCAATCGCAGGAACAGCTGCAGCATTACCTCGACCTCATGTTCGATTTCATGGAGCGCACCACCGGCTCCATCCACGGCCACCACACCACCTTCCCCAGCCCCGGCCTGCCCGAGTTTTTCGCCCAGGCGCCGAGCCTGCTCGCGCAGCTTTCCGTCGCCGGCCTCAGGAACTGGGTGGAATACGGCATCCGCAACTACGCCAGGCATCCAGAGCGGCAGAAAGATTACTTCAGCCTGCAATCGGCCGATGCGCGCGCGGTGCTGCAGCGCGAACGCCATGGCACCTTGCTGGTGGACGTCGAACGCAAACTGGACCTGTACCTGCGCGGCCTGTGGCAGGACTCTGACCATCTGGTGCCCTACTCCACCGCCTTCGACGAAATCCGCAAGCCGGTGCCATACTACGACAAGCTCGGCATGCGGCTGCCGGACGTGTACGACGACATTATTCTCCCCTCTCCCCCGGGGAGAGGGGTGGGGGGTGAGGACGCTCCCTCTCCCGGCGCTTCGCGCCACCCTCTCCCCGAGGGAGAGGGGAACAGAATCTCCGGCCTCGATCGCTACCGCGCCACCCTCGCGCACATGGTCGGCCACCGCCGCTGGAGTTCCGCACAGATCGCCGACAACTGGAGCCCGTTCCAGCGCATGGCGGTCGAGTTCTTCGAGGACTGCCGCATCGAAACGCTGTTGATGCGCGAGTATCCCGGCTTGCGCCGCATTTTCCTCGCGCTGCACCCCAGGCCGGTCGAAGACGCCTGCGACCCCGAGACCGCATCCTGCCTGCGCCATCGCCTGGCCATGCTGTCACGCGCGCTGCTCGACCCCGAGCATGGCTATCGTGACGTCGACCTCAATGACTACGTCGCACGCTTTCACGCCATCATGGCCAAGGGCGAATCCAGCACATCAGAAATCGCTTCGCTGGCCCTTTCCTACGTGGCGAAAACCCGCCGCCAGAGCGACCAGTACGCCAAGGTGCACTTCGACGATACCGTGGTCGACTACCGCGACGACAACCGCCAACTGTGGAAATTCATCGAGGAGGGCGACGAGGAAGAAGCCTTCGATGAACAGAGAAAAATCGAACCAGGCGAAGAACTCAAAGGCCTGCCGCCGCGCCATTACCCCGAGTGGGATTACAGCAGCCAGACCTACCGCCCGGACTGGGTGAGCCTGTACGAGCGCCTGCACCCCAGCGGCAATGCAGGCGACATCGACCGCCTGCTGCAGAAACACGATGCGCTCGCCAAGCGCCTGAAACGCCTGCTCGACCTCTTGAAGCCGCAGGACAAGGTGCGCATCCGCTACCAGGAAGAAGGTTCGGAACTCGACCTCGACGTCGCCATTCGCTCCCTCATCGACTTCAAGGGCGGCGCCGCCCCCGACCCGCGCATCAACATGAGCCACCAGACCAGCGGCCGCGACATCGCGGTGATGCTGCTGCTGGATTTGTCCGAATCATTGAATGAAAAAGCCGCCGGCTCCGAGCAGACCATCCTCGAACTCTCGCAAGAGGCCGTGTCGCTCCTGGCCTGGGCCATCGAGAAGCTGGGCGACCCCTTCGCCATCGCCGGCTTCCACTCCAACACCCGCCACGACGTGCGATATCTCCACATCAAAGGCTACGGCGAACACTGGGACGACGAGGTGAAGGCGCGCCTGGCGGCGATGGAAGCCGGCTGGTCCACGCGCATGGGCGCCGCCATGCGCCACGCCGCGCACTACCTTTCCGCGCGGCCTGCCGACAAGAAGCTCATGCTGGTCCTCACCGACGGCCAGCCTGCCGACGTCGACGCCCAGGACGAACGCCTGCTTATCGAAGACGCACGCCAGGCGGTGAAGGAACTCGAGCGCGAGGGCATCTTCACCTACTGCATCAGCCTCGACCCCAAAGCGGATGAATACGTATCCGACATCTTCGGACGTCAGTACACCGTGGTCGACAACATCCAGCGCCTGCCGGAAAAGCTACCCGAGCTTTTCATGGCACTGACGAAGTGAGTGCCATGATGGGCAGCTTTCGGCGTAGGCTAACGTGAGCATAGCGAACGTTAAGTCGCGCAGCGACGGCCGTAGCCAAAAATTGCCCGAGCTGTTCCCGGCGCTGACGAAATGATTTTTCATCTTGTTTGAAGCGAGAAAACCATGAGCAACATCCCCGCCTGCCCCCAATGCACCCTGGAGAACACCTATCAGGACGGCGACAACTACGTCTGCGCCGACTGCGGCTACGAGTGGCCGATGACTGAAGCCGCGCAAGCCGGCGAAGATGCAGGCGCCGTGGTCAAGGACGCCAACGGCAATGTGCTGAATGACGGCGACACCGTGACGCTGATCAAGGATCTCAAGGTAAAAGGCTCCTCGATCACGCTGAAAGTCGGCACCAAGATCAAGGGCATCCGCATCGTCGGCGGCGACCACGAAGTGGACTGCAAGACCGATGCCGGCAGCTTCATGCTGAAAGCCTGTTACCTCAGGAAAAGCTGACGCACATATGCAAAAGGCCGGGTGAACCGGCCTTTTGTTCCTCCCCGCCCTCATTGATGGGCGGCACATCCCGAGTCAGTGATGGTCGTGCTTGTTTTTGTGGTGCCCGCGGTGCAGGCCGTTGTCGTGGCGATCCTTGACATATACGACCTCCTTCTCCACCACAACTTCCTTCTCTACGACCTTCGTCTCCTTGCTGTCGCCGGATCCGATCGCTGCCCCGACACCGCCGCCGATGGCGCCGCCGATAATCGCACCTTCCTTCCCTCCCACGGCGGAACCCACAGCGGCACCGGCCCCACCGCCAATCGCTCCGCCGAGCACGGCACCGCCGTCGACTGCGAATACCGGGGACGCCAAGGCGGCCAGGGTCAGGAATACGAGTGTTTGCTTGCGTGCCATATCGATCCTCTCTACTTTGGTTGAATTCGCAAGTTCCAGCTTGCAAAAACAATGCCAAGATCTAACTCATTGAATTGATTAAACTGGTGGCGCCAGCTTCAAACGCCATAGTGACACTTTACGACACCCCATGACGAAAATTTACACCAGGCCGGGGCGCCCAGGCTATGGGTCTCAGCCGCTTCAAGCCCTTTTGCCCTCCTTTTTACCCCGAGCATCCCCGCACTCCTGCCCGAGCAGAAAGTCCATGAATGCGCGCGCCACCAGTGAAGGCGGGCGGGCGGCGGGGTAGACCACATACCAATGGCGCCGGATGGGAAAGCCCTCGGCGTCGAGCACGGCGAACTGGCCCGCCTGGTCGAGCGCCAGGGCATGGTTGGACATGGCCGAGATACCCAGGCCGGAAAGGATGGCCTGCTTGATCGCCTCGTTGCTGCCCAGCTCCAGGCGCGGGTGCAGTTCTATGCCCTTGCTGGCGAAGAGCTTCTCAATTGCAATCCGCGTGCCGGAGCCGGCTTCGCGCATGAGCCAGGGCTCCTGGGCCAGGCGCTTCAACGAGATTTTCTTCTTGCCGGCCAGGGGATGGTCCGGCGGCGCCAGCACCACCAGGGGATTTTCCATGAAGGGCGTGGCGACGACGTCGATATCTTCCGGCGGCTGTCCCAGGATGTAGAGATCATCGGGGTTGTCCGCCATGCTGGCCAGGAGCTTTTCGCGGTTGGTCACGCGCAGGGCGACCTCGATGCCGGGGTAGAGCCTGGAGAATTCGCCCAGGAGGCGCGGGGCGAAATACGAGGCGGTGGTGATGGCCATCAGTTTCAGCCGGCCCTTCTTCATGCCCTGCCGCTCGGCCACCGACATGGTGAAACCGTCGAGGATGCTGAAAATTTCACGTGCCGCCTTGACCAGGTCGCGCCCGACGTCGGTGAGGTGAACCTTTTTTCCGACCTGTTCGAGCAAGGGCGCACCGACCGTATCGCTGAGTTTCTTGATCTGCATGGAAACCGTGGGCTGGGTAAGGTGGAGTTCTTCGGAGGCCTTGGTAAAGCTGCCCAGGCGGGCGATGGCTTCGAAGATTTCCAGCTGGCGAAAGGTGGTGCGTCGCATGGTGTGTGAAGGGGGAAGGGGGAAGGGGGAAGGGGGAAGGGTAAAACCCCAACCCTCCCGGCAGGGAGGGTGGCGCGAAGCGCCGGGCGGGCATCCCCCTTCTCCCTTCCCCCTTCACAGGATGAACATAGATATTAGTCTATCGTAAAGATAGAAAAAAACGACTGTTATTGATGATTTGGTTTCTGCATGATTCGCCCATCGTGTAAGGCATTTGGCCTTGCGCGGAATAACCTGACTCTCTGCAGGAGGAAATCATGGCTGTAAAAACTTACAACGCCGGTGTGAAGGAATACCGGCAGACCTACTGGATGCCCGAATACACCCCCCTGGATACCGATATCCTGGCGGTGTTCAAGATCACCCCGCAGCCGGGCGTGGACCGCGAGGAGGCCGCCGCCGCCGTAGCCGCCGAATCTTCCACCGGCACCTGGACCACGGTGTGGACCGACCTCTTGACCGACCTGGACTACTACAAGGGCCGCGCCTACAAGATCGAGGACGTGCCCGGCGACGACACCTGCTTCTACGCCTTCATCGCCTACCCGATCGACCTGTTCGAGGAGGGCTCGGTGGTCAACGTGTTCACCTCCCTGGTCGGCAACGTGTTCGGCTTCAAGGCCGTGCGCGCCCTGCGCCTGGAGGACGTGCGCTTCCCGATCGCCTACGTCAAGACCTGCGGCGGCCCGCCGCACGGCATCCAGGTCGAGCGCGACCTGATGAACAAGTACGGCCGTCCGCTGCT
>DCVO01000104.1:560-1123 GCA_002327405.1 Thiobacillus sp. UBA2186 | reverse complement strand
GCCACTACCTGAACGTGACCGCCCCGACCCCGGAAGAGATGTACAAGCGGGCCGCGTACGCCAAGGAAATCGGCGCGCCCATCATCATGCACGACTACATCACCGGCGGCTTTTGCGCCAACACGGGTCTGGCCAACTGGTGTCGCGACAACGGCATGCTGCTGCACATCCACCGCGCCATGCACGCCGTGCTCGACCGCAACCCGCACCACGGCATCCACTTCCGCGTGCTGACCAAGATCCTGCGCCTGTCCGGCGGCGACCACCTGCACTCCGGCACCGTCGTCGGCAAGCTGGAAGGCGACCGNNCTGGGCTGGATCGACATCATGCGCGACAGCTACATCAAGGAAGACCGCTCGCGCGGCATCTTCTTCGACCAGGACTGGGGCTCCATGCCCGGCGTGATGCCCGTCGCCTCCGGCGGCATCCACGTCTGGCACATGCCCGCCCTGGTGAACATCTTCGGCGACGACTCCGTGCTGCAGTTCGGCGGCGGGACGCTGGGCCACCCCTGGGGCAACGCGGCCGGCGCCGCGGCCAACCGCGTCGCGCTGGAAGCCTG
>DCVO01000104.1:0-540 GCA_002327405.1 Thiobacillus sp. UBA2186 | reverse complement strand
TCGACACCGTCGACAAGCTGGACGTCGCGCATCGCTAAGCGATGCGCGGTGAGGAGTGAGGCATAAGGAGTGAGGAGTAATCCCTCCTCCGCTCCCCTCCTCCTCACTCCTAACTCCTCACCCCTAACTGCGACGCAAGGAGCAAAACAATGTCTGAAGTAATGGATTACAAAAGCCGTCTGAGCGATCCCGCCAGCCGCAAGTTCGAGACCTTCTCCTACCTGCCCGCCATGGACGCGGCCAGCATCCGCAAGCAGGTCGAGTACATTGTGAACAAGGGCTGGAACCCCGCCATCGAGCACACCGAGCCCGAGCACCTGATGGACTCCTACTGGTACATGTGGAAGCTGCCGATGTTCGGCGAGACCGACGTGGACCGCATCCTGGCCGAAGCCGAAGCCTGCCACAAGGCGAACCCGAACAACCACGTTCGCCTGGTCGGCTACGACAACTTCGCGCAGTCCCAGGGCGCCGCCATGGTGATTTATCGCGGCAAGACTGTTTAATGTATTTAGCCCCTCCCCCTTGAGGGGGGAGGGG
>DCVO01000025.1:16936-20765 GCA_002327405.1 Thiobacillus sp. UBA2186 | reverse complement strand
CAGGAAGATCAGGCCGAGGACGATGGCGAAGCCCATGCTGTCGAGGTTGATCGCCCAGAAGCCCATCTCCTTGGCTTCTTCGGCGCTGTGGGCAACGCCCCAGGTGCCGTCGGGATGCTGACCGAAGGTCAGGTTCTGCAGGTGGTGCTTGATGTATTCGCCAGAGGTATGTGCTTCGGCCATGATATTTTGGTTTGAATCAAGTAAGTTTTGGTTGTGGGGCACATGGCTCTCCACAATCAAAACGCACCTGCATCAAGGTTTAAGGCTTTTTCAGCGCTGCCGCCCAGCCAAGCTGCCCCAGCACGAAGCCGGAAGTCAGCGCCAGCGGCTCGGTTTTGCCGGACATGAAACCCAAAGCCAACAACGCCACTGCGAGAACGAGACGTTCGGCTTCAAGCCGGAAAAACTGTCCCAGTTGACGTTGTGCCGTCCAGTCGGAATGCGCTTCGCTTTCACGCTGTCGAGCCAGCATCAGCAGGGTAATGATCAAGCTCACCGCCACCCCATAAGCTGCCGATAGCGCGGTCTTCTGTCCCCAGAGGAACCAGGCGACGCCCGCTGCAGCAAGGAGAATGGCGAGTTGTGCAACCGCCACCCGGGTTGTGGGCCCGAACATTAGACCGCGATGATAGACCAATTAGCTTATTTAATGCAATTAGGATTTATTAGGGGATTGATAGGTTTTATCTACTACTCCCTTGACCCCGGCGTTTGTTTATAGCGCAATCCCGAGCTTCTCCAGCATGCCCTGGAGTTGCTCGGCATCGGAGAACACCAGAGTGAGCCGTCCGCCATGCCGGCTCATGTGCACGCGCGCCTCCATGCCCAGGGTTTCGGACAGGGTTTCCTCCAGGCGGCGGATGTCGCGCGGCACGGATTTTTTCGCGGCCTTGGCACTATCCCCTTCCTTCATTCTGGCGGCGCGGCGCTCAACCTCGCGCACCGATAGCCCTTTTTCCTCGATTTCGTGCGCAAGCTCCTTCTGCTGCGTGGCGTGCAACGGCAGCAGCGCGCGGGCATGGCCCATCTCGATCAGGCCCGCGGTGAGCATGTCCTGCACCGGCTTGGAGAGATTGAGCAAACGCAGCAGGTTGGATACCGCTGCGCGCGACTTGCCCACCGATTGCGCCACCGCATCGTGGGTCATGCCGAATTCCTGGATCAGTCGCTGCAGGCCGTGCGCCTGCTCGATGGCGTTGAGGTCTTCGCGCTGGATGTTCTCGATCAGCGCCATCGCCGCCACGGCTTCCTCGCGCACGTCCTTGATCAGCACCGGCACTTCGGTGAGCCCCGCGCGCTGCGCCGCGCGCCAGCGGCGCTCGCCGGCGATGATCTCGTACTGGCCGCCGTCCGCGCGCACCAGGATGGGCTGCATCAGGCCCTGCGTGCGGATTGACTCGGCCAGTTCGTCGAGCGCGGTTTCGTCGAAATGCGTACGCGGCTGGTAGCGCCCCGGCTTCAATTGCGAAATCTGCAAGGTGCGCAAGTCGCCCTTTTCGCCAGCGCCGCCGGCGTCGCCGCCCAAGAGTGCGTCGAGTCCGCGCCCAAGTCCTTTCATTTTCGCCATGTAACCCCCTTCAAAATTCGATAACAGCGCGGTTAAGGGAGGCAAGGGAGTAATCGCTCATCCCCTCTCTTGTCCTCCCCTCCCTCCCTGTGAAACGCTTTTGGGTTTTCTCTGCATCAAAGGTTTTTTTCATTCCGCCATTGCTCCGACCGCAATGCCGTAGCGCTGCAAGACTTCGCGCGCCAGTTCGATATAAGCCTGCGCGCCTTTCGAGGCGGGGTCGTACACCACGCCCGGCAGGCCATGGCTGGGCGCCTCGGCCAGGCGCACATTGCGCGGAATCACGGTATTGAACACCTTGTCGCCGAAATGGCTCTTCAATTCCGACGCCACCTGTTGCGCCAGCGTCGAGCGCGGGTCGTACATCACGCGCAAGAGACCCTCGATTTCGATGCCGGGATTGAGCCGCTGTTTGACCTTCTTGATGGTGGCAACGAGATCCGTCAATCCCTCCAGCGCGTAGTATTCGCACTGCATGGGAATCAGCACCGCATCGGCCGCAGCCAGCGCATTGACGGTGAGCAGATTGAGCGTGGGGGCGCAGTCGATGAGCACGAAGTCGTATTCATGCGAGACCTTGGCCAATTCGGCCTTCAGTCGATATTCGCGCTGGTCGATCTCAACCATGTCGATCTCGCTGCCCGACAGCTCGCGGTTGGCCGGCACCACGTCGAATCCGCCTTGTGACGAGCGCAAGCGGCTGGACGGGATGTCAGCCTGCTCCAGCAGCACCTGGTAGGCGGTGGGCATGGCCGTGCGCTTCTCCACGCCCGCACCCATGGTGGCGTTGCCCTGGGGATCGAGATCCACCAGCAGCACGCGCTGGCCGTTTTGGGCGAGCCCGCAGGCGAGATTGACGGCGGTGGTGGTCTTGCCGACCCCGCCTTTCTGGTTTGCTATCGCAAGAATCCTGCTCATCAACTTTTCCGTCAAAATCCACAAAGAGGACATGAGGACAAGAGTTTTTCTACATTAGGTTTCCCTCCTGTCCTCTTGTCCTCCTTGTTCACGCCATTCATCCCCGCCCCATCAACACGACGCAGCGCTCGGCATTCAATCCCGGCACTTTCAATTCGATTATTTCCCTGACCCGCACATCGGCCGGCAGGGCGGCGATTTCCTCCTGCGGCAGCCGCCCCTTCATGGCCGCCCACTGCCCACCCGGTTTGAGCAGGTGCCGGGTCAGCTTCACGAAATCCGCCAGGCTGGAAAAGGCGCGCGACACGACGGTATCGGCACCGCCTCCCAGCCTTACTTCCTCCACCCTGCACCCCTCGATTCGCACGTTGGCAAGCGCCAACTCCGCCGCAACCTGGCGCTGGAAGGCGGCTTTCTTGTCCACCGCCTCCACGCTCACCACCTGCCAGTCGGGCCGAGCCATGGCCAGCACCAGTCCCGGCAAGCCCGCCCCGCTGCCTGCATCCACCACCATCGGGCCTTGAATGTGCGGCAGCACCGACAGGCTGTCGAGCAGATGATGGGTGACCCACTCGCCCGGATTTCGCAGCGCGGTCAGGTTGTAGACCCGGTTCCACTTGGCCATCAGCTCCAGATAGGCCAGCAGTTTTTGCCGGGTTTCCGGACCGGCCTCGACCCCCAATTCCGCGACCCCTGCCGCTAGCTGTGCGGCGAGCGTCATGCGGTCTTTTTATCAATGTCCGGTTTGAAACCGCGCCTGGCGTAGACCATCAACACCGAAATCGCCGCCGGCGTGATGCCTTGCAGGCGCGAGGCCTGGCCCAGGGTCTCGGGCTTGTATTTGTTCAGCCGCTGGCGCACCTCGATGGACAGCCCGGTCAGCTGCATGTAGTCGAAGTCCTGCGGCAGGCGCAGTTCTTCCTGCTCGCGGTGCTTTTCCACCTCGCCCTTCTGGCGCTCGATGTAGCCCTGGTACTTGGCCTGGATTTCCATCTGCTCGATGACTAGCGCATCCTCCACGCCGGGCACGCCGCCCGGAAGCCTGAGCAAATCGGCATAGGCCACTTCCGGCCGGCGCAGAAGCTCGTACAGGTTGTACTCGCGCTCGATCGCCTTGCCCAGCACCGCCTCGGCCTCGGCGGCAGGCAGCACTTCGGGGCGCACCCAGGTGGCTTTCAGTCGCTCGGTTTCCTTGGCGACGGCATCGCGCTTGCGGTTGAACGCATCCCAGCGGAAATCGTCAACCAGCCCCAGTTCGCGGCCGGTTTCCGTGAGGCGCATGTCGGCATTGTCCTCGCGCAGGGACAGGCGGTACTCGGCGCGGCTGGTGAACATGCGGTA
>DCVO01000025.1:920-16874 GCA_002327405.1 Thiobacillus sp. UBA2186 | reverse complement strand
AGCCGGTGGTGCCGTTGATCTGGCCGGCGAAAAACAGGCCATTGATCGATTTGGTTTCCAGCGAGGCCTTCAGATTGCGAGGGTCGAAATAATCGTACTCGATGGCATAACCCGGACGCAGGATGTGCGCGTTTTCCAGGCCGGGGATGGAATGTACCGCCGCCAGCTGGATGTCGAAAGGCAGCGAGGTGGAAATGCCGTTGGGATAGACCTCGTGCGTGTCCAGCCCCTCCGGCTCCAGGAATATTTGATGGCTGGCCTTGTCGGCGAAGCGGTTGACCTTGTCCTCGATGGACGGGCAGTAGCGCGGCCCCACCCCTTCGATCACCCCGGTAAACATGGGCGAACGTTCGAAACCCGAGCGGATGATGTCGTGGGTGCGCGCGTTGGTATGGGTGATCCAGCACGACAGCTGGCGCGGATGCATGGCGCGACTGCCGAGGAAGGAAAATACGGGAGCCGGATCATCGCCCGGCTGTTCCTGGCATTTCGCCCAGTCGATGCTGCGGCCGTCGAGACGCGGCGGCGTGCCGGTTTTCAAGCGGCCTACCGGCAGGTCGAGCTCGCGCAGGCGATGCGCGAGCGATTTCGCCGGCGGGTCGCCCGCGCGCCCCGCCTCGTAATTCTGCAGGCCGACATGGATCAGGCCGGCGAGGAAGGTGCCGGTGGTGAGCACCACCGCGTGAGCGGAAAACTCCAGGCCCAACCGGGTTCGCACGCCCGTGACGCGGTCGCCTTCCACCAAGAGATCGTCCACCGCCTGCTGGAACAGGGTGAGGTTTTCCGTGTTTTCCAGGCGACGACGGATCGCAGCCTTGTACAGCACGCGATCGGCCTGGGCGCGGGTAGCGCGCACCGCCGGGCCCTTGGAGGCATTTAGAGTACGGAACTGGATACCGGCTTCATCGGTGGCAAGCGCCATCGCCCCGCCCAGCGCATCCACCTCCTTGACCAGATGGCCCTTGCCGATGCCGCCGATCGACGGGTTGCAGGACATGGCGCCCAGCGTCTCGATGTTGTGGGTCAACAGCAGCGACCTGGCGCCCGCGCGCGCGGCCGCCAGCGCGGCCTCCGTGCCGGCATGGCCGCCGCCCACCACGATCACATCGAAAATCTCGGGAAATTTCATTGGCGCAATTCTACGATACCGCAGCGTTTCACGTGAAACAAACTGCTCCATCACCTCGCAGTTTCTCGGACAGCAAGCGGGCCAACTCTGGGGCCAACCGCCCCTCGCCATGCAGACAAAGCGTGTCGGCGCGCACGCGCAGCATGCCGCCATCCAGGGTCGGAAAGGCCTCCCCGGCCGCGATTTTTTTTGCCTGGGCGAGAACCTGTTCCGGCTCATCGATGACCGCACCGGCCTGACCGCGCGGCGCCAGCCCGCCGCCATGCAAGTAGCGCCGGTCTGCAAACGCTTCCTCCAGCACCGCCACCCCCGCCTCCCTCGCCCAGGCCGCAAGCGGCGAGCCCGCCAGCACCACCAGGGCCAAATCTTGCAGTTCCTGCATGGCGGCAATCACCGCCTGTGCGGTTTCCCCGCCCATCGCCGCACGGTTGTACAGGGCGCCATGCGGTTTCACGTGAAACAGTTTCATCTCGAGCTCGGCCGCCATGGCCCGCAAGGCCAGGGTCTGCTCCACTATCCAGCGCGCCAGATCGGCCCGGTCGGCCGCCATGGCCCGTCGACCGAAATTGGCCGGATCAGGATAGCCGGGATGCGCCCCCGCCAGAATACCGTGCGCTTTTGCCAAAAGCAGGGCGGCGCGCATCGAATCTGCGTCGCCGGCATGTCCGCCACAGGCAATCGACACCCGATGCACGTGCGGCACGACCTCGGCATCCGGTCCGCCCTCGCCTACGTCTGCGTTGAGTTCGATCAAGCGGCCCATGCGATCGCCTCGTCCATATCCTGCTGACGCTTGCGCCAGGCCGCGTGCGCCTCTTCCAGCGTGACAAAGGAAAACCTCAAATGGTTGTCCGGCCTCAATTGCGCCAGACAAGACAGGTCCGCCGCAATGATGGCTGCGATCACCGGATAGCCCCCGGTCACTGGCCCGTCCCAGCCGAGGACAATGGGCTGTCCATCTGGCGGCACCTGGATCGCGCCCGGCAACACCGCCTGCGACGGCAGCGCACCCCCTTGGTAACCGAGAGCCGGCCCGGTCAGCCGCAAACCCAGCCGATTGACATCCGTACTCACATTGAATGCATCCGCTGTCAGCGCCTTGAGCGCCGCATCGGCGAAACCGGCAAGCTGCGGGCCGGGCAGAATGCGCAAGGGGGCCTTGCAGCCGGCAAAGCTGATCACGCCTTTTTTGCCATGGCCGCCTGCCACCCCAAAAGGCAACCTATCATCCGCCCTCAGCGCACGACCCTGCCAGCCGCCAAAGCCCGACGGCAAAAAAGTCGCCCGGCTGCCCAGCACCGGCTGGCTGTCGATTCCGCCCGCCACCGCCAAATAGCCGCGCAGGCCTTTGCTGGCCTGACCCATCTCCAGTTCGCCGCCAGGCGGAATTTCCAATGTCCGGCCGCATGGCATCGGCTTGCCATTGCAGCGAGCCTGCATCTCGGCGCCTGTCAATGCGACCCTGCCGCCACCGGGAAAACGCAGGGTCGGCCCGCGCAAGAGCAATTCCAGCACTGCCGCCCGATCCGGGTTGCCGACCAGCCGATTGGCCAGGATCATGGCTTCGACGTCCGCCGCGCCGCCCTCCGGCACGCCCTGGGCGCGGTAGCCCGGCCGGCCCAAATCCATGACCAGGTCCTGCATGCCCGCCTTGACGACTTCTATCATGTCGCCACCAATTTCACGGTATCGCCGGGCCGGAACCTTGCCGGCGGATCGGCCGCGGGATCGAACAGCATGGCCTCGGTCGTGCCGAGCAGATGCCAGCCGCCCGGGCCGGCCAAAGGATAGATGCCGCAATAGCCGCCCGCCAGCGCAACGCTGCCGGCAGGGACATGTTTTCTCGGATTGGGCCGGCGCGGCAGATGCAATTTCGGCGGCAGCCCATCGAGATAGGCAAAGCCCGGCTGGAACCCGAGAAATTTCACCCCCAGCGTAAGCGAGCACAAAAGCTCGATCAGCCCCTCCTCCGCATAGCCCGCCTGCCCGGCTATTGCCGGCAGGTCCTCGCCGTCGAACCGCACCGGGATGCAGTGCTCCATGGTCGGCTCCATCTCGGGCGGGCCATTCAATCCGTCGAGCAATTCTGGCAAACCGGCTGGCATTGGCATGCCCGGCGCCAGCACCAGGAGCAGCATGCCATCGGCCGGCACCACCTCCACCACGCCCGGCAGACGGGATGCAGTCAAGCGTCGATAGAATTCCACCGTCCGCTCGCCGGTCGCCAGGCACAGGCCACGATCGGACAGCCAGCGCAAGAGGACGGTTTCACGTGAAACCGCCACCCGGCCATTGGTCGCCGACAATTGACGCAACCCGGGCTTTAACGTAGCTTCCGGCTTGTCCGAGGGAATTGTCATGCCTGTGCTCATTCGCCTGTTGTTCGTTTTCGCCCTGAGTGTACCCGCTTTGGCGATAGCGGCTTACTCGGCCGCCAACCCCAAGTTCGCCAGCCTGCCCCAGGACCAACGCCCGAAAAAGATCCTGCTGCTGCCGCCGCAAATGTTCGTCGCGGAGCTTTCTGCGGGCGGCGTGATTCAGCGACAGGATGACTGGACCAAGACAGCCAACGAGAATCTGCTGGCCGCGGCCGAGGCCTATTTCCGCGAAAACGGCCGCTTCGAGCCCCTGCGCATGCCGCTGCTTGACAGCGAAGAAGCCGAAAAGGTGGAAAGCCATATCGGCCTTTATGACCGCCTCGCCTATGCCATCTATATATATGGTCGCGGCCTGGACAGCGGCTGGCAGCACAAGAAAACGGAATGGGATTATACGCTCGGCGAAGGGCTGGCCTTTCTGCGCGAGAAAACCGGGGCGGACAGCGCGCTGATCTTTACGGGGGCGGACATCATCTCGACCAGCGAGCGCAAAGCCGCCTTTGCCGTCGGCCTGCTGCTGGGCATCACCATTCCCGTCGGGCAGTCCTTCATCAGCGTCGGCCTGGCCGACCTGAAAACCGGCGAAATTCGCTGGATGTCCTACGACCAGAGCATGACGCTCGATTCCCGCGACCCGGCCGCGGTACAGGTACTGGTGAAAGACTTTTTCGCCAGCTATCCCCAACAATGAGCCCCCGCCTGCTTGGACTGCTTGCGCTGATCCTGGGCGCAACCGCCGTCGCCGACGAGGTCGTGCCGTGGGCCTACCCGGTCAGCGCCGTCAGTCTCGAGCGCGAGGAAAAGAACCTCTGGGCAGAAGCCGAGGAGTTCGACAAGGCGCTGGAGCGTTCCGGCAAGTTGCGCAAGGATCCCGCCCTCAACGGCTACCTGCAGGGCGTAATGGACAAGCTTTACCCCGAATTCGGCGGCAAAGTGCGCGTCCGCGCGCTCGACTCCAACCAGTTGAACGCCTTCGCCCTGCCCAACGGCAGCGTCTACATCAATACCGGGCTGCTGGCCAGGCTGCAGAACGAGGCCCAGCTCGCCACCGTGCTGGCGCACGAGGGCGCGCATTTCGTGCACCGCCATTCCTACCAGCAGATCGAGAATGCCAAAAACATGACCGTAGTCGCCCTTGTCGTGGGCATGGCCGGCGTACCGATCGTCGGCAGCGTCGTCGCGCTGAGCTCGATGTCGGGTTTCTCTCGCGAGCACGAAAGCGAGGCGGACCATGTCGGCTACCGGCGCCTGGTTGCCGCCGGCTATTCCGCCAGGGAAGCGCCCAAGACCTTCGAGCACCTGATCGCCGAAATCAAGGCGCTCGACATCAACGAGCCGTTTTTCTTCGCCAGCCACCCCAAGCTGCAAGACCGGGTCGACATCCTCGGCGAACTGGCCAAGGATGCCGTGAACGGCGAGGCGGGACACGAGCCTTATGTCATGGCGATGCGCGATGTACGCCTCTTTGCCCTGCAGGAAGACCTGGATGCCTACCGCTACAAACAGCTGATCCTGGTGTTGTCCGACTCCGAGCGGCGCCGGGAATACCCCCCGGAAGCAAGCTTTTTTCTGGGCGAGGCCTATCGGCTGCGCAATCAGGAAGGCGATATCGATCTCGCCAAACGTGAGTACACACTTTCAATAGAATTGGCTCCTGGATTCGCGTCGGCATATCGCGCCTTGGGTCTGCTGCATTACAAGCGCGGCGAAAAAAAACTCTCCACGCCCTTGTTCAAACGTTATCTGGAACTCGCGCCCGCCGCACCCGACCGCGAATATGTCGAGTCCTACCTGAAAGAAAACGGTTGATGAAAAACCTGCGCCATTCGCTTTTCCTGCTTCTGCTGGCCGTGGCTGCCTGCACCCCATGGTCTGCCGTCGACCCCAACAATCGCAGCATCACGGTCAAGGATGACTACGCGCTGCAAGCGCCGCTCGGCTGGGTACGCAAAAACTACGATATCTACGACATCTTCTTCTCGCGCGACGGCCCGCTGCTCAATTTCATCGCAGGCTACCGAGAAAAACACGATCGCGAGCTGAAACATACCAAACGCAAAACCAGCCCGGATCTGCTGCCGCAGGAAGTCGCCGAACTGGTCATTGCCGAACAGAAAGCCGGAGGGAAGCTTGGCGCTTTTGCCGTGCTCTCCAACCGGCCGGCCATCGTCGGCGGCAAGCCCGCGGTGCGCGTGCACACGCGCTGGAAAACCGAGCGCGGGCTGCCGATCGAGCGGGTCACCTACGCCCTGGTCGACCAGAAAGGCCGGCTTGCCCTTATCTATGAGGCGCCGGGACTGGTGTACTTTCCCAAGGGACTGGCGGATTTCGAAAGCATGATGAAGACGCTCACCTTCCTATAGCCCCAAGCCGCGCACCTCGCCATGATAAAATTCGGGCCGCCAATTACTCCGGCACAGGCGGCATCGGGCCCAACCCCAGTCTCTTGACGATTAATCCATTGGCTCCATTCTTTTGCTTCGGCCGGGGAAATGCCGTTTAACTCTCATCTATTCCTGTTTGCATTTCTCCCCGTCACATGGGCCGGCTTCTATTTGCTGGCGCGCCTCGGTTCTCGCGGGCCGTGGCTTGCCGCCTCCTGGCTTGCATTGGCATCGCTTTTTTTCTACGGCTATTGGACGCCACACTATCTTTGGCTTCTTGGCGGCTCCATTTTATTCAACTACTTTACCGGGCTTGGCATAGCCAAACAAAAATCCGCCAGGCACAGGCACTTGCTTCTAATCCTCGGGCTGACGGGGAATCTGGCCGCATTGGCGTACTACAAGTACGCCAATTTCTTTGTGGCCAACTTGAAAATCGTGTCCGATATCGATTTGCAATGGGCCGAGGTGGTCTTGCCCATCGGCATCTCGTTTTTCACCTTCACGCAAATCGCATTCCTGGTTGATGCCTACAAGGGAATTGCCAGCGAATGCCGTTTTGTTCATTACGTTCTTTTTGTCGCCTATTTCATGCATACAATGCGGCCGACCCCGACATCCGGAAATCTTCTGGTTTTCTTGAGCTGCCGAAATGGCGACAGACCGCAAAAATCTTGTGGTCGCTTGAGTCTCTCGAATTCACCGGCAAGACACTTGGCCGACAGTCGGTCAAGCCTAAACGATGGCTGGAGGACAACGGCTTGATGAAAGCGGATATCGAGGCGCTGAATCTTTCATCCAGGAAAGAGTTCTACAAAAACATTGCCAGCCAATATCCTCCCAACGTCTGTTCATACAGCCTGAACTGCAATATCGGCAATCCGCTGTCGACGCTGGCTTCCATCCCGGACTTTGCCCACAAGAACAATATCCGGCTATATCTGCATATTCCGCCAGTACACGCCTGGTTTACCGAAGCCATTCATGCGCAGGGCATCGGCGATTTTTATAATCTGTGGATTGGTGAGTTGGTAAAAATCAACGAGGCCGTCGCGGCGCGCAACAAACGCGAGCCTTTCCCTTTATGGGATTTCGGCGGCTATAACGCATTGACCATGGAAAAACTGCCCATTCCGGGCAGCAAGGAAAAAATGCAGAACTACTACGAGGGTTCGCATTGCCTGCCGACAGCCGGGAACGCCGTGATGAACAGAATGTTTGACCATGGGGAACAAAGCCCCGCTTTTGGGCGCCTGCTGACAAGCGGTACTCTTGCACGGCATTTCGAAGAGCAGAAACTGCAGCGCGATTTCTTTCTGTCCCGGCCCGGTCTTGCTGTCGGAAAACAAGACTTTCTGCATAGCATCGACGGGCTTGTCATCAAACGCCGACATAAATGCTCCGCTTCCGATAAAGAGGGTTCATGAATGAGCTGGAAAGCCGAAAAACGGGCGCAACGCCAAGCCATATCCTGGGAAACCATGGATTGTCCGATATGCCGGGGCAACCGCTTCACCGAGTTGTTCAAGAAGGACGGCGAGCCTTTCGTCCGGGGTGACCATTGCGGCTTCATTCTCATCAACCCGCGGCCTTCGTATGCCCAAATCCTGGATACCTACGAACCCCGCTACAGGCAGGCAAGAAAGTCCGTTCCCTCGGGCCGCTGGCTGGATATCGGCTGCTCGGCCGGCCATATCGTGGAAGCCGCCAAAAACGCGGGTTACGAAGCCTACGGAGTGGACCTGGAATCGTGGGGAATCGAATTCGCCAAAAAAGAACCGGGGCTGGAGAAAGCCTTCCTGGGTCAGCTCGAAGACCAAAAATTTCCTGATCATCACTTCGACGTCATCACCGCTTGCGAAGTAATCGAGCACGAGCCCGACCTGCATCGCACCATGAAAGAACTCCGGCGTCTGCTTGCACCCGCCGGCATATTGATCATTCATACGCCGGACGTGGGACATAGGCGCAGAACCCGTCCCCTTCACAAATGGGGCGCCGTTCTGCCCTCCGAGCATCTGTACTACTTCGGCAAGAAGTCGCTGCAGCGGCTTATGGTGGAGCAGCCCGGACTCGCCATCAGGAAATGGGGCTTCAATCCAAAACCCGGATTGCGGGCCTGTGCCGGCCACGCCAATGGGCAACCATAACCGTACAGCATCGACCATGTATTCACCATACTGGTTCGCGCGCATTACCCGCGACCTGACCAATCTTTCGCTCTTGCGGCAGCCCCCTTGCCACGCACAAATTGTCAGCCTTCACCAGTCGGGCACCCACTGGTTGAGGCATATGCTGTCCGTCTATCTGGCCAAGAGCTACGACTTGCCCGAGCCCGCGCTGTTATATGACAGCGATTTCGTCATGTCGCCGAAACAGCCGGCAAAATATCCGCATATTCCCAGAATCGTCAGCAGTCACAGCGTTGCATCCCCCGCTATCGCCAACGCAGTGGTCCTTCCCCTTCTGCGGTTGCCGAAATTCATTCTGCTGGTCCGCGACCCAAGGATCGTGCTTTCCTCTCACTATGAGCGGGAAAAGAACCGGTACGGCATCGCCTTCTCGGATTATTTGCGTGCGAACACCCGCGCATTGCGAAAAATCGGCCGCCGCAAGCGTTTCGACAAGGATATCTGGTGGGATATCCGATTCCAGAATAGCTGGTACAAGATTCTTTCATTGCAGCCCGAGAGAACCCTGCTCGTGCGGTATGAGGACATGCAAGCGAAACCCGAGCAAAAACTGCTTGAAGTGATCCGCTTTCTGGATTTGCCCGTGCAGGATCCTGCCGTCGTGAACCATGCGGTTCAGCAGTCTTCGAAGGAGGCGATGGCAAAGAAAGAATTGGCGAACAAACGCTACAAGGTCGTGCGGCAGGACAATAAAGATCCGCTTGCCATCTATTCAGAGGACGACAAGCGCTTTTTCCTGGAAGCCTACCGCAAATTCTGCAAGGCCGATTTCGGCTACGACCTGGAGGCCGGCTGGTAGGTTTTTGATTCCCTTTCCAAATCAATGATGACGCGAAGACACGACGCAGACAGTATGGCCAATGCGGCAAGGCGAAGTCGACAAAGTCATCGTTGGTTTGGAAACGGAATCACTTGCCGATGCAGAAGCGGCCGAATATCTCGCCCAGCAAATCGTCTGGGGTGAACTCGCCGGTGATTTCCGACAAGGCCTCCTGAGCCAGGCGCAGCTCTTCCGCCTGCAGCTCGAGCTGGCCGGACGAGGCCTGTGCGGCCTGAAGCCGGGCCCGCGTGCGCGCGAGCGCATCCAGATGCCGCTGCCGCGCCATGAAACCACCTTCTCCGGCAGGCTGCCATCCGGCAGTGCGAAGCAGTTCGGCGCGCAACAGATCGATGCCGGCGCCGGTTTTTGCGGAAAGCCAGATTTCCGGGCCGGCCCCCTGCCGCGGGCTCTCCCGGGAAAGGTCGATTTTGTTGTGCACGGTGATGCGGGTAACGCCTTGCGGCAGGCGCGCAATGATGGCGCGCTCCGCTTCCCCCAGGCCGTGTTGGCTGTCCACCAGCAACAGCGCGATGCCGGATTTTTCCACCGCCGCCCAGGTGCGGGCGATGCCCATCTGCTCGACCGTGTCTGCGGTTTCGCGCAAGCCCGCCGTATCGACGAGGTGGAAGCTCACGCCCTCGATATGGATCTCCTCGCGCAGCGCATCGCGCGTGGTGCCGGCGATGTCGGTGACGATGGCCACCTCCTGTCCGGACAGGGCGTTCATCAGGCTGGACTTGCCGACATTGGGCTGGCCGATCAGCGCCACCTGAACGCCGTCGCGCAACAGCGCGCCCTGCCGTGCCGCCGACAGCACCGCGGCGAGCTCCTGCAGGGTCTCGTCGATGCCGGCGCGCACTTTTGCCTGCTCCGCCTCGACCACGTCTTCTTCTTCGGGAAAATCCAGGCTGGCTTCCACCCGCATGCGCAGTTCGGTCAGGCGCGACTGCATGGCCCCTATCCGGCGCGAGAATTCTCCGGACAGGGAATGCAACGCCGAACGTGCGGCCTCGATGGATGAGGCATCGATCAAATCGGCCACGCTTTCCGCCTGCGCCAAATCCAGCTTGCCGTTTAGAAACGCCCGATAGGTGAATTCGCCGGGTCCGGCCAGGCGCGCACCCAGCTCGATACAACGGGCCAGCAGCGCCTGCATCACGGCCGGGCCGCCGTGGCCTTGCAGTTCCAGCACGTGCTCGCCGGTGAACGAATTCGGCGCAGGGAAATACAGGGCGATTCCCTGGTCGATGGGTAGCCCGTTTGCATCGAAAAAACTGCAGTAGGTCGCGTAACGCGGCTTCGGCGGTTTGCCGATCAGGCCCACGGCAAGGTCAGCAAGATCGCCGCCCGACACCCGCACCACGCCGATGCCGCCCCGGCCCGGCGGGGTGGCGATGGCGCAGATCAGGTCGGCATTACTTATTGGCATGGGCGGTATTTGCGCCGCCGTATTTCTTGTTCATCACCCACTGCTGGGTAATCGACAGGATGTTGTTGATCAGCCAGTAGAGCACCAGGCCGGAAGCGAAGAAGATGAACATCACGGAAAACACGATGGGCATGGCCATCATGATCTTGGCCTGCATGGGATCGGGCGGCGTGGGATTGAGCTTGACCTGGATGATGGAAGTAATGCCCATCAAAATCGGCAGCACGTAGAAAGGATCCGGCGCGGACAAGTCGGTAATCCAGCCCAGCCAGGGCGCGCCGCGCAATTCCACCGCCGCGATCAGCACGTAATAGAGGGCGATGAACACGGGGATCTGCAGCAGTATGGGCATGCAGCCGCCGAGCGGATTCACCTTCTCCTTCTTGTACAGATCCGCCATGGCCTGGTGCAGCTTCTGGCGGTCGTCGCCGTACATTTCCTTCATTTTCTGCAGGCGCGGGGCCAGGGCGCGCATCTGCGCCATGCCCTTGTATCCCGAAGCAGAGAGGGGATAGAGCGCCAGTTTCAGCAGCACCGTGAAGATCACGATGGCCCAGCCCCAGTTGCCGACGAAACCGTGGATTTTGTCGATCGCCCAGAACATGGGCGCGGAAATCGGGGTGAGCCAGCCGTAATCGCGGGTCAGATCGAGGCCGGGCGCGGCCGCTTCCAGCGCCTTCTGGATCTGCGGGCCGGCGTACAGCCTGGTCGTCAGGGAAACGGTCTGCCCCGGTGCCAGCGTGCCGTGCGGCTGCTTGTAGCCGGCGGAATAGAGGCCCCCCCCCAGCTTGTCCGCATAATAGGTGCGCGCCTCGCCGGCCTTGGGCAACCAGGCTGCGACGAAATGGTGCTGGAGCATGCCGACCCAGCCGTCCTTGGCGGATTTCTGGAACTCGGCGTCGCCTTCGGCAATGTCCTCGAACTTGATCTTCTGGAACTTGGCTGCCTCGGTGTAAACCACCGGGCCGGTGAAGGTGTAGAGGAACTTGGACTCGCCTGCCGGCGCACGGTCGTGGCGTACCAGTTGGCCGTAGCTTTCCAGTTGCACCGGCTCGCTGCCGCCATTGGTGATTTTCTGGATCAGCTCGATTTCGTAGCTGCCGCGGCGGAAGACATAGGTCTTTTCCACCGCCAGGCCGGTTTCCGCATTGCGCCATGTCATCGGGATGGCCAGCGTGTCGCCGCTCAATTTATAGACGCCCGGAGTCAGCTGGAAAACGTCTTTATGCGTGGGCAATCCCCACAACAAGCCGTTTTGCACAACGTAGGGCGCGGATGCGTTGTCGTTCAACAGCACCAGGATCTTGTTGACGTCGTCCAGCTCGTGATAGCCAACGAGCGCCAGCTTGCGCAAGTCGCCGCCATTGGCGTCGATCTCGGCTTTATAGACATCGGTCTCGACGATGGCGCGCGCGCCGGTCGCGATGGACTTGGCTTGCGGCGCCTGCTGCTGCGCCGCGGGCTGTCCCGCTTTTACCGGCGTGGCCGCAGGAATCCCGTCCGCCGCTTGTTTGGCGGTTTGTTCGGCTGGCACGGCGGATTGCGGCACCTGATCCTTGGTTTGCCAGGCTTCCCACAGCAGCAGCAGGGAGAAGGAGAACACGACAAAAAGAATCAGACGTTGGGTATCCATGATTATGCAGTTCGCTCTGGGATGCTTCTATCGTAACAGCCGTAATATTACGGCACCGGATCGTGCCCGCCCGGACAGCCCGGCCGGCAGCGGCCGATACGCTTGATGGCCAGCCAGCCGCCCTTGATGGCGCCGTGCTTGCGCAAGGCCTCCAGGGTGTACTCCGAGCAGCTTGGCAAATAACGGCAGCTGGGCGGCGTCAGCGGGCTGATGGCATATTGATAAAACCGCACCAGCAGGATCAGCAGGCGGGAGAACATTTGCTTGTCGCCTTTTCCAATGCGCCCAGCAGGTCCCGGCTTTGTTCCTCGCGCGGCGTGTTCTTGTCGGGTACCGCCAACAGGCGTACGACCAGGTCCAGCGCCGGCAGGCCTGCCGCCATCTGTCTGAACGCCTCGCGGATGCGGCGGCGCACGCGGTTGCGGTCAACGGCATGCGGAAACAGGCGTTTGGATACGATCATGCCCAGCCGCGCATGGCCCAGCTCATTGGGTTTCGCCATGACCTGGAAATACGCCGTACGCACCGCGCAACGATGCGCGAACACCGCCTCGTATTCCGCCGCCTTCAACAAGCGCTGGCGGCGGGAAAAACCCAGTCCGCCGGACAAACCCTGAGGCTTGCTGAGTAAAATCAAACTGCCAGACGATGACGGCCCTTGGCGCGGCGCGCATTGATCACGGCGCGGCCGCCGCGGGTCTTCATGCGCACGCGGAAACCGTGGGTGCGCTTGCGGCGGGTAACGGAAGGCTGGTAGGTACGTTTCATTTTTGCTGCCTTTGCTAATGATTGGACTTAAAAAGCCCAGAAAAAACCGTATATTAGACGCCCCTACTCCCCCTGCTGTCAAGGCGTGCTTACTCTCCCCGCCTGTGGATAAGTCTGCCCGATCAGGGTAGAATCCTCCTTTGTTTTAGCGCCCCCCCAAAACCATAATTCCAACGCATGGCCACTGCTTCTTCCTCTTCATTCGACGGCTTCTGGGAAACCTGCCTCGATCGCCTGCGCGTGGAGCTGACCCCGCAACAGTTCAACACCTGGATCAAGCCCTTGTCCTGCCAGGAAAACGAAAACGGGCTGAAAATCTCCGCACCCAACCGTTTCATCCTGGACTGGGTGCGCGATAAATTTTCCATCCGTATCGAGGAATGGGCGCAAAACCATTATGGCGCCGCCAAGCCGTTGGAGTTCTCCCTGCAGCCGCGCTCGTCTTCCCCTCCGATTTCTGCGCCTTCGCAAACCGGCATTATGGTTTCCTCCGCCCCCGTTGCCGAGGAAATCACTCCCTCCAGGTTGCGCACCAATCCTCAGTTCACCTTCGACAACTTCGTCAGCGGCCGCGCCAACCAACTGGCAAGGGCGGCCGCCATGCAGGTGGCGGAAAACCCCGGCCAGGCCTACAACCCGATGTTCATCTACGGCGGCGTGGGCCTGGGCAAGACCCACCTCTTGCTTGCCATCGGCAACCAGATCCGCCTGGCCAGCCCGGCCGCGCGCATCAGCTACATCCATGCCAACGACTACGTGAACGACATGGTGAAGGCGTATCGGCACCGCAATTTCGAGGACTTCAAGAAGCACTACCTGACGCTGGACGTGCTGCTGGTGGACGACATCCAGTTCTTCGCCCAGAAGGACCGCACCCAGGAAGAATTCTTCTATGTCTTCAACGCGCTGATCGAGAACAAGAAACAGATCGTCATTACCAGCGATACCTTCCCGAAAGACCTGTCCGGCATCGAGGATCGCCTTAAATCGCGTTTCGCCTGGGGGCTGACCGTGGCGATCGAGCCGCCGGAGCTGGAAATGCGCGTCGCCATCCTGCAGAAGAAGGCTCAAATCGATGGCATTGAACTCGACGAGGACATCGCCTTCTTCATCGCCAAGCAGGTGCGCTCCAACGTGCGCGAACTGGAAGGCGCATTGAAACGGGTAGTGGCCTACGCCAAGTTCAGCGACAAGCCCATTACCGTCAACCTGGTCAAGGATGCGCTGCGCGACCTCATCGCCTCGGCCCACAAGCAGGTGTCGATCGAGAACATCCAGAAAACCGTGGCCGACTTCTACAAGATCAAGGTCGCCGACATGTACTCGAAAAAGCGCACCCGCAACCTGGCGCGCCCGCGCCAGATCGCCATGGCACTGGCCAAGGAACTCACGCCGCTGTCGCTGCCCGAGATCGGCGACTCCTTCGGCGGCCGCGACCACACCACGGTGCTGCACGCCTGTCGCAAGGTAGCCGAACTGCGCGAGCAGGAACAAAGCATCAGCCGTGACTACCTGGTTCTGCTGCAGACGCTGACCAGTTAACAAAGTTTGAATAACTATGCACAAGACGAGAACAAATCCTGCGGCAGCTGAAACGATCCACATGTTTGCACAGCCGGCATTGGACTTACCCACAGGCTTTACCCTGGCCGAGAACAGCGCGGCTGATGGATCTGCCGGGCTTATACAGGAAATCCCCGTCCACCAAACAACGAACACAAGGAATATATAAACATGGTACTGCTGGAAACAGAACGCAACAGTCTGCTCGCCCCGCTTGCTGCCACGGTGGGCGTCGTCGAAAAACGGCATACGCTGCCCATACTTTCCAATGTGCTGTTGCAGAAACAGGGCGATCAGCTGACCCTGCTGGCAACTGATCTCGAATTGCAGGTCAGCACCAGCCTGGCAGGCAAGGCCGGCGAGGATTTCGCCATTACCGTGGCCGCGCGCAAGCTGTTCGATATCGTCAGGGCGCTGCCGGAAGACGCCAAGCTCAAGCTGGACAGCAAGGACAGCCAGCTCGAAGTCAAGGCAGGAAAATCCAAGTTCACCCTGCAGACCCTGCCGGCCGCGGATTTCCCGCGCATGGAAACCGGCGCCGGCGTGGCGGGCGAAGTCAGCCTGCCGCAGAAGACGTTGAAGCATCTGTTGCAGCTGGTGCAATTCGCCATGGCGCAGCAGGACATACGCTATTACCTGAACGGCATGCTGCTGGTGCTGGACGGCGCCACCTTGCGCGTCGTCTCCACCGACGGTCATCGTCTGTCGCTGGCCGAAACGATACTAGACAAGGCCGGTCCGCAGAGGGAAGTCATCATCCCTCGCAAGACCATCGTCGAGCTGGTCAAGCTGCTGCAGGACAGCGACGAGCCGGTCACCCTGCGCGTAGGCGAGAACCAGGTCACCATCGAACTGGGCGGCACCAAACTGGTATCCAAGATCGTCGACGGCAAGTTCCCCGATTATCAGCGCGTGATTCCGGTGGGCCACGACAAGAAACTGGTGGTCAACCGCCAGCAGGCGGGCCAGGCGCTGCAGCGCGCAGCGATCCTGTCCAACGAGAAATTCCGCGGCGTGCGCCTGGTGATGAGCGCCAATGCCCTGACCGTGGTGTGCAACAACAACGAGCAGGAAGAAGCCCAGGAAGAAATCGAAGCCAAGTACGATTCCGACCCGATCGACATCGGCTTCAACGTCACCTATTTACAGGATGGATTGAACGCCCTGTCTGCGGACGAGGTGAACCTGGCGTTTTCCGATCCCAACAGCAGCATGCTGCTGACGACCGATTCCGAACCCGGCTTCAAGTACGTCGTCATGCCCATGCGCATTTGATTTTTCCCCCTCTCCCTCGGGGAGAGGGGCCAGGGGTGAGGGCAAGCAATTATTCAGTTTAAGCACCTCCCACACCCGCCCTTCGGGCACCCTCTCCCAAAGGGAGAGGGTGTAGCAAGCAAACTTAGGAAGCAAAATGGCAGACCAATACGACGAATCCAGCATCCAGCAACTCGAGGGACTGGAGGCGGTGCGCAAGCGCCCGGGCATGTACATCGGCGACACATCCGACGGCACCGGCCTGCACCACATGNNCACATGGTGTTCGAAGTGCTGGACAACGCCATCGACGAAGCCCTGGCCGGGCATTGCGACGACATCAAGGTCATCATCCATCCGGACAATTCCATTTCCATTTCCGACAACGGCCGCGGCATCCCGGT
>DCVO01000025.1:195-856 GCA_002327405.1 Thiobacillus sp. UBA2186 | reverse complement strand
ACGGCGTGGGCGTGTCCTGCGTCAACGGCCTGTCCAAGTGGCTGCGCCTGATCGTGCGCCGCGACGGCAAGAAGTACTTCATGGAATTCAAGCGCGGCAAGGTCGAGGAGCGCGAGATCGAGACCCAGAACGGGGTCCAGGTTTCTCCCATGAAGGTCGTCGGCGAGACCAAAAACCGCGGCACCGAGGTGCATTTCCTGGCCGACGAGGAAATCTTCGGCAAGGTCGAGTACCACTTCGACATCCTCGCCAAGCGCATCCGCGAGCTGTCCTTCCTCAACAACGGCGTCAAGATCGAACTGCTCGACCACCGCGACGGCAAGGTCGAGAACTTCGCCCACTCAGGCGGCGTCAAGGGCTTCGTCGAATACATGAACAAGGCCAAGACCACGCTGCATCCCAAGGTGTTCCACGCGATCGGCGAGAAGGACAACATGACGGTCGAAGTCGCCATGCAGTGGAACGACAGCTATTCCGANNGGCGGCACCCACCTGACCGGCCTGCGCACGGCAATGACCCGCGTCATCAACAAATACATCGAAGACAACGAACTGGCAAAAAAAGCCAAGGTGGAGACCACCGGCGACGACATGCGCGAAGGCCTCACCTGCGTGCTGTCGGTGAAAGTGCCGGAGCCCAAGTTCTCCAGCCAGACCAAGG
>DCVO01000025.1:0-135 GCA_002327405.1 Thiobacillus sp. UBA2186 | reverse complement strand
GCGGCAAGATCGTGGAAGCCGCGCGCGCCCGGGATGCCGCCAGAAAGGCCCGTGAAATGACGCGCCGAAAGGGCGTGTTGGACGGCGTGGGGCTGCCTGGCAAGCTGGCGGATTGCCAGGAAAAGGATCCGGCGC
>DCVO01000038.1:231-3279 GCA_002327405.1 Thiobacillus sp. UBA2186 | reverse complement strand
CGCAGCAGGTCGAGCATCTGGATGATGCCCTTGGGCCGCAGGTCAAAGTGCCGCTCTATCAACTCGACCAATTTATGCTCAGGCAGCTTGCCGGTGCCGTAGGTTTCCACCATGAGCGAAGTGGGTCGGGCAACGCCAATCGCATAGCTCACCTGCACCAGGCATTTGTCGGCCAGGCCAGCGGCGACGATGTTCTTCGCCACGTAGCGCGCGGCGTAGGCGGCGGAACGGTCGACCTTGGAGGGATCCTTGCCGGAAAACGCGCCGCCGCCGTGCGGAGCCGCGCCGCCGTAGGTGTCAACGATGATCTTGCGGCCAGTCAGGCCGGCATCGCCCATGGGGCCGCCCACCACGAAGCGCCCGGTGGGATTGACCAGATAACGGGTGTCGGACTTGAGCATGTCCTTCGGCAGCACCGGCTTGATGATCTCCTCGATTACCGCCTCGGTGAGCTGGCCGTGGGAGATTTCCGGATGATGCTGGGTGGACAGCACCACCGTATCGATGTGCGCGGGCTTCCCGTCGACATAGCGCACGGAAACCTGTGACTTGGCATCGGGGCGGAGCCAGGGCAGGCGGCCGTCCTTGCGCAACTCGGACTGGCGCTGGGTCAGGCGGTGGGCGAGGTAGATGGGCAGCGGCATGAGCTGCGGCGTTTCGTTGCAGGCGTAGCCGAACATCAGGCCCNNCCCTGGTCGCCGGCGCCCTGGTCGAGGAACAGGCCTTCGCCCTCGTTCACGCCCTGGGCGATATCGGGGGACTGCGTGCCGATGGCGGTCATCACCGCGCAGGTGTGGTAATCGAAGCCGACTTCGGAACTGTCGAAGCCGATGCGCTTGATGGTATCGCGCGCGACCTTGGTATAGTTGACCACCGCGTTGGTGGTGATCTCGCCCGCCACCACGCACAGCCCGGTGGTGAGCAGGGTCTCGCAGGCGACGCGCGCGTGTTTGTCCTGGGTTAGAATCGCATCCAGAATGGCGTCCGAGATCTGGTCGGCCATCTTGTCCGGATGGCCTTCGGATACCGACTCGGAAGTGAAAATATATTCCCGCATGATGACTCCGTATTTCCCCGTCTTGAACAGCGCGATCGACCCTGGGGAAACTCGGAGCGTCGACGCTTTAGCAGTACTTTTATCCCGCCCGCAAGTTGTCAGCTTTAACTCGGCGGCCGGGTCAATTTTGCCGGGGACTCGTCCGGCTCGTCAACCCGCATGATGTCAGGCCTGTTCCGACTCCTGTCCTGGCTGCCGCTGCCTGTCCTGCATGGGATCGGCGTGGTGCTGGGGAGGGCAATCTACCTCACGCCCGGCCGCCACCGCGCCCGCCTGAAAAGCAATCTGGAGCAGAGCGGTCTGTTCGCAACGCATCCCGGCCTGCTCGGCCAGGTCGTCGGCGAAACCGGCAAGGGCATCCTGGAACTGGCGGCCGTATGGCTGCGCCCGCAGGAAAAAGTCGTGCGCCTGGTGAAGGAAACGCCGGGCTGGGAGCGATTCGAGGCGGCATTGAAAGCCGGCAGCGGTGCCGTGGTGGTCGCGCCGCACATCGGCTGCTGGGAAATCATCAACCAGTACATCGCCGCACGCCAGCCCTTCACCGCCATGTACAAGCCGGCGCGCAGGGAAGATGTGGACCGTATGATGCGCCAAGGTCGCGAACGCGGCCAGGCCAGGCTGGTGCCAACCGATCTTTCCGGCGTGAAGGCCCTGCTCGGGGCGCTCAAGCGCGGCGAGGCCATCGGCGTGCTGCCGGACCAGGTCGCCACCCTGGGTGACGGCGTGTGGGCGCCCTTCTTCGGGCGTTGGGCCTACACCCCCACCATGACCGTGCGCCTGATCCAGTCCACCGGTGCCACTCCGTTCATGGTCTATGCCGAACGCCTGCCCTGGGGGCGCGGCTACCGCATCCACTTCGACCCGCTCCCGGCGCCCCTGCCGAAGGGTCGCAAGGAAGCCGCCGCCGCACTCAACCGGGAGGTCGAGCGCGTGGCGCGCAAACTGCCGGCGCAGTACATGTGGAGCTACAACCGCTACAAAAAACCGGGCGGCGTGGAGCCGCCGCCGGAAACACCGCCGCAATGAACGTCGCGCTCGCCCGCCTGGGATTCTTTTTCCTGTGGCTGTTCCACTGGCTGCCGCTCGGCCTGCAGGCCGCAATCGGCAACGGCCTCGGCTGGCTGGCCTGCTTCCTGACCCGGCGACGCAAGCGCATCGCGCGCCGCAACCTGGAACTGTGCTTCCCCGAAAAAAATCCCGCCGAACACCGCCGCCTGCTGCGAAAAAACCTGCAGGCCTCGATCCGCGCCGCCCTCGAACACGGCCTGCTCATCTGGGCGCCGGCCACGCGCCTGGAAAAACTCATCCGCATCGAGGGCCGCGAACACCTGGCCGCGTGCAAGGGCGAGCCCGTGATCCTGCTGGCGCCGCATTTCGTCGGCCTCGACATGGGCGGTATCCGCCTCTCCACCGAACAGAAGGTCGCCTCCATGTATAGCCGCGCGCGCAACCCGGTGGTCGACCATTACCTGCTGAAATCGCGCAGCCGCTTCACCGAAGCCGTGCTGGCCTCGCGCCACGACGGCATCCGGCCGCTGATCAAGATCATCCGGTCGGGACTGCCGTTCTATTACCTGCCGGACCAGGATTACGGACGTCGCGAGTCCATTTTCGTGCCCTTCTTCGGCATCCCCGCCGCCACCATTCCGGCACTGGCGCGGCTCGCCAAGGTGGCCGGCGCCAAGGTGGTGCCCGCAGTCACCCGCCAGCTGCCTGGAGAACAAGGCTATGTCATGCGTTTCTATCCCGCCTGGGAAAATTTTCCCAGCGGCGACATCGAAGCCGATACCCGGCGCATGAATGCCTTCATCGAGGAACGCGTGCGCGAAATGCCCGAGCAGTACCTGTGGACGCACCGCCGCTTCAAGACCCGCCCCGAGGGCGAAACCGGGCTGTATGATTGACCCATGCGCGAACGTCTCTCGCGACAGGATTTGAATCCATGTTCCTGAACCCGAAACCGTCCGAAATCCGCGAACTGCTGGAAAAGA
>DCVO01000038.1:0-195 GCA_002327405.1 Thiobacillus sp. UBA2186 | reverse complement strand
TCGGCTTCCGCATCGTGCCGGTGCGTCCGGCGGTCTCGGAAATCCTTGGCGAAAAGGTTTACGCGAAACTGGAAGACATTCCTTTTGCCGTCGATCTGGTGGACGTGTTCCGCGCGCCAGAGCACGTGCCCGAAGTCGTCGAGGCCTGCCTGCATATAAAATGTCCTGCCATCTGGCTGCAGGAAGGCGTGGTCA
>DCVO01000097.1:2249-4270 GCA_002327405.1 Thiobacillus sp. UBA2186 | reverse complement strand
CGCTTCGGCGGCCTGCAGGAACTGCGCCGGGCCGGCGTGGACGACCTGGCGCAGGTGCCCGGCATCAGCCACGGTCTGGCGCAAACCGTCTACGACGCCCTGCACGGAGAACTCGCCTGATGAGCCGGCGCCTGCTGAACCTGCCCAACGTGCTCACCCTGGCGCGCATCGGCGCCATCCCGCTGGTGGTGGTCTGCTACAACCTGCCGACCGCCTGGGGCCGGCCGGCTGCCGCGGCGCTGTTCCTGGTCAGCTCGCTGACCGACTGGCTGGACGGCTACCTCGCCCGCAAGCTCAACCAGACTTCCGCCTTCGGCGCCTTCCTCGATCCGGTGGCGGACAAGCTTATGGTGGCCGCCGCACTCATCGTGCTGGTGCAGTTGGACCGTACCCATTCCGTGATCGCGCTCATCATCATCGGGCGCGAGATCGCGATTTCCGCGCTGCGCGAATGGATGGCCAAGGCCGGCAAGCCCGGCAGCGTGGCGGTCAGTTTCATCGGCAAGCTCAAGACCGCGTTCCAGATGATTTCCATCAGCCTGCTGCTGTACTGGGAGCCGCTGGCGGGCATTCCCATCCAGCTTCTCGGAAACCTGCTGATCAATCTCGCCGCCCTGCTGACGCTGGTTTCCATGTTCTACTACCTGCGCATGGCGGCAAAAACCTTGCGTGAATGATACAAACCTTGTTGACAGAAGTTTCCGCTTTCACCATAATGCGCGGCTCCTAACGCGGGAATAGCTCAGTTGGTAGAGCGCAACCTTGCCAAGGTTGAGGTCGCGAGTTCGAGCCTCGTTTCCCGCTCCAGACATCCCGGGAAAACGAAAGTAAACCTGCTTTCGTTTTCCCTTTTTCGTTGCAAGCCTTCGCGGCGGGGTAGCAAAGTGGTTATGCAGCGGCCTGCAAAGCCGTCTACGCCGGTTCGATTCCGACCCCCGCCTCCATTTCCTATTTGTTGCGTCTGCTAGAATCCCGGCTCCGCTCGTATGTGCCCGGGTGGTGAAATTGGTAAACACAGCGGACTTAAAATCCGCCGGGCCTAAACAGCCCTTACCGGTTCGATTCCGGTTCCGGGCACCATCCCCTGATAGACCCTTGTTGCTGGCTTTTTTAATGGTTCCCGGCTATAATTCGGCCGGTTAAATTAGTGCTGTTTTATGGCATGGGCGGTTCGCCCTTTTTTTATTTGTACGGCTGAAACATGGAACTGTCCGCTCTGCTTGAATCCACGCTAGCCGGCCTAGGTTACGAGCTGGTTGCCTGGGAGCGCGCCGGACGCGGGCTTTTGCGCGTATTCATCGACAAGCCCGAAGGCATTACCGTCGACGACTGCGTGACGGTGAGCAACCACCTCACCCGGCTGTTCGCCGTGGAAAACGTGGCTTACGACCGCCTGGAAGTGTCGTCGCCCGGCCTCGACCGGCCGCTGACCAAGGCCGCCGATTTCAGCCGCTTTGCCGGGCAGATGGTGAACGTGAAGCTGCGCGTGCCGCAGGACGGCCGCAAGAAGTTCAGCGGCAGGCTGCTGGGACTGGAAAACGACAAGGTCAGCCTGGACGTGGACGGAACCGTGATTTTGCTGGATTGGAACAATCTGGATTCGGTGCGACTGAAGCCCGAGTTTTGAGTTGGAGGATTAAACGATGAGCCGTGAAATGCTGATGCTGGTGGATGCGCTGGCGCGCGAAAAGAATGTCGCGCCGGAGGTCGTCTTCGGCGCGCTGGAAATGGCCCTGGCTTCCGCGACCAAAAAGCGCATCAAGGGCGATGCCGACGTGCGCGTCGAAATCGACCATGAAACCGGCGAGTACAAGGCCTTCCGCCGCTGGCAAGTCGTCACCGAGCAGGAACTGGAATCCGAGGACAACCAGATCCTGCTGGTCGATGCGCAATATGACCATCCCGACATCCAGGTCGGCGACTTTGTCGAGGAGCCAGTCGAAGCCATGGAATTCGGCCGCATCGGTGCCCAGGCCGCCAAGCAGGTGATCCTGCAGAAGATCCGCGACGCCGAGCGCGAG
>DCVO01000097.1:0-2217 GCA_002327405.1 Thiobacillus sp. UBA2186 | reverse complement strand
CAGATGATCCCGCGCGAGAACCTGCGCGTGGGCGACCGCGTGCGCGCCTATCTGTCCAAGATCGAGCGCAGCGGCCGCGGGCCTCAATTGGTTTTATCCCGCACCGCGCCGGAGTTCATCGCCAAGCTGTTCGAACTGGAAGTGCCGGAAATCGAGGAAGGCCTGATCGAGATCAAGGGTGCCGCGCGCGACCCCGGCCTGCGCGCCAAGATCGCCGTCAAATCCAACGACCCCCGCATCGACCCCATCGGCACCTGCATCGGCTTGCGCGGCTCGCGCGTGACTTCGGTCACCAACGAACTCGCCGGCGAGCGCGTGGACATCATCCTGTGGTCGCCCGACCCCGCCCAGTTCGTCATCAACGCCCTGGCCCCGGCCGAAGTCAGCCGCATCGTGGTGGACGAGGACAAGCACAGCATCGACGTGGTGGTGGAAGAAGACCAGCTCGGCAAGGCCATCGGCTCCAACGGCCAGAACGTGCGCCTCGCTTCGGAGCTGACCGGCTGGGAACTCAACATCATCACCGAGGAAGTCGCCTCGGAGAAGAAGGCCAAGGAAACCGAATCCATCCGCAGCCTGTTCATGGAGAAGCTGGACGTGGACGAGGAAGTGGCGCAGATTCTGGTGGACGAGGGCTTCTCGACCCTGGAGGAAGTGGCTTACGTGCCCATCACCGAGATGCAGGAAATCGAGGCCTTCGACGAAGAAATCATAGAAGAGTTGAGAACCCGCGCCCGCAACGCCCTGCTCACCGCCGCCATCGTCGGCGAGGAAAAGGTCGAGGCTTCCGCCGGCGACCTGCTTTCGCTGGATGGCATGGACCCGGAAACCGCGCGCCTCTTGGCCGCCAAGGGCGTGCACACCACCGATGACCTGGCCGACCTGGCGGTGGACGACCTGGTCGAGATGACCGAGATGGACGAAGAGCGTGCCAAGCAGCTCATCATGGCCGCGCGTGCGCCCTGGTTTGCCGCCGAATAATCATTTGAGTTGAAACCCAGCATATAAGGACGGAATCCGCTGCATGAATGTCGAACAATTTGCCAAGGAACTGAAACTCTCGCCCGAGCTGCTGCTGGAGCAGCTCAAGTCGGCGGGCGTGCACAAAACCGCTGTGGACGACGACGTCACCGAGGCGGACAAGACCCAGTTGCTTGACTACCTTCGCAAGATGCACGGGGCCGAGGAAAAACCCAAGACCAAGATCACGCTGACGCGCAAGCAGACCACCGAGATCAAGAAGTCCGACAGCCAGACCGGCAAGTCCCGCACCATCCAGGTCGAGGTGCGCAAGAAGCGCACTTACGTGAAGCGCGATGCCGCGGCGGTCGAAGAAGCGGCGGCGCCCGCAGCCGAGTCCGTGGTTGAAGAACTGGAAGTGGCGGCGCCCGCACCTGTCGTCGAACCTACTCCGCCCGCGGTCGAGCCGGAACCGGCTCCCGCCCCCGCCCCTGAACCCGTCGTGGCCGAAGCCCCGGCGGAAGCACCCGCAGAAGAAGCCAAACCCAAGCGCACCGTGCGCAAGAAGGTTTCCGTCATCGACGAAGCCGAGCGCCAAGTTCGCGAGGAAGAAGCGCGCCGCCATCAGGCGCTGCTCGCCGCCCAGGCCGAGGACCTGCGCCTAAGGCAGGAACGAGAACTGCTGAGAAAGCAGGCCGAAGCCGCGCGCGCAGCGGAAGCCGCCAAGGCTCCGGCCAAGGCCGAACCGGGCGCTGCCACCCTGCACAAGCCGGCCAAGCCCGAAGGCGAAACCAAGAAGCCCGCCAAGAAGGAAAAAGGCACCTGGGCCGAGGAGGCGCAGAAAAAACGCGGCCTCAAGACGCGCGGCGACACCGGCGGCGACGGCTGGCGCGGCAAGAAGGCCGGCGGCCGCCACAAGACCGACGACAGCCAGCACCAGTTCGTGGCGCCGACCGAACCCGTGGTGCGCGAAGTCTCCATTCCGGAAACCATCACCGTGGCCGAGCTCGCGCACAAGATGTCGGTCAAGGCCGCCGAGGTCATCAAGGCCCTGATGAAAATGGGCTCCATGGTCACCATCAACCAGGTGCTGGACCAGGAAACCGCCATGATCGTGGTCGAGGAAATGGGCCATATCGCCAAGGCCGCGGCCATCGACACACCGGAAGTTTTCCTCGAGGAAAGCGCCGTGGAAGCGGCTGCGCTGCCACGCGCGCCGGTGGTTACCGTCATGGGCCACGTCGACCACGGCAAGAC
>DCVO01000153.1:241-18071 GCA_002327405.1 Thiobacillus sp. UBA2186 | reverse complement strand
GCGGCCACGGAGTCCTTGCGCTGCTTGATGAGCTTGTCCACGATGGCGAGTACGGCGGCATCGTCCAGTTCCACGCGCTCATCCACTTCCTTCTGCTTGATGGCGGCGGACAACAGGCGCAGGGTGGCGAGCCTGAAGGATTCCTTGGCCTTCATGGCGGTCTTGATGTCTTCCTGGATCTGGGCTTTGAGGCTCATGGCGTGCTCCGCGGTTATTGGAAGGGCTAAATGAAAAAGGCGGCATGGCCGCCTTTTTTGCTACATCCGGTCAAGAATGTTTCATTAGTACATCTTGGGCGGCAGCATCTGGCTGCGCAGGCGCTTGTGGGTGCGCTTCACGGCGGCAGCCAGCTTGCGCTTTCTTTCGGCGGTGGGTTTTTCGTAGAACTCGCGGGCGCGCAGTTCGGTGAGCAGACCGGTTTTCTCGACAGCGCGTTTGAAGCGGCGCAGGGCGACGTCGAACGGCTCGTTTTCTTTAACTTTGATGTGCGGCATGTGAATATGCTTCCTTGACCGGGAAAAAACGCAAATAATAGCAGTCTTTTTTGCACCTTTCCACCCCCATGCTGGTTCTGGGCATCGAATCCTCCTGCGACGAAACCGGGGTCGCCCTCTACGACACCGACAAGGGCTTGCTGGCCCATCGCCTGCATTCCCAAGTCGCCATGCACCGCGACTATGGAGGCGTGGTGCCGGAACTGGCTTCACGCGACCATATCCGGCGCGTGCTGCCCCTCGTGCGCGAAGTCTTAGGTGAGCGTTCGCTTACGCTGCAAGCATTGAATGGTATTGCTTATACCCAGGGGCCAGGCTTGGCCGGGGCGCTTCTGGTGGGGGCAGGGTTCGCGCGTTCGCTGGCCTATGTGCTGAACATCCCGGCCGTGGGGGTGCATCATCTCGAGGGGCATCTGCTTTCGCCGCTCCTGGCCGATCCAAGGCCGGAATTCCCCTTCGTGGCGCTCCTGGTGTCCGGCGGCCATACCCAGCTCATGCATGTGCCCCAGGTCGGTGCCTACGAAACCCTGGGCGATACCCTGGACGATGCCGCCGGCGAGGCCTTCGACAAGACCGCGCAACTGCTGGGCTTGGGCTATCCCGGCGGGCCGGCGGTGTCGCAATTGGCTGAAAGCGGGGATCCCGCACGTTTCAAGCTGCCGCGGCCCATGCTCAATTCCGGCGACCTCAATTTCAGCTTCAGCGGCCTCAAGACCGCGGTACTGACGCTGCGCAACAAGCACCCGGAAGCGGCAGCGCGTGCCGATATCGCCGCGGCTTTCCAGAACGCGATGACCGAGGTGCTGGCAGAAAAATCCCTGCAGGCGCTGAAACAGACCGGCAGCAAGCGGCTGGCGGCGGCGGGGGGCGTAGGGGCCAACAAACAGCTGCGCCAGCGCCTCATCGCCGAAACGGCGAAGCTGGGCGCGCGGGTGTATTTCCCGCCCCTGGACCTTTGCACGGACAACGGCGCCATGATCGCCTTTGCCGGCGCCATGCGCATGCAGCAGGCGCAGGGCGGGGCGCAGCCTTTCGGCGTGAAGCCGCGCTGGGATTTGCAGGAACTAGAGCCTCTCTCGGCAGGGATTGAATGATGCGTTGCGCCAAAGCCCGGATGATCGCGCGAAGCGCGACGCAGGTCGTATTCGACATACGAAGCCAAGGAGCGCGAAAACGAGCCTGCGCTGGCAGCGCCTTGGGGCGAGTTTCGGCGCAGCCACAAAGCGAGCGCCGGGCTTTGGCGCAACCCGAAGGGACGGGGGCATGGCGGGCGGCTGGCGTTGTTGCGCGGCTTGTGAAGGGGATTACCATTCACTGCGCCGCGCGCCTAGCCACCCATCCCGCCATGCCCCCGTCGCACATCCAATTCCTGTTGAGAGAGGCTCTTGGCGCATGACCGAAGCCATCCGCCTTTCCAAGCGCATGGCCGAACTCGGCCTGTGTTCGCGGCGCGAAGCCGACGAGTTCATCGCCAAGGGCTGGGTCAAGGTCGACGGCGTGGTGGTCGATGTGCTCGGCAGCAAGGTCGGCCCCGATGCCAAAATCACGCTGGACAGGCATGCCCAAGCCAGCCAGCGCGAGCTCGCAACCATCCTGCTCAACAAGCCGGTCGGCTACGTCTCCGGCCAGGCCGAGGACGGCTATCAGCCTGCCGTCACCTTGATCCAGGCGGCAAGCCAGTGGGCGGGCGACGCCGGCGGACGGCGCTTTTCCCTTGCCGTGCTGCGCGGGCTGGCGCCGGCCGGGCGGCTCGACATCGATTCCACCGGGCTGCTGGTATTGACCCAGGACGGCCGCATCGCGCGCCAGTTGATCGGCGAGGATTCCCGGATCGAGAAGGAATATCTCGTCAGGGTAAGCTACGGCAAAGTCGTCGCCAATGTGCGCGAGGCATTTCCTGCCGATCAACTGGCCAGGCTGCGGCATGGCTTGAGCCTGGACGGCAAGCCACTCAAGCTTGCGCAGGTGGAGTGGCAGAACCCCGAGCAGTTGCGATTCGTTTTGAAGGAGGGCAAGAAGCGCCAGATCCGCCGCATGTGCGAGCTGGTCGGGCTGAAAGTGACCGCGCTGAAGCGCGTGCGCATGGGGCGCGTGAAACTGGGCGAGTTGCCCGTGGGGAAATGGCGCTTTCTGGGCGAGAACGAGCGGTTCTAGAATTCCGGAAACGGCATTGGAACCACGGGGGACACGGGGTTCACGGGGGGAATAAAAACTGGTGCATTTGTTTGTTTGCACCGGGTGGCGGGAAAGCTTGTTCCAATGAGTTGCTTTCCCCGTGTTTCCCCGTGCGCCCCGTGGTTAGTTGCTTTTCCGCATTTATAACTTCGGCATTGCCCCGCGCACGAATTCGAGCAGCGCCTTGCCGCCGGGCAGTGCAGCCAGCACGTCGGGGAACAGCAGCAGGCCCAGAAGCAGGGCGAGCACGCAGATCAGCACCAGGTTGAAGAACACGCTCTCGGGGCGCAATACTCCCCAGTAGCGCACGGTGAGGTACATGGCATCCTTCTTGTGTTCGCTCATGGTGAGCCAGCGTCTGACCAGCGAAATGGTCAGGTACACGAGATAGCCGCCGGTCAGGGATGCGAACAAGATGCGGAAAATGCCGAAGATGTCGAGCGTGCCGCCCATCCAGCGGTGATAGAACCAGGATACCGCGCCCACCAGAAATGAAGCGCCGACCGCGATCAGCACGTTGATGAACAGGCGCCGGCGTTCGCGCGCCAGGTCCTGCTGGCGGCGGATGAAGAAGTCGTCGATCTCGTGCTTGAAGTACTCGACCTTTTCCTGCACCAGGCTGGAGATTTCGCGCTTGGCCACGGCCACGCGCTCGTCCAGCACCACAGACAGCCTGTCGGCGGCATAGTCCACCATTTCCTTGACATCGTCCTTGGTGAACTGGCGCTGGTTGTGCAGTTCCTGAGAAATCTTGTCGAGCTTGACGTCGATTTCCTCGCTGGCGTGCAGGATGACTTCGCGCAGTTCGCGCCCGGCATCGGAAATACCCTCCTTGACCACGCCGGACAGTTTTTCGCCGGCACGGTCGATGGCCTGTTCGGAAACCTGTGCCAGGCTTTCCTTGGCGTAGTTCATTTCCTTTTCAAACCATGCCATCTGATCCCCCCTTCTATTGCTTGGGCTTGGTGAAGCGCCCTTCCTCGCCGGCGAGCAGGCGCTCGATGTTGGCGCGGTGCCGCCACAGCAGCAGGAGGGTGAGCACGCACAGCGTGATGACGGTGACGCGGCCGCCGGTGAAATACGCGCCGTAAACCGGTGCCAGCAGGGCGGCGATCAGGGCCGACAGCGACGAGATGCGGGAGACCGCGAAAACGGCCAGCCAGGTGGCGAACACGGCGAGCCCCATCCACGGGTCGAGCGCCAGCATGATGCCGAGTGCGGTGGCCACGCCCTTGCCGCCCTTGAAGCCGAAAAACACCGGGAACAGGTGGCCGAGGAACACGGCGATCGCGGCCAGGTGCACGGCAAGAATTTGTACGCCGAAATGTGCGCCCGCGAATCCGGCCAGCCACACCGCCAGCCAGCCCTTGGCGGCATCGCCCAGCAGGGTGAGCGCGGCAGCGGTTTTCCTGCCGGTGCGCAGGATGTTGGTGGCGCCCGGATTGCCCGAGCCGAAGCTGCGCGGATCGGGCAGGCCCGTGGCGCGCGCGACGATGACGGCGAACGACAGCGAACCGATGAGATAGGCGCCCAGGGCAATCATGAGGGCGGGGATGAGGCTTTGCATTAAAATCGCTTCCTTTTGCTTAGAACTGGCGTGCCCATGGACATCTTGTTTTTGCGGGACTTCCGCCTCGAACTCATTATCGGCATATATGAATGGGAACGCAAAATTCCGCAACCGGTGAGGCTGGACCTGGAAATCGGCCTGCCCGAGCACAAGGCAGGTCAAACCGATGATGTCGTGGACACCATCGACTACGGCGCGGTGGCCGACCGCGTCAAGGACAGCCTCATCAACCGCCCGCAGCCGATCGCGCTGGTGGAGGCCGTGGCCGAGCATGTGGCGCAGCTCGTGCTGGATGAATTCGGCGCGCCCTGGGTCAGGGTCAGCGTCATCAAGTTCGCCATCGTGCGCGGGGTGAAGGAACTCGGCATCACCATCGAGCGCGGCCGCAGGACATGACGGCTTTCGAAATCGCCTACGCAGCGGGCGTGCTGCTGCTGGCGTATTTCATCCGCGGCATCAGCGGCTTCGGTTCCGGGCTGGTGGCCGTGCCCCTGCTGGCGCTGGTGTTTCCGCTGCCCATCGTGGTTTCTTTCATTCTGCTGCTCGACTTCACCGCTTCGCTGGTATTGGGCGGGGTCAACTTCAGGCAGGTGCGCTGGGAGGAGGTCAGGCCGCTGGTGCCTTTCGGCGTGATCGGGGTGATACTGGGCACGACGCTGCTGGTCAGCCTGCCCAGGCAACCCCTTCTGATCGGGCTTGGCGTGTTCATCCTCCTCTTTGCCGCACGCAGCCTGCTCAACCTGCACGGCGAGAAACCGGTATCGCGGTTCTGGGCCATGCCGGCGAGCCTTGCCGGCGGGACGGTGGGCGGCATGTTCGGCACCGGCGGCCCGCCTTATGTGATCTATCTGCAGCATCGGCTGAAGGACAAGGGCCAGTTGCGCGCGACGCTCTCCGGCGTGTTTTTCCTCGAAGGGCTGTTCCGCATCGGCACTTTCGTTGCGGCCGGGCTGTTGGTCAGATTCGAGATCTGGCAGAGCTTCGCCATCGGGCTGCCGGTCGCTCTGGCGGCGCTATACGGCGGCAGCCATGTGCATGGCGGCTTGAGCCAGGCGCAGATGACGCGGGTGATCGGTGCGCTGCTGTTGCTGAGCAGTCTGTCGGTTTTCGTGAAGGCTTTTGCTTAACCCCTTGGATGGTGGCGGCTGTGCAACTGCTTGAGCCGCTCGCGCGCCACGTGGGTGTAGATTTGGGTGGTGGAAATGTCCGCATGCCCCAGCAGCATCTGCACCGCGCGCAGGTCGGCGCCATGGGCGAGCAGATGCGTGGCGAAGGCGTGTCTGAGCGTGTGCGGCGACAGCGGCTTCACGATGCCGGCTTTCAATGCGCCGCGCTTGAGCAGGTACCAGAAGGCCTGGCGGGTCATGCCGGCGCCGCGCGGGGTGACGAAGACCTGCGCGCATTTTTTTCCGTTCAGCATGGCCGGGCGCGATTCCTTGAGGTAACGCGACAGCCAGTACAGCGCCTCCTCGCCCAGCGGCACCAGGCGGTCCTTGCCGCCCTTGCCGGTGACGCGCAGCACGGCGGCGTTCAAATCCAGGTTCAGCAGTTTCAGCCCCACCAGTTCCGAGACGCGCAGGCCGGTGGCGTACAAAGTCTCGATCATGGCGCGGTCGCGCAGGCCGGCCGTGGTTTCGATGTCGGGTGCGGCGAGCAGGCTTTCCACGTCGGCCTCGGACAAAACCTTGGGCAGCGGCCGCGGCAGCTTGGGCGTGTCGAGATAAAGCGTGGGATCCGTGCCGATCAGATTTTCGCGCGCGAGGAAGCGGTAAAAGCGCCGGAGGCTCGCCGTGTAGCGCGCAGCAGTGCGCGGCTTGGCGCGGGCGGCGAAGCGGTGGGCGAGCCAGGCGTCGATGTCGGCGGCTTCCGCCTGCATCAGTTCGTGGCTGCGCGCCTCCTTCAGCCAGGTTGCGAAACCGGCAAGGTCGCGGCGGTAGGCGGCCAGCGTGTTCTGCGCCAGCCCGTCTTCCAGCCACAGGCGGTCGCAGAAGCGGTCGATCAGTTCTTCATTTGCGCTCATGCGCGAGCAGCCAGGACTTGATGTTGAGCGGGCCGAGAAAGCGCGTGCCCATGAAGCCACCGAGCCCGCCTGCCGACACCACGCGATGACAGGGCACGATGACGGGAATGGGGTTGGCACCGCAGGCGCTGCCGACCGCGCGCGGCGCGGTGGCAAGTTTTTTCGCCAGCTGGCCGTAGGTCAGCGGATCGCCGGGCGGAATCTCGCACAAGGCTTGCCACACCTTCAACTGGAAAGGCGTGCCGTCCAGGCGCGTGGGGAGGTCGAATTGATGCTGCGGATTATTGAAATAGGCGCACAACTGGGCTGCGGTTTCCCTGAGCAAAGGCGTAGCCGGATTTTTTGTCTGCTCGCGTTCGAGCAGGAATTCGATTCCGGCGAGGATGTCGTGGTCGGCGATCAACCTCAATTGACCGAAGGGGGCATCGATGACGGCTATGTCCATGCAGCCATTCTAACGCTGCAATGCAGGCAACAAAAAAGCCCTCCGGGTGGAGAGCTTTTTTGCGGCTAAAGCCTTGCTTATTCGGCAGAGGCCTTGGCGCGGTTGGGCAGCTTTTCCTTGATGCGGGCGGACTTGCCGGAACGCTCGCGCAGGTAATAGAGCTTGGCGCGGCGCACGTCGCCGCGGCGCTTGACTTCGANNGGAGTTGAGGCCGCGGTTGCGCTTGGCGATGACCACGCCTTCGTAGGCCTGAAGCCGCTCCTTGTCGCCTTCCTTGACCTTGACCTGCACCACCACGGTGTCGCCGGGGGCGAACTCGGGAATGGTCTTGTTAAGGCGGGCGATTTCTTCCTGTTCCAGTTGTTCGATGATGTTCATTTCATCTTCCTTGCAAATTCGCGAATTGGTTCCAAGAGAGGAACGTTGCGCGGTTGAAAACAGCCTTTTCAGGCTTCCTTTCATCCCGACGGTCAGTCACCGTCGAGCAAATCCTTTTCTGCGCGGCTCAAGCCCCGCTTTTCCAGCAAATCCGGCCGCCGCTGTGCGGTCAGTTTCAAGCGCTGCTGCAAACGCCAGCGCTCGATGGCCTTGTGGTTGCCGGACATCAGCACCTCCGGCACCGCTTCCCCCTGCCAGACTTCCGGCCGGGTGTAGCAGGGCGCTTCCAGCAGGCCGTCGGCAAATGACTCCTGCATGGCCGACTCGACATTGTTCAAACTGCCCGGCAGTTGCCGGATCACTGCATCCATCACCGCGAGTGCCGGGATTTCCCCGCCGGAGAGGACGAAGTCTCCGAGCGAGATTTCCTCGTGCACGCGGCGGCGCAAAAACCGTTCGTCCACGCCTTCGTAGCGCCCCGCGATCAGGGTGAGCTGCGGGCGCCTGGCCAGCTCGGCGACTTTCGCGTGATCGAGCGGGCGGCCTCTCGGCGTGAAATAAATCACGTGCGGTTCGACACTTTCCTGCCGCAATTCCGCCTCGATGGCGTCCATCACGGCATCCAAGGGCTCCGCCAGCATCACCATGCCGGGCCCGCCGCCGTAGGGCCGGTCGTCCACGCTGCGATAACTGTCCGTGGCGAAGTCCCGCGGGTTCCAGGCTTTGAAACGGAACAGCCCGCGATCGAGCGCCCGGCCGGTAATGCCGAAATCCAGCAGTGCATCGAACAGGCCGGGAAACAGGGTGACGACGTCGAATCTCACTTTGCCGTTTCTCCCTGAAGCTGATTAAAAACGTCGCGAGCAAGCCGGGATGCAAGGCGCGCGGCGCGCAGGAACCGGAATGTATTCAACATACATGAGGATTCCGAGCACCGCGCAACGCCGCAGACCGGCTGCGCAGCAGCTTTTAACAGCTTCAGTAATCCAGGCCCCAATCCACTTCGATGGTGCCCTGCGCCAAATCCACGTTCAGCACATAGACCTCAACGAAGGGGATCAGTATTTCCTTCCCGATTTCCATCCCGCCCTTCACCACCAGCACGTCGTGCGCACCGGTTTCCATCAGGGAAGCCACCTTGCCGAGTTCCGCCCCTTGGCGGTTGACGACGGCAAGACCGATGAGGTCTTCCCAGTAGTACTCGCCTTCCTCGGTGTCGGGCAATTCCTCGCGGTTGACCGCGATTTCCTGGCCGCGCAAGGCGAAAGCCGCGTCGCGGTCATTGCAGCCGGAAAGCTTGGCGACAATGAAGTCTCCATGCATCGTGGCGTCTTCCACGTCCGCATTGCGCCACTGGCCGCCTTTGCCGATCTGCCATACAGGATAGTCCAGCAGGGCGTCCAGGGTTTCGGTGTAAGGCTTGATCTTGACCCAGCCTTTTACGCCGAAGGGGGCGTTGATACGCCCCATTACTACTTGCTTAGGCAGCGGCCTTGCCCTGCTTGACCAGGCGCGCCACGGTGTCGGACAGCTTGGCGCCGTTTTTCACCCAGTGGTCCACGCGGGCGAAGTCGATGCGGGTGGCTTCGACGCCGGCAGGCGCGACGGGGTTGTGAAAGCCCAGGCGCTCGATGAAACGGCCGTCGCGGCGGCTGCGGGAATCGGCCACCACCACGTTGTAGTAAGGGCGGTTCTTGGAGCCGCCACGGGAAAGACGAATGACAACCATGGTCTCAATCCAGTTTGGAAATCGGAAAACCGCGAATTCTATGCCGAAAAGGGGTTGTTTGCCAAGGGGTTAGTGTTTTTGGCCGAGCCCGGCCAAGCTGCGTCCAGGACGCCTATTTCATGCCCGGCAGCATGCCTTTCATGCCGCGCATCATCTTGCCCATGCCGCCCTTGCCCATCATTTTCATCATTTTCCGGGCCTGCTCGAACTGGTTGAGCATGCGGTTGACCTCCTGCACCTGGACCCCGGCACCGGCGGCGATGCGGCGCTTGCGCGAAGCCTTGAGGAGTTCAGGGTGGCGGCGCTCCTCGGGGGTCATGGAGTTGATGATGCCTTCCACGCGGTTGATGGCCTTGTCTTCAAAGCCGGTCATCTGCGGCATCTGGCCCATGCCAGGCAGCTTGTCCATGAGGGCGGTGAGGCCGCCCATCTTGCGCATCTGCACGATTTGCGACTTGAAGTCTTCGAGGTCGAAGTTTTTGCCCTTCTTGACCTTTTCCGCCAGCTTTTTGGCTTCGGCCATGTCCACCGAGGTCTGGGCCTGCTCGATCAGGGACATCACGTCGCCCATGCCGAGGATGCGGGAAGCCATGCGTTCCGGGTAGAAGGCTTCGAGGCCGTCGGGTTTTTCGCCCACGCCCACGAACTTGATCGGCTTGCCGGTGATGTGTCGCACCGACAGCGCCGCGCCGCCACGGGCGTCGCCGTCGAGCTTGGTGAGGATGACGCCGGTCAGCGGCAGCGCTTCGTTGAAGGCTTTCGCGGTGTTGACGGCGTCCTGGCCTTGCATGGCGTCGACCACGAACAGGGTTTCCACCGGCTTTAGCGCGGCATGCAGGGCCTGGATTTCCGCCATCATGGCCTCGTCGATGGCAAGCCGGCCGGCGGTGTCGACGATCAGCACGTCGTAGAACTGCTTGCGCGCATGTTCCTGGGCGGCCCTGGCGATGGCGACAGGGTCGTTGTCGTCGGCTTCGAAGAAATCGACTTCCAACTGCTTGCCCAGTTGTCTCAACTGGTCGATGGCGGCGGGGCGATAGACGTCGCAGGAAGCGAGCAGGACCTTCTTCTTGCGCGATTTCAGCAGACGAGCGAGCTTGCCGCTGCTGGTGGTCTTGCCCGAGCCCTGCAGACCGGCCATGAGGATGACGGCGGGCGGCTGGGCGGCCAGATTGAGGTCGGCTGCCGCCCCGCCCATGAGTTTGGCGAGTTCGTCATGGACGATGCCGATCAGTGCCTGGCCGGGGGTCAGGCTTTGCAGCACTTCGGCGCCCATGGCCTTGGCCTTGACGTCGTCGGTGAACTGCTTGACCACGGGCAGGGCGACGTCGGCCTCCAGGAGCGCCATGCGCACCTGGCGCAGCGTGTCCTGGATGTTGGCTTCGGTGATGCGGGCCTGGCCGCGCAGGGATTTGACGATGCCGCCGAGGCGGCCACTCAGGTTTTCAAACATGGTGTTCCTTGTTGCCTCATCAAGAGGCATGGATAATCCGAATCTAAGGAGACTATTCTACCAATGCCGGTTTTCGCGCTCTCATCCTTTTTCGTTGCGGGTTTGTATGCCGTTACCGCCTGGCAGCTTTTGCGGCGGGGCGCGCCGCCGCGCGGCCCCCTGTGGGCTTCCGTTCTCCTGCTGCTCGGTATCGTGATTCATGCAGGGCTTCTCGGGGCAAGCGTGTTTCAGCCGGATGCAGTGCATCTCGGATTCTCCAATGCAGTTTCGCTGATCGCCTGGCTATCCGTGTCGATCTATGCGCTGACCGCGCTCAAGGTGCCGTTGCCGGGCATTCAGGGCTGGGTGGCGGGCGTTGCCGCCGTCGGCGTCTTGCTGCCGCTGGTGCTGCCGGATGCGCGAGCCGTGCCGTTCTCGCATACCTTGGGTTTCCGTGTGCACCTGGTATTGTCGTTGCTGGCCTATTGCCTGCTGTTCATTGCCGCCTTGCAGGCCGTGCTGATGTCGGCTTTTGAAAAAAAACTGCATCATGGCGCGGCGGCGGCGAGCATGCCCGGCATGCCGCCTTTGCTGACCCTGGAGTCGGTGTTGTTCAAGCTGATCTGGGCGGGATTCATCCTGCTGACCCTGGCTTTGGGCAGCGGCATCCTGTTTTCCGAGGAAATCTTCGGCAAGGCCATGAGCCTCACCCACAAGACTTTCTTTGCGCTTCTGTCCTGGGCCGTCTTTGGCGCCTTGCTGGCCGGGCGCACCATCTGGGGCTGGCGCGGCCGGCTCGCCGTGCGCTGGACCATTACCGGCTTCGTGATGCTGCTGCTGGCGTACGTGGGCAGCAAATTCGTGCTGGAAGTGCTGTTGCACCGCTGACCTGCCGTTAGCCGCTGAAAACAGGGTTTATTCCTTTTGGATACGATTCCGACCAGTACGCTGTTTACCATTCTGGCTGTTCTGCTGCTGATATCCGCCTTTTTTTCGGCCAGCGAAACGGCCATGATGGCCATCAATCGCTACCGCCTCAAGCACAAGGCGGAGCAGGGGCATAAAGGCGCCAGGCGCGCCCTGGCCCTGCTGAACCAGACAGACAAGCTGCTGGGCGTGATCCTGCTGGGCAACAACCTCGTCAATACGGGCGCAGCCACGCTGTCGACCATCATCGCGATCCGGCTGTTCGGGCAGGGCGAAATGACGCTTTTCCTCGCCACCTCGCTGCTGACCTTTTTCATCCTGGTGTTCAGCGAAGTGACCCCCAAGGTCATCGGCGCTTCTTATTCCGAGCACATCGCCTATCCGGCAAGCCTTGTGCTGACTCCGCTGCTCAAGCTGGCCTACCCGGTTGTGTGGTTCGTCAACCTGTTCGTGCAGGGGCTGCTCAAGCTGATGCGCATCAAGCCAGGGCAGCAGGAGGGCGGAAACATGCTTGGCCTTGAGGAGTTGCGGACCGTGGTGCTGGAGTCGGCCAAGCTGCTGCCCAGGGAGCACAGGCGCGTCCTCCTGAACATTCTGGGGCTGGAAAGCATTACCGTGGATGACGTGATGACGCCGCGCAGCCATATCGAGGCGATTGATCTGGCTGACGAGCCGGAAAGAGTCAGCCAGCAGATTGCCACCAGCCACCATACTCGCCTGTTGGTCTACGAGGGCTCGCTGGACCGCATTGCCGGCATCCTGCATGTGCGCCGCGTGCTGCATGCGCTTGCAAGCGGGGAATTCACGTCCGAGGCCTTGCGCGAAGTCCTGCACGAAGCTTATTTCGTCCCGGCCGGTACGCCGCTGTTCAAGCAGTTGCGCCAGTTCCAGGAAAATCAGAAGCGGCTGGCCCTGGTCGTGGACGAGTATGGTGAGCTGCAGGGGCTGGTCACCATGGAGGATTTGCTTGAGGAGATGGTTGGCGAATTCACCACCCAGGCGCCGGCCCAGACGGGCTGGCTGAGACAGATGGAAGACGGCAGCTGGCTGGTCGAGGGCTCGGCACTGGTCAGGCACATCAACCGCAAGCTGGGGCTGGATTTTCCGCTGGAAGGCCCCAAGACTCTCAATGGGCTGTTGCTCGAGTACCTGGAAGACATTCCGGAAGCCGGCGTCAGCGTTAAAATTGGCGAGGTTCCCATCGAAATCGTGCAGACGCAGGACCGGGCGGTCAAAGTCGCGCGTATAGGGGCAGTTCCGGGCAGCGAGGCCGGAACTGCCGGCTTGCAGGCTTAATTTTTACGGCCTAAAGCCGATAACAGGCTGTCCAATCATTAAAAACCCCATGGCTGCTGTTACCAATCCCACCCATTCACCCCTGACGGGCCTGGCCAGAACTTTGGTGGCGCAGGGGCTGCTGAGCGAGCCGGATGCCGAAAGCATCTGGAGCAAGGCGGCCGGCAGCGGCGACAGCTTCGTCACCGAGTTGTTGAAGGGACGCCGCTTCAGGGCGATCCAGATTGCCGAATTCGCCGCCGCTGCATTCGGCTATCCCCTGTTCGATTTGGGTGCAGTCGATCCGGAATCGCTCCCCCAGGGCGTGCTGGACCCCAAGCTTGCACAGAAACGGCGCATGGTGGCGCTGTTCAAGCGCGGCAACAAGCTGTTTGTCGGCACTTCCGACCCGACTAACCTCCAGGCGCTCGACGAAATCAAGTTCCAGACCGGGCTTACGATCGAGCCGGTTGTGGTCGAGGACGACAAGCTGGGCAAACTGGTCGACAAGGTGGCCGACGCGGCGGACAACGCCATGGCGGTGCTGCAGGCCGAGGACCTCAATCTGGAGTTTGCGGACGAGGAAGCGGCGGAATCGACCGAGGCGACCGGCGGGATCGAGATCGACGATGCTCCGGTCGTTCGCTATCTGCAGAAGATCATGCTGGATGCGATCAATACCGGCGCTTCGGATATCCATCTGGAGCCTTACGAAAAGTTCTACCGCATCCGCTACCGCAGGGACGGCGTGTTGTACGAAGTCGCCCAGCCCCCGCTGGCCATCAAGGAAAAGATCGCTTCCCGCATCAAGGTGATTTCCCGCCTCGACATTTCCGAGAAACGCATCCCTCAGGACGGCCGGGTGAAGATGGTGCTGACCAAGAACCGCGCCATCGATTTCCGGGTCAGCACGCTGCCTACCTTGTATGGCGAAAAGATCGTCATGCGTATTCTCGATCCGGCCAGCGCGCAGTTGGGGATCGAAGCCCTGGGCTACGAGCCCTGGCAGAAGGAAACCCTGCTGAATGCGGTACAGCGGCCTTACGGCATGGTGTTGGTGACCGGCCCGACCGGTTCGGGCAAGACGGTGTCGCTATACACCTGCCTCAACATTCTCAACCAGCCCGGCGTCAATATTTCCACGGCAGAAGATCCGGCTGAAATCCAGTTGCCAGGCGTCAACCAGGTCAACGTCAACGACAAGGCCGGACTGACCTTTGCCGTGGCGCTGAAATCCTTCCTGCGCCAGGANNGCGAGATTCGCGACCTGGAAACCGCCGATATCGCCATCAAGGCCGCGCAGACCGGCCACATGGTGCTGTCGACCCTGCATACCAACGATGCGCCGGGCACATTGACCCGCTTGCTGAACATGGGGGTGGCGCCGTTCAACGTCGCCTCCTCGGTGATTTGCATTACCGCCCAGCGCCTGGCCAGAAAGCTGTGTTCCTGCAAGAAGCCCGTGGATATCCCGAAAGAGGCGCTATTGCGCGCCGGCTTCAAGGAGCAGGATCTGGATGGCAGCTGGCAGCCCTATCATGCCGTGGGATGCGAGATTTGCCAGGGAACCGGCTACAAGGGCCGCACCGGCATTTATCAGGTCATGCCGATCACGGAAGAAATGCAGCGCATCATCCTGAAAAACGGCACTTCCATGGATATCGCCGAACAGGCGCGGCGCGAGGGCGTACAGGATCTGCGTACGGCCGGCCTGCTCAAGGTCAAATCCGGCATCACTTCGCTCGAGGAAGTGGAAGCGGTAACGAATATTTGATGTAAACAAATCAGGAGACGGACATGGCAGTCGCAGCGACCAAGGATGCCACTTATATCTGGGAGGGCAAGGACAAGAAAGGCAAGAAGCTGAGCGGGCAGATGCTGGCTCCCGGCGAGGCCCTGGTGTCCGCCCAGTTGCGCCGTCAGGGCATCACCGTGACCAAGGTTCGCAAGCAGAGCGCGCTGTTTGCCAAGACGGGCAAGATCAGGGAAAAGGACATCACGCTCTTCACCCGCCAGCTGGCGGTGATGATGAAGGCGGGCGTCCCCTTGCTGCAGTCGTTCGACATCGTCGGCCGCGGCGCCTCCAACGCAGCCGTACAGCGCCTTCTGGCGGAAGTGAAGGCGGACATCGAAAAGGGCAACAGCATGAACGTGGCCTTTTCCAAGCATCCCAAATACTTCGACAAGCTCTTCGTCAATCTGGTGGAGGCGGGCGAGGCGGCCGGCATCCTGGAAGACGTGCTGGACAGGCTGGCCACCTACAAGGAAAAGATTCTCGCCATCAAGGGCAAGATCAAGTCTGCCCTGTTCTATCCGGCCGCAGTGATCATAGTGGCGTTCGTCGTTACGGCGGCGATCATGATTTTCGTGATCCCGGCCTTCAAGGAACTGTTCTCGGGCTTTGGTGCCGATCTTCCGGGACCGACTCTGCTGGTCATGAACATGTCCGATTTCTTCGTGGGGAACTGGTACCTCATATTCGGGGCGATTGGCGGGGCCATTTACGGTTTCCTGCAGCTTTGGAAACGATCGAGGAAAATGCAGCGCATCATGGACAAACTCATGCTGCGGCTGCCCATATTCGGCCCGGTGATCGAAAAGGCGACCATTGCGCGCTGGACCCGCACCTTGTCCACCATGTTCGCGGCCGGCGTGCCGCTGGTGGAGGCGCTGGATTCGGTCGGCGGCGCCGCCGGCAATCAGTTGTATGTTGAGGCCACCGAGAAAATCCGCGCCGAAGTGGCGACCGGCAGTTCGCTTACCGTGGCCATGCAGGGCACCAACCGTTTCCCCAACATGGTCCTGCAGATGACCGCCATCGGCGAGGAGTCGGGTGCGCTCGACTCCATGCTCGGCAAGGTGGCGGATTTCTACGAACGCGAAGTCGACGACGCCGTGGAAGCCATTTCCAGCCTGATCGAGCCCATGATCATGGTGGTGCTGGGCTCCCTGATCGGCGGCCTGGTGATCGCCATGTACCTGCCTATCTTCAAGATGGGCGCAGTGATCGGCGAATGATGTACCTTGCCGCAGAACCAGCCCTGTTTACAGGGCTGGTTTTTTTATTGGGCCTGGCGGTCGGCAGCTTCCTCAATGTGGTGGTCCACCGGCTGCCGCGCATGATGGAGGCGGAGTGGCGGGCGCAGTGCGCCGAACTGAGGGGCGAGGCCGCCGAGACCTTGCCTTCCTACAGCCTTTCGACGCCGCGCTCTTCCTGCCCGTCCTGCGGCCACCGGATTGCCGCGCTGGAAAACATCCCGGTTCTGTCATGGCTCTGGCTGCGCGGGCGCTGTTCCGCCTGCGGCGAGCGCATCAGCGCGCGTTATCCTTTGGTAGAGATGCTGACGGCCCTGCTTTCCGCGGCGGTGGCATGGAAATTCGGTCCCGGCCCGATGTCCGTCGGCGCAATCCTGTTCGTCTGGGCGCTCATCGCGCTGGCTTTCATCGATCTCGACACCACCCTGCTGCCCGACGACATCACGCTGCCGCTGTTGTGGGGCGGGCTGCTGTTCAACCTGTTCGGGGTGTTTACCGGCCTGCAGTCGGCCGTGATCGGCGCCATGGCGGGATATCTTTCCTTGTGGAGCGTCTATTGGCTGTTCAAGCTCCTTACCGGCAAAGAGGGCATGGGCTATGGCGACTTCAAGCTGCTGGCCGCAATCGGCGCCTGGCTCGGGTGGGAGATGCTGCCGGTGACCATCCTGCTGTCCTCCGTGGTGGGCGCAGTCGTGGGCATTGCCATGGTGATCTTCGTCAAGCATGACCGGCGCATCCCCATACCCTTCGGCCCCTATCTGGCCGGCGGCGGCGTCGTGGCCCTGTTTTACGGGACTCCGCTCATGCAAGCCTATCTGGGCGGTTTCTGATGCTGGCAATCGGTGTCACCGGAGGTTTGGGGGCCGGCAAGACCACCGTAAGCCGTTCGTTTGCACGGTTGGGCGTGCCCGTCATCGATGCCGACGAGATATCGCGCGAGCTGACCGCAGCGGGGGGGGCGGCTTTGCCGGCGATTCGGAGCGGTTTCGGCGACGCGGTTTTCAATGCCGATGCCAGTCTGAATCGTGTTGCATTGCGGACTCGCATACTGGCTGACGATGCCGCCAAGCGGCGGCTGGAAGATATCCTGCATCCGCTTATCAGGGCCGAGGCCGGACGCAGGCTGGCAGCGGTCCATGCACCCTATGCGCTGATCGTCGTTCCCTTGCTGATCGAAACCGGCGCCTACTATGATTTGCTCGATCGCATCCTGGTGGTGGACTGCGACGAGAACACTCAATTGCGGCGCGCCCTGGCAAGAGGCGGCTGGGAAGAGTCGGAAATTCGCGCAATGATGGCGAAACAGGCCAGCCGCACGGACCGGCTCGCTCGTGCGGATGACGTCCTCGACACGGATTGCGGTCTGGATGAGTTAAACAGCCGGGTAAAGCAGTTGGACCAAAAATACCGGGCGCTTTCCGGACAAACGCTTTGATTTTGCTCGGCAATCGGGGAAAATCAGGACAAACTTGTTCTCAGGTCGCGTGTGATCCGCTACGAATATCCCCTCAACGAACGTGTCCGCACCTTGCTGCGGCTGGAGGACCTGTTCGATCGCCTGGTCTGGCATGTTGAGGGCGAGCATCCCTACAACCATCACGCCGCACTGGTGACGTTGTTCGAAATTGCGGATGTCGCCGCCAGAGGCGACCTTAAAACCGACCTGCTTCAGGAACTGGAACGGCAGCGCTCCGCGCTTTCGGTGCTGCGCGGCAATCCCGACGTGGAACAGACGAGGCTCGATGGCGTCTTGCAGGAGATCGATGCCGCCCATGCCGGCATCCATCGCCTGGCGGGTCGAATCGGCCAGCATCTGAAGGAAGACGAATGGCTCACGGCGGTAAGGCAGCGCGCGATCATTCCCGGGGGGCTTTGCGAATTCGATCTCCCGGCATATCACCGTTGGCTGCACGAATCGGCGGAAATGCGACGCGGCAATCTCTGGCAATGGCTGTCGCCCATGCTGCCGGTCCGGTCCGGCCTCGATATCGTGCTGCGGCTGATGCGGGAGAGCTGCAGGCCGGGCATGCAGCAGGCGATCAATGGCGTGTATCAGCAGATGCTGGAAGCCGGCGCCCGTCCGGCGCAAATGATCCGGATCGGCGTGGACGAGGATTTCTGTTGCGTCCCGGAAATTTCAGCCAACAAGTACATGCTCAACATCCGTTTCGTGCNNGCCAGCCCGGCGAGTCCAAGGTGTGTGCGGATTCCATGCCGTTCGAGTTGACATTCTGCACGCTATGAACGACTTGACCGAAAAAGCGCCGCTGGTCAGCTGTCCGACCTGCGGCAAGGAAGTGCCCTGGGACGCGCGCAACAAGTACCGGCCGTTTTGCAGCGAGCGCTGCA
>DCVO01000153.1:0-188 GCA_002327405.1 Thiobacillus sp. UBA2186 | reverse complement strand
ACGGGGGGCACGGGGAACACGGGGGGATATTAAAAAATCAACTCATCCTGGTTGCCCAGGGTTTTGAATTTTGCTTTTTTGATTTTTGATTTGCTTTTCCCCCTGCCTTCCGTGTTCCCCGTGGTTAAAGGTGTTTTTTTGAACTATTTGTAGGTCTCTACGCCGTGCTCGGTGCCGAGCAGCAGCAC
>DCVO01000176.1 GCA_002327405.1 Thiobacillus sp. UBA2186 | reverse complement strand
TGAGGAAATGGCCGTTCCAGGGGAAGCCCTTTTCATGGCCCTTGAGCATGCGGGTCAGGCCCCACAGGCTGCGCGGATTGAAGCTGGAAAGCACCAGCCGCCCCTCCGGCCGCAGCACCCTTTCCGCCTCGCGCAATACCTGGTGCGGGTGGTCGGTGTATTCCAACACATGCGGCAGGACCAGCAGGTCCACGGACTGGCTCTCGAACGGCAGGAACATCGGCTCGGCCAGGACCTGCGCCGGAGCGCCCTGGCCGCAATGTATCCTGCCGGGGATGCGGCTGTTGCGCAGGAAGTCGAACTGGGTCAGCCCGATCTGGACCGCGTAAAAACCGAATATATCGGCCACAACGCGGTCATAATAGTTCTGTTCACGCTCGAGCAGATAGGCGCCAAGCGGGCTTGCGAACCATTCCGGACTGATTATTGAAGCTTTCATGCCTGCCTCAATTCCATGCTGACTGTCACCCCCATCCCTGCTTTCAACGACAATTATATCTGGGCGCTGCATGATGCGTGCGATGCCGTGCTGGTCGACCCGGGCGACGCGGCGCCGTGCCTCGAATTCCTCGAAACGCGCGGGCTGACCCTGACTGCCATTCTAGTCACTCATCACCATGGCGATCATGTCGGCGGCATTTGCGAACTCGCCTCCCGCTACCGGCCGCGCATCTACGGCCCCTCCCGTGAGTCCGTCCCCTGCATAACCGACCGCGTTTCCGGCGGCGATACCGTGGCCATGGACGGAATCGGCCTGCAATTCAGTGTCATCGATACGCCCGGACATACGCTCGGCCATGTCGCCTATTACGGCAGCGGCAGGCTGTTCTGCGGCGACACCCTGTTTGCCTGCGGTTGCGGGCGCCTGTTCGAAGGCACCCCCGCCATGATGGCGGCGAGCCTCGACAAGCTTGCGCAACTGCCCGACGATACGCAGGTTTTCTGCGCGCATGAATACACCTTAAGCAATATCCGCTTCGCCAAGAGCGTGGACGGCGGGAATCCGGCCCTGCTGGAACGGGAAAAGCGCGACCAGGAGTTGCGCAGAAACGGGCGGCCTACCCTGCCGTCGACGCTGGCGCTGGAGAAAGCGACCAACCCCTTTCTGCGCTGCGGCGAACCCGGCCTGATCCGCGCCGCCGAAGCCAGGCTCAAGCGCTCGCCGCACGATGCCGTTGAAGTGTTTGCGGTGCTGCGCCGGGCCAAGGATGCTTTTTGAATTCGTCAGGTTGACCTCGGAAGTTGATCGGACATAGCATTGGGCCTTTGCACAATGGCCATTGGTAGGGAGAGAATTTTGCGCCTGCGTTTGATTGCATCTGTTGCCGTTTCCTTCGGTCTGCTGTCGCCAATGGCGCACGGCAGCACGCAAGAGATGCAACTGGCCTACAGCGACAGCCGACCCTCGGCGGCGGTTTCCCTCGACGAACAGACCGACAGCCTGTGGGACCGCGTGCGCGCCGGCCTCGAACTCGCAGAACTCGATTCGCCTCTGACCCAGGTCCATGTGGACTGGTACGCCAGGCGGCCCGATTACGTCGCCCGCATGCTGGACCGTTCGCGCCGCTACCTGTTCCACATCGTGGAGGAAGTGCAAAAGCGCGGCATGCCGATGGAAATCGCGCTGCTGCCCATGGTGGAAAGCGCCTTCAACCCGCAGGCTTATTCGCGCTCGCACGCGGCCGGCATCTGGCAGTTCATCCCCTCTACCGGCAAGAACTACGGCCTCAAGCAGAACACCTGGTATGACGGCCGCCGCGACGTGACCGCAGCGACCCGGGCGGCGCTCGACTATCTGCAGAAACTGCACAATGATTTCGGCTCCTGGGAACTGGCCCTGGCCGCCTACAACTGCGGCGAAGGCTGCGTGTCGCGCGCCGTCCAGAAGAACGCAGCGCGGAGAAAGCCCACCGATTACCAGAGCCTGCAGCTGCCGCCGGAAACCCGCCATTACGTGCCCAAGCTGATGGCGGTCAGGCAACTCATACGGAATCCGGAAAACTTCGGGGTGGAACTGGCCGACATCCCCAACGAGCCCTACTTCACGCAAGTGTCGCTCGACATCGGCGCCATGGACGTGCACTCCGCAGCGCGGCTGGCCGGCCTTAGCGTGGAAGAATTCGTGTCGCTCAATCCCGCATTCCCGCGCAAGCTGATCAAGGCAGGCAGCGAGGTTTCCGTGCTGGTGCCTGTCGATCACGCCGAGGTCTTCCAGTCCAACCTGGACAGCGGCGAATGGGACAGTTGGGAGCCGGTTACGGCCAGAAAAGGCATGACGGCCGCCGAAATTGCCGAACAGTTCGGCACCACGCCGGAACGCATTGCAGAACACAACCAGCTGCATCTGCGCAACGGACGGCTCATCAAGGACCAGGTCATCCTGGCGCCGGTCGACAGCAGCGAGGAAAGCGAACTGCCGGCCGCAACCTGGCAGGAGGCCGAAGCGGACGCGAAGGAGGCCGCCGGCTCCCCGGCGAAATACCACCTCGTACGCAGGGGCGAGACGCTCGGACAGCTTGCCGGAAAGTACCGCGTCAGCGTTGCCAGCCTCAAACGCTACAACAAGCTGAAATCCTCCAGGCTCAGGATCGGCCAGCGACTGGTGGTCAAACCCGCCACGCCCGGGAACGCCAATGCCGTACTCGCTTCCGCTTCTGCCAAGTCCGCGGGAGGCACGACCCGCTACACCGTGCGTCGCGGCG
>DCVO01000019.1 GCA_002327405.1 Thiobacillus sp. UBA2186 | reverse complement strand
CGCATCTTGCCGACCTGGATGCCGGAAGGGCGGTAGTTCATGCCGTTGATGCCGCCGACAGGATCAGGCAATGCGGCGATCTGCTCCAGACCTTCGGCCATGCCGGCCACGGTTTTTTCATTGAGCGCCAGGCGGTCGAGCAGCGCGGCGTCGAGTCCGCTGGCCTTGGCGGCAGCGAGGTCTTCGGCATTGGCGGCGAGCAGTCTGGCGGCATCGCGGCGGATGGCGGCAGCCATGGCCAGGAGTGCCGCATTTTTGGCACGCGTTTCCGCGGCGGCCGCGGCACGCGAGGCTTCGCGGGCGGTGCGGCCGACGGTTTGCATGTAGGTTTTGATGTCGTCCATATCAGACCTTAAAAACATTAGGCACGAATGCAGTAAAGGCAATAAACAGGGAGAAAGGGGAGGCAAGGGAGAAAAGCGGGAATCTTATTTCGGCTTACTCATTTACCTCTCTTAACCTCCCTGTGAAACGCTTTTGCCTTTGCGTTCAACTTTGGTTTTCACCTCAGATTCAGGCACAGCCGCAGCATTTCGTCCCACGGGTCGCCGCCATCGAGGCCCTTGGCCTGGCGGTCGATTTTCGACGCGGTTTGCAGCGCGGCTTCCAGTTTTTCGTCGCTGACACGTTTCAGCGCCGCCTGCACCAGGGACTGGCGCTTGTCCCGGATGCGGTTGGCCTTGAACGCGGCAGCCGGCGGCTGGCCTTGTCTCAAAGCCGATTTTAACTTGTACAGGAGCCTCAGCGTGGCGCCGACCTGCCACATGACCCTGGGCACGGCTTCGCCTTCCTGCCTGAGGCTGTCGAGGATGCGGGCGCAGCGGCCGGCATCGCCGGCCAGCATGGCGTCCTGGATATCGGCCACCTCGAAGCGTGAGACGTCGGTCACGGCCTGTTCCACGTCCTCCAGACTCAGCTTGCCGGGGGGCAGCAACAGGGACAGCTTGTCGATTTCCTGCTTGGCGGCGAGCAGGTTGCCTTCCAGGCGGTTGGCCAGGAATTCGAGGGCTTCGCGGCTGGCCTGCTGGTTGTTGGCGGCCAGGCGGCGCCCGATCCAGGCCGGCATCTGCTCCAGCGGTACGTCACGGCTCTGGATGACCGTGCCCCGAGCGGAGAGTGCCTCGAACCACTTGCTTTTGGTCTGCTTCCATTCCAGACCGGGCAGCGAGACGATGCTCAAAGTGTCGGCGGGCAGGCTGTTCGCATAGCGGGCGAGCGCCGCGCTGCCGTCGACGCCGGGCTTGCCGCTGGGAATGCGGATCTCGACCAGCTTCTTCCGGGAGAACAGAGAGAAGTTGTCGGCGTGGCCGAAGATCACGCTCCAGTCGAACTTGCCCTGCACGGTGAACACCGTGCGCTCGTGGCCGGTCTTCAGTGCGGCGGCGCGGACGGCGTCCTCGGCTTCGAGCATGGCGAGCGGCTCGTCGCCCCAGATGACATACAGCGGGGCCAGCCCCCTTGCAAGGTGGGCGCCGAGGTCTTCCGGCCGTAACTCCATTTAGTTTGGCCTGGCGAGCCGGCGCAGGATTTGCTGCACCGCGTCATCCTGCAGGTCGCGGTAGAGGAATTTTTCCTCGGCGCTCTTGGCGAGGTACTGGTTGTCGTCGTAGGTAAAATCGCGGCTGGACTGGATGGTGGCTGCCGGATAGACCTCGCGCCCTTCCTTGTCGGTCAGGCTGTAGCTCAAGGTGTAGTTGAGCCGGTATTCGCTTACCCGGCCGCCGCCGGACAGGGACAGAATGCTGCGCGTCTGCTTTTCTTCGAAAAGCTTCAGTACCGCATCGGCATCCCTGGCGTTTTCGGGAAGCGCGATGCCGCGACTGCGCAAGGCGTTGGCCAACTGACGGGCGGCGGAGCTGTCCCTGGGCGCATCGACGTAGATACTGCGATAAGGAATGGCGTGCGAGCCGCGCAGCTGGAATCCGCAGCCGCTTGCGGTCAGCAATGCCAAACCGCCCAGAATGAGTTTTATCGCCTCACGCCTCACGCCTCACGCCTCACTGAATTCATGCCACTATGTTAACCAAACGGCCGGGCACCACGATGATTTTTTTCGGGGTCGCGCCGGCCAGTTGTTTTTGTGCCGCTTCCGAGGCCAGGGCGGCTGCTTCGATCGCCGCCTTGTCGGCGCCGGCGGCCACGCGGATGCTGCCGCGCAGTTTGCCGTTGATCTGCACCACCAGTTCGATTTCATCCATGGAAAGCGCCGATTCGTCGGCCCTGGGCCAAGGCTGGTCGAGCAGTCTGGTGCCGGGTTTGAGCTCGGCCCACAAGGCCTCGCAGGCGTGCGGCACGATGGGCGAGAGCAAAAGTACCACGGCTTCCAGCGCTTCCTGGCGCAGGGCGGCGGTGCCGGTCTCTTCCGGCAGTTTGGCGAGCGCGTTCATCAGCTCCATCACCGCNNTGTTGAACTGCTTGCGGCGGCCGTAGTCGTCGGTGACCTTGGCGATGGTCTGATGCAGTTGGCGGCGGAAATCTTTCAACGCGTTAGATAATCCCTCTCCCTTGGGGAGAGGGGCAGGGGTGAGGGCGCCGGCCTCGACGTGCTCGAACACCGCCTTCCACAACCGCTTGAGAAAGCGGTGCGCGCCTTCCACGCCGGCATCCGACCACTCCAGTTGCTGGTCCGGGGGCGCGGCGAACATCATGAACAGGC
>DCVO01000174.1 GCA_002327405.1 Thiobacillus sp. UBA2186 | reverse complement strand
ATGGTGGCTTTGTGCGCCGCATCAACGCCTTCGATGTCAAAGGTCGGGTCAGCCTCGGCGTAACCCAGAGCTTGCGCCTGCTTGAGCGCCACGGCAAAGTCCAGCCCCTTGTCGCGCATTTCGCTCAAAATGAAATTGGTGGTGCCGTTGATGATGCCGGCCACCCACTGGATGCGGTTGGCGGTGAGGCCTTCGCGGATCGCCTTGATGATGGGAATGCCGCCCGCCACGGCTGCCTCGAACGCCACCATCACTCCCTTGGCCTGGGCGGCGGCGAAAATCTCGTTGCCGTGCTTGGCGATCAGGTGCTTGTTGGCGGTGACGACATGCTTGCCGTTCTCGATCGCCTTCATCACCAGCTCTTTCGCCGGCGACAGGCCACCGATGAGTTCCACGACGATGTCGATTTCCGGATTGTCGACCACGTCATAGGGGTTGGTGGTCAGGGTCAGGCCGTCGCCGCTGAGCTTTTGCGCCTTCTTGAGGTCGCGCACCGCGGCCATCACGACATTGATCTGGCGTCCTGCGCGGCGGGTGATTTCCTGCTGGTTGCGGCGCAGCACGGTGAGGGTGCCGCCGCCGACAGTGCCCAGGCCCAGCAGGCCTACTTTGATTGGTTTCATATCAGTGATTCACCTTGTTCAAATTTCTTACAGTCCGAGGCCCTCACCCCAACCCTCTCCCAGATGCCCTCACCCCAACCCTCCCCCAGAGGGAGAGGGGGCAAACGCTGGGTCCAAACCGATTTGACGAGGGGGCAAACGCTGGGCCCAAACCGATTTAACGTTTGCGGTCGAGGAAGCGGCCGATACGGCCCACCGCTTCGCGCAGGTCTTCCTCGTGCGGCAGGAACACNNCAGTTGAAGCCGGTGCCCTGCACCACCAGAACTCTTTCCTCTTCCAGCATGTCGAGGATGAATTGCTGGTCGTTGCGGATGGGATAGAGCTTGGGATCGAGCCTGGGAAAGAGATACATCGCCGCCTGCGGCTTCACGCAGGACACCCCGGGAATCCGGGTGAGCAGTTCCCAGGCCAGGTCGCGCTGGCGCGCCAGGCGCCCGCCCGGCGCCACCAGGTCGTTGATGCTCTGGTAGCCGCCCAGCGCGGTCTGGATGCCATACTGCCCCGGCACGTTGGAACACAGGCGCATGGAGGCGAGGATGTTGAGTCCCTCTATGTAGTCTTTCGCATGCCGCTTGTCGCCGGAGATCACCAGCCAGCCGGCGCGGTAGCCGCAGGCGCGATAATTCTTGGACAGGCCGTTGAAAGTGACGATCAGCACATCGTCGGCCAGCGCGGCGATCGAGGTGTGTGTGGCGCCGTCATACAGCACCTTGTCGTAGATCTCGTCGGCGTAGATGATGAGCTGGTGCCGGCGCGCGAGTTCGACGATTTCCTTCAGCAGCTCGTCCGGATACAGCGCGCCCGTCGGATTGTTGGGGTTGATCACCACGATGGCGCGCGTGTTGGGCGTGATCTTGGCCCTGATGTCGGCAAGGTCAGGCAGCCAGCCCGCGCCCTCGTCGCACATGTAATGGCGCGGGGTACCGCCGCCCAGGCTCACCGCCGCCGTCCACAGCGGATAGTCCGGCGCCGGCACCAGCACCTCGTCGCCATTGTTCAGTAGCGCCTGCATCGCCATCACGATCAGTTCGGACACGCCGTTGCCGACGATGATGTCGTCGACATCCACGCCCTTGATGCCCTTTTGCTGGGTGTAATGCATGATCGCCTTGCGCGCGGAGAACAGGCCCTTGGATTCGCTGTAGCCCGAGGCGTTCTGCATGTTGCGGATCACGTCCTGGACGATCTCCTCCGGCGCCTCGAAGCCGAAGGGGGCAGGGTTGCCGATGTTGAGCTTGATGATGCGCTGGCCTTCTTCCTCCATCTGGCGCGCGCGCGCCATCACCGGCCCGCGGATGTCGTAGCAGACGCTTTCCAGCTTGCCGGATTTCTTCACGGGCCTCAGCATCGGCGCCCCTGCATCATTCATGGAATTTTTCCCGAAATTGCCCTGAAAATCAGGGCTCAAAGGGGTATGATTTTACTTGACCCGGACTAAGGCGGCAAACGGAAACACGCATTGAAACTGCATCTGAACAGCGCCGACGGCGCCTATCTGTTCACCGGCTACGGCGAGGACCACGTGCTGGTCAACGACCGGCGCCTGGACTTCGGCCTGGTGGTCGGCCCTGCCCTGCTGGAGCGGGAAATTTTTCGCAGCCTGGTATTCGAATCGCTGGAAACCGGCCATTTCGAATGGCTGCGCGCGCAAGGCGCGGAAATCGTCCTGCTCGGCACCGGCGCGAGGCTGCGTTTTCCCCACCCCTCGCTCACCCGCCCCCTGATCGAGGCCGGCATCGGCCTGGAAGTCATGGACACCGGCGCCGCCTGCCGCACCTACAACCTGCTGGCGGCGGAAGGCCGCAAGGTGCTGGTGGCGATACTGGCCTGAGCGTTCACCTGGCAAGTCCTTCCATCACATCGCGAAAGGAGTGGATCGCCTCGAACTCCTCCGGGTCTTTCTCGGGCAATTTGGTATCGGGAAAACGCACCGCCAGCAAATGCGCGATGCCGTAGGCCTGGGCGCTGCGCAGCACCGGCAGGCTGTCATCCACCAGCAGCGTGGTCTCGGGGTCGAAGGGCTCGCGTTCCTGCAGCCTGATCCAGAACGCCGGGTTCTCCTTGGGCAGGCCGAGGTCGTGCGAGGAATGCAGCGCATCGAAATAGGCCTCCAGTCCGGTCTTGCGCATTTTCAGCGCCAGGCTCTTGCGATGCGCGTTGGTAACCAGCGCCACGCGCTTGCCGGCTCGGCGCGCAGCCCCGAGAAATTCCGTCACGTCGGGATGGATGGCAATGAGATGCGCGACTTCTTCCTTCAGCTCGGCGATGTCGAGCCCGAGTTCGCAGCTCCAGAAATCCACGCAATACCATTCCAGGGTGCCGGCGCGGTGGTGGTAGCGGCTGGCGAGTTCCTGCTTGGCCTGGTCGAGCGTGATTTTCTGCTTCTCTGCAAACCGCATCGGCACGTGCTCGCGCCAGAAGTGGTTGTCGTAGTAGAGGTCCAGCAGGGTGCCGTCCATGTCGAGCAGGACGGTGTCGATCTGGTTCCAGGGCAGCTGGGGCATGGGCGGGCGGCTCGGGCTGGGCCGACAGGGGCGATGGCCGCAGGGCGGCGCGGCACTCTGCCGGGAGTCGAAAAAGGGATGCGTTATGGTAACGTGTCGGCTCGCCAAGGAGTCCAGCATATGCGTCAGAAACCCGATGTTCTCGCCCGCGCCATCGTGGCCAAAAGTCGCCTGTTTACCGTCGAGGAACTGCAGTTGCGCTTCAGCAACGGCGTCGAGCGCACCTACGAGCGCCTGCTCAATCGCGGGCTGGGCTATGGCGCGGTGATGGTGGTGGCCATGGAGGATGCCGAGACGGTGCTGCTGATCGAGGAGTACTGCGCCGGCGTCGATGCCTACGAGCTGTCGCTGCCCAAGGGTCTGATCGAGCCCGGCGAGGACGTGCTGGCGGCGGCCAACCGCGAGCTGAAGGAGGAGGCCGGTTTCGGCGCCCGCCAGCTCGAGCACCTCACCGGCCTGTCGCTGTCGCCGGGCTACATGAGCCAGTGCATTCAGGTGGTGCTGGCTCGCGACCTGTACCCCGAGCGCCTGCCCGGCGACGAGCCGGAAACCATCCGCGTCGAGCGCTTCAGTCTGCGCGACATCTCGCGTCTGGCCCTGTCCGAAAACTTCAGCGAGGGGCGCGCCCTGGCAGCCATGTACCTGGTGCGCGACCTGCTGACTCAGCGCGGCGACTATATACCGTGAACCCAACCGTGAGCCCTGCCATGAGTCATCCACTGCTGGCGGGCGTGGTCGAACTGGTGCTGCAGGCCGGCGCCGCGATCCTGCCGTACTGGCGCGACGACGTGGCCATCGAGCTGAAGGCCGACGCCTCGCCGGTGACCGCAGCCGACCTGGCCGCCCATCGCCTGCTGGCCGATGGCCTGGCGCAGCTGGCGCCGGAGATCCACCTGCTGTCCGAGGAGGACTGCGAGATCGGCCTGGCCGTGCGCCAGCACTGGTCGCGCTGGTGGCTGGTCGATCCGCTGGACGGCACCAAGGAGTTCATCGCCGGCAGCGAGGAATTCACCGTCAACGTGGCGCTGATCGAGCAGGGCAGGGTGGTGTTCGGCGTGGTCGGCGTGCCGGCGCGCGGCCTGTGCTTCTACGGCGGCGCCGGCCTGGGCGCCTGGCGGCTGGCGAACGGCGTAGCCGCGCCGATCAGCGTGCGCATCGCGCCGCCGGAGGCGTTCACCGTGGTCGCCAGCCGTCGCCATTCCAGCCCGGCGCAGGAACGCCTGCTCAACGGGCTGAGCGCACGCTTCGGCGACCTGGCGCTGGCCAGTGTCGGCAGTTCGCTGAAGTTCTGCCTGCTCGCCGAGGGCAGTGCCGATTGCTATCCGCGTCTGGCGCCCACCTCGCAGTGGGACACCGCGGCGGCGCAGGGCGTGCTGGAAGGTGCCGGCGGCGAGGTGCTCGACCTGCACGGCCAGCCGCTGGACTACCCGGCGCGCGAGAGCCTCCTCAACCCGCACTTCCTCGCCCTGCCGCAGGCGGCGGAGTGGCGCGAGGAACTGCTGCAGCTGGCCCTGGCGCTGGATTGAGCCTGTAGGAGCGAATTCATTCGCGACCCGCGGCGCAGGCGCGGCAGCGTTGCGAGCCCCACGCCCCACGCCCCACGCCCCACGCCCGCGAGCGGGGCGGTCGCGTATAAATCCGCTCCTACCGGTGCAGCACGTACTCGCCATGCAGGTGCACGGCATCGGCACCGCTCGGCGCCGGGATGCGGATGTCCAGGTACAGGCGCGCGCGGCCGCGGCGGCGGTACAGGGTCTCGAACTTCTTCCAGTCTTCCTCGCTCGGCGCGGCGCAGATGGCCACGGCCTCCTCGACCACCGGCAGCGGATAGTCGATCTGCCCGCCCTTGATCACGATATGCCCGTCGTCGATGCCGGCCTCGCGCAGGCGCAGGGTCAGCCAGCCCCAGCCGGCCAGCACGCTGATGCTGTACAGGCTGCCGCCGAACATGCTGCCGGTGTGATTGACGTTGGGCGCCAGCGGCATGGCCAGGCGCAGCTCGTGGTCTTCCCAGCTGGCGACGCGCAGCTGCATGGTGCGGGTCAGTGGGATGTCGTGGTGGAGGAGGTCTTCCAGATAGCGACAGTCGGGATTCATGTCCGGGGTGTCCTGGTGAAGTGGCAGGCAGGCGCCAGCGGCGTCTGCCAATGATCCTGCGCCGGGCGCGGTGGCGCAATCGTCAGTCGGCTGCCCGCTGAATGCAAAAAGCCCCGCACAGCTGGCGCTGGCGGGGCTTTCGCTAGTGCAGCGGGGAATTACAGACCGGCAGCGGCGCGCAGCGCCTCGGCCTTGTCGGTCTTCTCCCAGGTGAAGGTGGTGAAGGTGTCGTCGCCGACGGTCATCTGCTCCGGAGTACGGCCGAAGTGGCCGTAGGCCGCGGTCGGACGGTACATCGGGTGCAGCAGGTCGAGCATCTTGGTGATCGCGTACGGACGCAGGTCGAAGACTTCACGCACCAGCTTGATGATGGTGTCTTCGCTGACCTTGTTGGTACCGAAGGTGTTGATCGAGATGGAGGTCGGCTGGGCCACGCCGATGGCGTAGGACACCTGGATCTCGCAGCGCTCGGCCAGGCCGGCGGCGACGATGTTCTTGGCCAC
>DCVO01000027.1 GCA_002327405.1 Thiobacillus sp. UBA2186 | reverse complement strand
TCACGCAGCGGCTGCGGGTGAGCAGTTCGTCGTGCTCGCCGATCCGGATTTCCACCCCGGGCAGCGGCTTGCCGATGCTGTCGGGAATGTTCGATTCCGGCCGGTTGACCGCGACCACCGGGCCGGCTTCGGTGAGCCCGTAGCCCTGCAGCAGCGGCACGCCCAGGCCGATGAACACGCGGGCGATGTCGGGCGAGAGCGCCGCGCCGCCGGAAACCGCGATCCGCAGGCGGCCGCCGAGCTTTTGCGTCACGCCGTCCGCCACCAGTTTTTTCAGGATGGGCCAGAGCAGCAGCCGGGGGCGCCAGGGCGCGCGCTTCTGGCCGTGTTCGAAACGGCGCCAGCCCGTGTCCACGGCAAGCCCGAACAGGATTTGCGCGAGCCGTCCCTTTTTCGCCAGCGCGTCCGCGATGCGCGCATGCACGCGCTCGTAGATGCGCGGCACCGAAATCAGCACCGTCGGCCGCACGGTCAGCAGATCCTGCGCGAGGTGGTTGATGGAGCGCGCGTACGCCACCTCGCCGCCCAGCAGCATGGGCATGTAATAGCCGCCGGTGCGCTCCAGCGTGTGCGACAGCGGCAGGAACGAGAGAAACACCTCGTCGGCGCCGAAATCCGCGCACCGGCTGGCGTACCAGGCATTCCACAGCATGTTCTCGTGCGTCAGCATCACGCCCTTGGGCCGCCCGGTCGTGCCCGAGGTGTAGACGATGGAGGCGAGCATGTCGCCGCCGATGCGGCGCGCGGGAACCTCGGCGCCGGCGGCGGCCTTCAGCCAGTCCGCGGCCAGCACGAATTGCGGACTCCAGTCCGCGAGTTTTTCCGGCGGCAGCAGGCTCACCACGCGTTCGAGCGACTTCGACGCGGCGACGATTTCCGCCACCTTGCGATGCTGGAAACGGCCTTCCACCAGCAAGAGGCGCGCGCCCGCGTTGTCGACGATCCAGGCGGCATTGTCGGGACGGTCGTCGAGGTAGAGCGGCACCGTCACCAGCCCCAGGCCGAGCGCGGCCTGGTCGAAGATCACCCATTCCACGCAATTCTTCAGCATCACCGCGACGCGGTCGCCGGGGGCGAGGCCTTCCTTCGTCAGCGCCGCCTGCCAGCGCGCGACTTCATGCGCGACCTCGGCCCAGGTGTAGCCTTTCCATGCATTGGCTGCGCTGTCGAACTGACGATAAGCGGGCCTGTCCGGCGTCGCCGTCACGCGTTCGCGGAACAGGCCTGTCAGGGTCTGTGCACGGTCCGGGTCGATGGCTTCAACGGACATGCGATGTCTGCCCTCGTTCGTTCAGGTGGGGGACTGCTTTTCCAGTATGGCCGCAAAAAATCCGTCCGTGCCGTGCACGGCGGGATTCATCTGCAGGTATACGCCGGTGTCGAGATCGACGCGGCCCGCGGCCAGCACGTCGTTCGCGGGCAGGCGCTTGAATTCGGGGTGCTCGCCGAGAAAAGCTTCCACGACGGCCTGGTTCTCCGCCGGCAGCAGGCTGCAGGTGGCGTAGACCAGGCGGCCGCCGGCCTTCACCAGTTTCGCGCCCGCGCGGATCAGGCTCGCCTGCGTCTTCGTCAGCGAGGCCACCGTCTCGGGCGACTGGCGGAATTTCAGGTCCGGGTTGCGGCGCAGCGTGCCCAGGCCCGAGCAGGGCGCGTCGATCAGCACGCGGTCGAGCTTGCCGGCCAGGCGCTTCAGGCGCGTGTCGTTTTCGTTGGCGATGACCTGCGCGGTCACGTTGGACAGGCCCGAGCGCTTCAGTCGCGGCGACAGCTTGGACAGCCGCTTCTCGTTGATGTCGAAGGCATACAGCCGCCCGCTCGAAGCCATGGCCGCGCCCAGCGCCAGAGTCTTGCCGCCCGCGCCCGCGCACAGGTCCGCAACCATCTCGCCGCGCCGCGCGCCGGTCAAAAGCGCCAGCAACTGGCTGCCCTCGTCCTGCACCTCGATCGCTCCCTCCTTGAACAAGGGATGGCGCGAAAGGTCGAAGGGATGGACGATGCGGATGCCCCAGGGCGAGTAGGGCGTGGGCCTGGCCTCGATGCCGGCCTCGGCCAGCCTGGCCAGAACGCTGTCCCGGTTGCCTTTTTGCACGTTCACGCGCAGATCCAGCGGCGCCGGCTGCATGAGCGCGCGGCCCAGGGCGAGGATGGTGGCGTCGTCATGGACCGCGCGCAGCGAATCGACCACCCAGTCCGGCAGCTCGGCCTGCACCGAAAGCGGCGCGGCGTCGAGCGGTTTCGCCTTCGCCTCGGCCAGTTTGACGCGATCCTTCTCGCGCGCGAGCGGTTCCAGCTCGCGCAGGCTGATGCCCTGGAAACGCGCCAGCCACAACAGCAGCAACAGCCGCGGCGTGGCGTCCGGCGCCAGCCAGCGCAAGGCCAGCAGCCGGCGCAGCACGCCATACACGCAATCGGCGATTTGCGCGCGGTCGTGGCTGCCGAGTTTTGAGTTTCGGCGGAAATGCGCCGATAACAAGGCATCGGCCGGCGCCGCGAATCGCAGCACCTCGACCAGCAGGGTGCTTGCTTCCCGGAACTGGGCTGGAGTAAGTTTGGACGAAGGAACAGGCACGATGGAACTGACGCTTTACCGGGAAGCCCCGATTCTACGCGAGACGCGGCATTTGCCGGCGGAGGTGTACAACCTCGCGCGCCTGCTGCTCGCGCATTCCGATAAACCCTGCGTGTTCGTGCCCATCCGCAGCATGCAGTACCTCGCCGTCATCGACCACGAGGAAATCGTCTTCGTCGACCGCGAACGGCCTTCCCTGGTGCAGATCGCCTGGCAGTCCTTCCGCCGCCGCGAGCGCAATGCCCTCGATGAAAGAGTCGAATTCGAGGCCGCCTACTACACCCCGGAGTCGCTGGGCATCATGGCGCGGCTGATGAGCGAATTTCCCCCCGCCATGCAGGCCATGGCCGACAAGGACCGCATCGAAGAACCCGCCGCCGTGCTGCCGTTTCCTGGCAGGCAGGGCTGAGCCGATATCATCGCGGGGCCGCATGCCCTCACCCCAACCCTCTCCCGCGAGGGGAGAGGGAGCAAACGCTGGGCCCAAACCGATTTAACGCGGCGATCCGGTCAAACCAGGCCCAGCAACCCCCTTGCAACTTGAATCTTTTTTCAGGCCGGTATGTCCGGCACCAGCATCATGCCCAGTTGATCGATTTCGTCCTTCAGGTGCAGCTTGCGTTTCTTCAGGCGCTGCAGCGCGAACTTGTCACCGAAGCCGGTGACTTCGAGATGGTTGATGACCGCATCGAGGTCGCGGTGCTCGGTCTCCAGCCCGGCGATGCGGACCCGGATTTTCACGGCTTCGGTTTCGCTCAGAGTGGCCATGGTTTCCAATCACAAGTCACGATTTCGGTAGAATACACGCTTTAAAACCAACAGGATCAGCCATGTCCCAGCCACTTGTCGGTGTCGTCATGGGGTCAAACAGCGACTGGGAAGTGATGCAGCACGCCGTCGCTCAACTGCAGGCCTTCGGCATTCCCTATGAAGCGCGCGTGGTTTCCGCCCACCGCACCCCCGACCTGCTTTACGAATACGCCGCCACGGCCGAGTCGCGCGGACTCAAGGCCATCATCGCCGGCGCCGGCGGCGCCGCCCACCTGCCGGGCATGCTCGCGGCCAAGACCATCGTGCCGGTGCTGGGCGTGCCGGTGCCGTCCAAGTATCTCAAGGGCCAGGATTCGCTCTACTCCATCGTGCAGATGCCCAAGGGCATCCCCGTCGCCACCTTCGCCATCGGCGAGGCGGGCGCGGCCAATGCCGGCCTGTTCGCGGTCAGCATGATCGCGCGCGACCAGCCCGAAATTGCCGACAAGCTCACGAAATTCCGCCACGAGCTGACAGAAACCGTGCTGGCCATGCAACTGCCCGAAAGCTGAAAAATCGGCAAAGAGGACATGAGGACAAGAAAAAAAGCGTTGGAAGGGTTTACTCCTGTCCTCTTGTCCTCCTTGTGAAAAACAATTTGGTCACATGTAAAAATTTGATGAGCAAGCTTCCCATCCTGCCCGGCGCCACCCTCGGCATCCTCGGCGGCGGCCAGCTCGGCCGCANNACCATGGGCTACAAGGTCATGGTGCTCGATCCCGACCCGCAAAGCCCCGCCGGCCGGATGGCCGACGTGCACCTGCAGGCCGACTACGACGACCACGGCGCGCTGAAGAAAATGGGCGAGGCCTGCGCCGCCGTCACCACCGAATTCGAGAACGTGCCGGCCGCGAGCCTGATCGAACTGGCCAAGACCTGCCGCGTGTCGCCCGGCGCCGACGCCGTCGCCATCGTGCAGGACCGCAGCCGCGAAAAAATCTGGCTGCGCGAAAACGGCTTCCCCACCGCGCCCTTCGCGCTGGTCGACGGCGAAGCCGGCCTCGATGCCGCGGCAAGGGTGACCGGCTTCCCCGCCATCCTCAAAGTCAGCCGTTTCGGCTACGACGGCAAGGGCCAGTACCGCGTTGCATCCATGGCCGAACTCGAGGCCGCCTTCGCCGAACTCAAGGGCATCGCCTGCGTGCTGGAAGGCTTCGTCAAGCTCGACTGCGAAGTATCCGTGGTGCTGGGGCGCGGCGACGCCGGCGAATGCCGCACCTGGACCGTGGGCGAGAATCGCCACGAAAACGGCATCCTCGACGTCTCCATCGTGCCCGCGCGCGTCACCGACAAGGTCGCGCGCGATGCCGTCCTCTCCGCCGTCGAGATCGCCTCCAGGCTCGACTACGTCGGCGTCATGGCCGTGGAATTCTTCGTCTCCGACGGCCGCGTCCTCGTCAACGAAATCGCCCCGCGCCCGCACAACTCCGGCCACTNNTGCGCGCGCTCGCCGGCCTGCCGCTGGGCGATACCCGCCTGCTGTCGCCCGTGGTCATGGTCAACATCCTCGGCGACCGCTGGCAAAACGGCGGCCCGCACTGGAGCGTCCTGCTCGCCCATCCCAACATCAAGCTGCACCTCTACGGCAAGGAAGCCGCGCGCCCCGGCCGCAAGATGGGCCACTTCAACGTGCTCGACGAAGACCTCGCCAAGGCCCTGGCGATTGCCGAACACATGCGATCGGAACTGTAGGAGCGGCGCCCTCGCCGCGATGAACCCCCACCCCATCGGCCCGGGGCGGGCCTCCTACAACATCCGTGCTGCCCTTGCGATGACGCCCGCGCGCAAATAGGCGACAATCCCGGCATGATCCATCCCGTCATTCTTTCCGGCGGTTCCGGCACGCGGCTGTGGCCCTTGTCGCGCGCCGCGCTGCCCAAGCAGCTTTTGCCGCTGGTTTCAGAACATTCCATGCTGCAGGACACCGTGCTCAGGCTCGAAGGCATGCCCGGCGTCGAGACGCCCATGGTGGTATGCAACAACGAACACCGCTTCCTGGTGGCCGAACAGCTGCAGGAAATCGGCGTCGAGCGTCCGGCCCTGCTGCTCGAACCCGTGGGGCGCAACACCGCGCCCGCCGTCGCCATCGCCGCGCTGGCGCTGGCCGAGCACGAAACCGACGGCGCCATGCTGGTGCTGCCGGCCGACCATCTCATCACCGACGTGCCGGCCTTCCACGCCGCCGTGCTGCGCGCCGCCGAGGCGGCCGAGCAGGGCTACCTCGTCACCTTCGGCATCCGGCCCGACGCGCCCGAAACCGGCTACGGCTACATCCGCCGCGGCGATGCGCTGGCCGGGCTGGACGGCGCATACAAGGTCGGCGCCTTCGTCGAAAAGCCCGACCGCGCCACCGCCGAAACCTACCTGCAAAGCGGCGATTATTTCTGGAACAGCGGCATGTTCGTGTTCAAGGCCGCGCGCTATCTGGAGGAACTGGGCAGGCTGCGTCCCGACATCCTCGCCGCCGCGCGCGCCGCCTGGATCAGCCGCAAGATCGACCTCGACTTCTGCCGCCTCGACGCCGGCGCCCTCGAAACCTGCCCGTCCGAATCGGTCGACTATGCCGTCATGGAAAAGACCGCCGCCGCCGTCGTCATCCCCGTCGACATCGGCTGGAGCGACGTCGGCTCCTGGTCCTCGCTGTGGCAGACCGCCGAAGGCCGCGACGACAACGGCAACATCGTGCGCGGCGACGTGCTCTTGGAGGCGGTCGGCAATTCCTACGTGCGCGCCGAAAGCCGCATGGTGGCGGCGATCGGCGTGGAGGACATGATCATCGTCGAGACCGCCGACGCCGTCATGGTCGCGCCCAAAAGCCACGCCCAGCAGGTCAAGAAAATCGTCGAGCGCCTGCAGGACGGCGCGCGCGGCGAACACCTGTGCCACACCCGCGTATTCCGCCCCTGGGGCTGGTATGAACAGCGCGACATCGGCGAGCGCTTCCAGGTCAAGCGCATCATGCTCAAGCCCGGCGCCAAGATTTCCCTGCAAAGCCACCAGCACCGCAGCGAACACTGGGTCGTGGTCAGCGGCACCGCCCGCGTCACCCGCGGCGAAGACGTCATCACCCTGCACGAAAACCAGTCCACCTACATCCCCGCCGGCATGGTGCACCGCCTGGAAAACGCCACCGCCGAATCCCTGCACATCGTCGAAATCCAGTCCGGCAGCTATCTCGGCGAAGACGACATCGTGCGCCTGGAAGACGTCTACAAGCGCGACTAGCAGCCTGTCGGACTTGAGCGATCGTAGCGAGCCGGGTGGGAGAGCGAGGACAGTTTTTCACGATTTCGAGGCGCATAGCGGGCCTATGCAACGAGAAATCGGGGAAAACGAGCTTGCCAGTTTCGGCGCAAGCCAAAAATGGACCGATCTTCCCACCGGCGCAGTAGATCAGCCTCAAGTCCGACAGGCTGCTAGGCGCCGCCTCGCCGTGACGGCGGGAGTGGAATCGTCATCGCGAGCGCGCATGCCCTCTCCCCGCTACCCTTACCCCAACCCTCTCCCCGAGGGAGAGGGAGAGGGAGCGAACGTAATGCCCAAATCGACTTGACGAGGGAGCAAAGGCTGGGCCCGAACCGATTTAACGTGGCGGTCCAGTTCCATCAAGGCCCAGCAACCCCCCTTGAATCCTCTACCTTGCATCTTGCAACTTAAGCGCTGGATTGCCGCCTGGTCCATGCCCTGGTTCCCCGCCAGCCGCTGAATGCGCTGGTCGAAGAACAAGCCCGCCGCCTTGCGCAAAAGCGCCTCGAAGCCATCAGCCATAGCATGGCGCTTGAAGCCCGGGGAGTCGAGCCGGCCGAGGAAAGCGAACAACGCGAACGCCTCGCGCGCCGGCTCATCGAAAAGGCCGGCTCCGGGCTGTGGAAAGAAGACGCATGAGCGACCCGATCTTCGAGCAGGATGACGCCGCCACGCCCCTTGCCCATGAAGAGCGCGAAGGCCTGATTCCGTCCCACATCACCCCGCGCCGCGAACTGAACCGGCCGAGCAGGAAAACATCCTTGCAAAACAGGTAATCAATATCCATAATTGCAAGGATGATAGAGCGCGACCTTGCCAACAAGCTGGAAGGTGCCATTGCCCATACCTCGGCGGTGGCGCTGCTTGGACCGCGCCAGGTCGGCAAGACCACGCTGGCCCTTGAAGTCGGCAGGCGCTTCGATGCCCATTACCTCGACCTCGAATCCGAGCAGGACCGTGCCAGGCTTGCGCAACCTGAACTCTATCTTGCAGACCACCAGGACAAACTGGTCATTCTCGATGAAGTTCATCGGGCACCCGGGCTGTTCCCTGTTCTGCGAGGGCTGATAGACCGCGCACGCCGCGCCGGACGCGCCTCGGCGCAATATCTGCTGCTGGGCTCGGCCTCGCTCGACCTGCTCAGGCAGTCCGGCGAAACGCTGGCAGGCCGCATCAGCTACCTGGAGCTTGCGCCTTTCAGCGTGCTGGAAACGCAGAACATTCCCATCGACCGCCTCTGGGTGCGCGGCGGTTTTCCCGACAGCCTGCTCGCCGAGGATGACGCACGCAGCCTGCGCTGGCGGCAGAATTTCATCCGCACCTACCTCGAACGCGACATTCCCCAGTTCGGCCGGCGCATCGCGGCCGAGACCCTGCGCCGTTTCTGGACCATGCTGGCCCACCATCAGGGCGGCCTGCTCAATACCGCCCAGTTCGCCCGCAACCTGGGCGTGGACGCCAAGACCGCCGCCGGCTATCTCGACCTGCTGACCGACCTGTTCATCGTGCGCCGCCTGCCGCCCTGGCACGCCAACCTGGGCAAGCGCCTGGTCAAATCGCCCAAGGTGTACGTGCGCGACAGCGGCCTGGTGCATGCCCTGCTCGCCATCCCCGACAGGGAAACCCTGCTGGCGCACCCCGTGCTGGGCAAAAGCTGGGAAAGCTTCGCCGTCGAAAACCTGCTGATTGCCGCCGGCGACAAGGCGCAGGGATACTTTTACCGCACTGGCGGCGGCGCCGAAGTCGATCTGTTGCTGGCCTGGCCGGATAACAGTCTGTGGGCGGTGGAAATCAAGCGCAGCCTCACGCCCAAAGTCGAACGCGGCTTTCATGCAGCCTGCGAAGACCTGAAACCTGCAAAAAAATTCGTGGTGTACCCCGGGCAGGAACGCTACCCGATCACGGCAGAGATAGAGGCGATTCCTCTTCATGAACTGGCCAAGCTTCTGTCTGAAGCCTGATTGATAGGCGCTTTCGCCGCGGCAAATCCGAACGAACCCGTAGGAGCGGCGCCCCCGCCGCGATCAGCCGTTCAAGAAAAAGCCTTTCCCTCCGTTAACCCTGATCGTACAATTTCCCCCATAAAAATGAACGATCAGCCCAAAGCCCCGCCCGAAGCCTGGCGCCTGCAGATGCTCAAGCTGCTGCAGGACTACCCCGGCCTCTCCCAGCGCCAGCTGGCCGCCAGCATGGGCGTCAGCCTCGGCAAGGCCAACTACCTGCTGCGCGCCCTGATGGAAAAGGGCCTGGTCAAACTGGGCAACTTCGGCAAAAACCCCAACAAGCGCCAGTACGCCTACATCCTCACCCCCGCCGGCCTGAAAGAAAAAACCCGCATCACCCTCGCCTTCCTCAAGCGCAAGCAAGCCGAATTCGAAGCCATCCGCAAGGAAATCGAATCCCTCCAAGGCGACCTCGAATCCGGCGCAGCGGCAAGGCCCAACGAATGATGCCCGCCACCTCCGTCATCGCAAGGCCGCAGGCCGCGGCGACCCAGAAAAATCCCCCGGCGCTGCGCGCCATCCCCTTTGACAAGGGGGTAACTGGACTGCCGCGTCGCTTCGCTCC
>DCVO01000165.1 GCA_002327405.1 Thiobacillus sp. UBA2186 | reverse complement strand
TCTCCAACGGACCCGTGCAGGTGGCTCGTGCAGATGTGGTGGTTTGGCCACGTCAGGGTAGTGGCTTCAACTATCGTGCGGCCGACGATCAAGGTAGCAAACCACTGCAAGGCACGTTTAACGCCGGTACCTCGCTAAACATCAATCAATTGCCTGAAGGGGATTATCGTGTGACGCCACGCCCCCAAGTTCCTGAACCTGGACTACTAGGACAAGTACGCGACGCATTCATTGGCGACAGGAATCAGAATGCAGGCCGCCCCACAATCACCAATACGGATAACTGGAATCAGGTAAGATTTCCGGATGGCTCGATTCATGAGGGTGTACAGATACACCCAGGCCGACAGGGCACGTCAAGCGGCAACTCCTTGGGTTGCTTGGTTTGTGCACAAGCTGAATACAACTTATTGAATGATATGTTCAAACTTAACTACTCCAACGGCGGTGTATTCCTGCATGTCCTCCCGCAGGCGCCAAAGCAATAATCGACGGATTCGAGAGGTTTGCGAAAGATGAAACATAAGTTCGTTGCCATAGGAGCGGGTATCGCGCTAGTTTCCATGTGCTTGGGTTATTGGGGCTTCATTGGAGAGGCCGGACGCTGGCTGTTCTTCAACAAAACTGTCGCTGAACAACATGCGGATGCCTTGCTTAGAGGAGATCGACCTGAAGTACCTGACGATCTAATCGATGTTCAAATTTCAAAGTACGCAGATTGGGTGCTACTTAGCCCTCATTCCGATAGCCATGAATTGATCTTGGCTTACGCACCTAGTGGGAAACCCGGTCCCGTAACCGCAAGCGGAGTTCAGCAGTGGCGTCAAATTAGCGGTCACTGGTATGAATTAACTCAGAATCAAGCTGAACTGAAGGTTTCAGGCTCGAACTGATGAGCGCCCGCCCCTCGATCTTTAACCTGAAGTCATTCAGCCGCTGCACGGCCGAGACCACCAGCTACGACATCTGGAGCAACCGCAGAAGCAAGACGACGGGCGCCACAACCACGGCCTACCTCTACGATCTGGCGCATCAGCTCTCCGAAATCAGAAGCGGATCGGACACCGGCACGCTGACCGGGGCGGCGGTGCATGACGCCGACGGGCATATGACAAAGCTGTGCGAAGTATCCAGCGGCGGCACGGTGACCAGATCGACCGGCGACTGCACGGCCTCGGGCACCGGCGCCACGACGCTCCAGTTGGCCTGGAACGCGCTCGACCACCTGCTGACGGCGACAAGAACCGGTGCCAATGCAGTCGCCGAAAGCTACGCCTACGACGACAGCGGCCGCCGCATACAAAAGGTCAGCGGCACGACGACCACCAGCTACCTGTACGACGGCGATGAGATTCACGCCGAGTGGAACGGTGCAGTAAGCGGCAACCCGGCAGCGGCCTACGTCCACGGCGCGGGCATCGACGAACCGCTGCTGCGCTTGACCGGGACGACGAACAGTCCGGGGGCGACGCAGGCGGCTTACTTGCAGGATGGACTGGGGAGTGTGGTCGGCACTGCAAACACCACCGGCACGCTGACCGCGAATCAGCGGTTTGACGCGTGGGGCGTCAAGACGGCAAGTACCGGGACGATTCCGCAGTACGGCTACACCGGCCGCGAGCCGGATGCGACCGGGCTGATGTTCTACCGGGCGCGTTACTACCATCCCGGCATCGGGCGGTTCGCCTCACGCGATCCGATGGGGATGGTGGATGCGGTCAGCGGGTATGCGTATGTCGCCAACTCGCCAACGAACTTCGTCGATCCGATGGGGGAGTTCCTGAATTTTGTCGGCGGCGCGGTCGCCAACGTCGCTATCGGCGGCGCGATTCGCATGGCGACGGGCGGCAGCTTCTGGGATGCGGGGGGCATTGCCACCGATCTCGCGGTAGGCGCGGTGACTTCCGGTGCGGGTGCGCTTGCCTCGTTGCGGCATCTGAACAATCTCGAAAATGCCGTGGCCGCGGGCACCCGCTTCACCGGGTCGGTTCAAAGTGTGGCCCAGGTTACCGGCAGGGGCACGAATATTGACCACGGCGTGCGCTCGGTGTTCGAGGCGCAGAATCTCGTCAAAACTCAGGGCGGCACGGCTTATCTCGATACCTCGGTCAGCAAGCTGGGCATCACCGGCACGGCGAAGAACTACCAGCCGGATATGATTCACAAGGCGGCTAGTGGGCGGATCAATACACTCGAAGTGGCTTCCGTGTCGCAGCAATCGGGTAATGCTCGGCGTTATCTGGACGTGAAAACTGCTGACATTGGCCGTGCAGTTGAACGACAGGGCGGCTCCTTTGGTGGCAATGTCATCGAGTACGGCAACGCCCGTGTCGGAGTAGGTGAAGTCTTTGATGCCTTCTATGGCGGTTATGTCAATGGCGCCCTGGCTGGGTACCAGGGACTGAAAGCCTTCACAGCTTCCGAGCCCGCCATCGGCGCACCCTATTCAGGTAGTTTCAGCGGAGGTGTGAGACTGGGCAAGTAACGGATTCGTCACACTCTTCGTCATGTTCGCCTTCTTCAACAAGCTGCTCGGCAAAACAAGCCAGCGTCCGGCACGGACGCTGGCATTGTACGGTCTGCGCAACGAAGCCCTGGACCTGCTGGCGGGGCTGGATTGGATATTGAAGTGGTCAACAAAGTTGGGGCTGCCGGAAGCCGAGTGGGTGACGTTGAACTACGGGGGGGAGGGCAACCGGCATTACAAGAGTTACAAACTGGCGGCTTGGAACAAGCGTGGGCGACCCTTGCCAGATGCCGCATGCACATCCGTACAAACTGGCCGCTTTGTAGAAGGCAGTAAGGAAGGCCGAACCGATGATATCTGGTATGCCAGCTTGGATATGGAGCCGGACTTCGCTCTAAGCGTCGATATGGCAGCAGCTGACTTATCTGATGAAATATTCGCCAGCCTTGCTATCGATATACAAAAGCTTGGATGCTTCGATTATGGCTATGTCTTCAAAATGCCAATGGAAAAAAGCCCATCCACGTATGAGAGAGGTTTGATATTTGGGAATCCTTTAACGGGTCTTACGCCAGCCCAGGAAGACGCAATCAATAAATGGGGTGCTGCCATAAGAGGATGCGGTGACTATCTCAACGACGAAATCAGCCACTACCTCCGCGACATCTACCCCCTGAACTTCCTCAACCCGCGCCACCTGGCGATGCGGGTCAAGGGGCAATCGCTGAAAGACTGGATCGAATCCGACCCCAAGCGGGGCAGTCTCAAGTCCCTTATCGCAAACCGGCTCTGGGTCTGGCAAGTCCCCGAGAACCGCGTTCAGTCAGTACGCAGCGTCCTGGGCAAGGAACGCCTGCTCATCTCCTGGGGCGACTTCAACACCCCCTCCGGCGGTCCGCTTGGCCACACCTACGGCGCTAAAAAAGCAGGACACAAACCCATGCTGCCTTCTTTCAACGGACTTCCGCTTACCGATACCGAACAACGCTGGATCGCGGATGGCCTAGCGGCCATCAAGCCCATCTTCGAGCGCTACACCGCGCAAAAACCCAAAGACTTCGATCTCCTCATCGGTCGTCGCGAAGCCTTGTTCGCAAAGCTCCTGGACATCGCCTTCACCGCCTGGAGCGAAGACCGGCAACCCGACAAGGCCTCGCCCGAGGCGGCATTACAGGCATTTGCCGCCGCGCTGGGCGAACATCTTGTCAAGCATTACGGCATGGCCTGGTATGCCGTCGAAGACGCATACGGCCGCAGCCTCGGCGTCGCGCATCGCGACAAGAGCGGCGCGCGCACCTGGTCCCATCCCATCGACTCGGTCGCCAAGCGCATCGACCGGGGCGAAACCGGCTTCATTCCCGGCATCGTGGAGGCGGTGGGCAATGAAATCAAACGCGGCTGAATGCCCGCGCACGTCTTTGCATTATTCCTACAGGAGCCAACCCATGTCCGCATCGATCCCTGCCAGCACGCCGTTTCCGGCCTTTCATCTTCAACGTTTGCGCGGCGAACGCGTCTTGTACCTTCTCGTCGTGCTTGTGGCTGTGCTGCTGTGGGCGCTGCTGGCGGTAAGCGTGGTCGGCCTGCTCTATGCGCTGTTGCTGGGGATATTCTTCTTTCTCGCCCATACGGTCTTCATTGCCCATGTGCGGGGTAGCGGCGTCCGCCTCGGCGCAGGGCAGTTTCCCGAACTGCACGAGCGGGTGGCGCGGATGGCCCGGCGGCTGGGGCTCAAGGACATACCCGAAGCCTATCTGATGCAAGCCGACGGATCGCTAAACGCACTGGCCACCCAGTTTCTCGGTCGTTCCTGCATCGTGCTCTACAGCGAGCTGATCGAAGCCTGCGGCGACAACGAAGCGGCGCTCGATTTCATCATCGCCCACGAGCTGGCGCATCTTCGGGCCGGGCACCTGCGCGCGCGCTGGCTGCTCCTGCCTGGGCTATTCGTCCCCTTGCTGGGCAGTGCCTACAGCCGCGCCTGCGAATACACCGCCGACCGTGCCGCGCTGCAAGCGGCAGGGCAAGGCGAGCACGCCCTGCACACGGGCTGGTCATCCTGGCGGCGGGCGGGCGGCTGGCTGCCCGGGTGGATAAGCCGCGGCTGATCGCGCAGGCCGAGAGTCTGAACACCCCGTGGATGAAGCTGGGCCAGTGGCTCTCTTCGCACCCGCCGATCGCGCGGCGACTGGCGGCCTTGCTGCGAATACCGGTGGCGGGAGGCCTCGCGGCCGCATTGGGCGCGGTGGGAATCATCCTGCTGGGCGTGGGCGTGCCGGTGGCAGGCAGTATTGGGCTGGTCAAATATTTCGGCCCGCAGATGCAGGCGGCGTTCCGGCCTGTCGCCACCGCGGCTCCGGCGGCAGCGGTACCCGCGGACGAACGCCGCCGGCAGGTCGAAGCCGGCATCCTGTCGCTGGTGCAGGCGGTGGAGCAGGCGCGCGCCCAAGGCGCGGCGCTGCCAGTCGATGGAGAAGCCCTCTACGCCCTGTGGCGGCAGTCCAATGCGGGCATGTCCGAGCCGCGCGACGCCTACGAGGGCGGCCGCTATCGCTACCACGTGGAAGACGGGCAATACCGCATCTGGAGCCAAGGGCTCGACCCCCGCGCGGTTGAGGATGATCTGTATTACGACTCACGCCAGGCACCCCGCTGAACTCCACCTGCCCTCACAAAAACCAACTGTCCCACATAACGCAGTCGTCCCGCAAAACTCGGCGCTGATAGTACGGCGCGCTCCGTCATCCAGAAAGCCCGCCCATGTCCCGCCTCTTCCATCGCCTCCTGTTCCTGTTCCTGCTGCTGTGCGCACCGGCTCTGCACGCCGGCGGCATGACCATCGACC
>DCVO01000161.1:16876-24993 GCA_002327405.1 Thiobacillus sp. UBA2186 | reverse complement strand
CCATGCCCGCCAGGAACAGGTGGTACCACATGGCGAGCAATGCCAGCGGCCCGCCCTCCATGCTCCGCAAGTAACCGATGGCATATACCGTCACCCCGAATGCGGCACCGCCCAGAAGCAGCATGAAAAAGGCGGACAAGGCATCGAGCCGCAGATGGAAAGGCAGGTCGGGCAGACCGATGGGCAGCACCATGGCGGAAGCCGGCAACGGCAGCCCGGCCACGCCGATTGCCATGATGAACAGCGCGCCCACAGCGCCCAGGGGAAAGACCAGCCGGATCAATAAATCACGCCGGCGTTGAAACAGCAGCGCGGCAAACCCCAGCGTTATCCAGTAAAGCACTCCCGCCCAGGCCAAATCGAGGACATGAGCTTCAAGATATGCCAACTGTGACATTAATTAATGCGCGCCTGGGATCGGATCAGATTTGATTCTATTGACAAACCAAATCGCCTACAATGTTAATCTGATTAACATATCGTTCCGCCCTTCCGCTGCCATGGAAAACCGTACGGCCCGACTCACCGTCCTAATCGACCCCAGGAAAAAAAAGCTGTTCGAGGAAATCTGCGCACAGCGCGATTTGACGGCCTCACAGGTCATACGGCGCTTGATCCGTCAGTACATCATGGATAACGCAGGCGGGAAGGACTTGCCCAAATGGCTAACCGCCGCCGCACCGCGCGGCGAGGAGTAAAGCGACCGCTCCCGGCGCTCAGAACTCATTGCGGATGCGCTTGTAGCCCTTGACCAGCTCGTTGTTGGCCTGCGTCACGCTCTCGGAGAATCCGCTCACGTCCGGGGTCACCCGCTCGATGCCGGCCAGTTCCGCGTCCGAATGGATGTTGGCCGTGGAGGGAATGTAAAAGCCGGGCGGCACCTTGCAGCCTTCCACCACGGAGTTGTGGCGGACCACGGAACCATCGCCCACCGTGCAGTTGAACAGCACTGAATTGAAGCCGATGAAGACGTTGTCGCCGACCTTGCACGGGCCATGCACGATGGAGCGGTGCGCGATAGAGCTGCCCTGGCCGATGGTCACGCCTCCGCCCGCCTTGCAGTGGATGACCACGCCGTCCTGGATGTTGGAATTGGCGCCGATGACGATGGGCTCCATCTCGCCGTTTTCATCCACCTCGTCCGCGCGGATGACCGCGTAGGGCCCGATGAAAACGTTTTCCTCGACGACGATCTTGCCGCACAGGATGGCGGTGGGATCGACGAAGGCGGTGTCATGCACGACGGGCAAATGGCCGGAAGGATTTCTGCGGATCATGGCTGAATTACCTCGCCGTTTGGCAGTGCCTTGTGGCAGGGCGCAAACAATTTAGTCTCACAGGATCTGCAAACCTCGCTGTCAAGCCGTTTATAGATCTCTTCGGCCGGTCGGGACTTGGTCGGGAAGAGATTCTCTTCACCGATGTCCTCCATGAAACCGCCTTTGCGCAAAGTTTCCGCCACACTTTCCTTCATGCGGTAGAAATACAGGCCGCCGCCCATTTTCTTCCGACTGCGTGCAAGTTCAGCCAGGAGTTCCGCGCCGGCCAGGTCGACGAAGTTCATGCCGCTGGCCATGATCACCAGATGCTTGGATTCAGGTTCCTCTTCTTCCAGGTCCTGGAACTGCTGCTGCAGATGCGCCACGGCGCCGAAGTAGATGGAACCGTTCAGGCGCACCATTTTGATCTGCGGACACTCCGGTCGGCCTTCGGCGGGCACATAGTGATAGCTGGTGGGATCGGGGTCTGGCACCACCGTCTCCAAAGTGGGACGGGAGGTCCGGTAGAGGTAGAGCACCAGCGACAGCGCGATGCCAAAGAAGATGCCTTTTTCCAGGTCAATCAGTGTACCGACCAACGTGACCCACAGTACAACCGTTTCCTGGCGGCTGATTTTTGGCAATACGCCAATATGGTGGGTGTCAATGAGGCCCCATGCCACCAGAAACAGGATGCCAGCCATGGCCGCGTCGGGCAGATAGGCGGCCAAAGGAGCCACCAGAAGCAGAATCACCACCAAAAACAGTGAAGCAAAGACAGCAGCCAGGGGGGTCCGCGCGTTTGCTGCATAGTTGACGCCACTGCGGTTGAATGATCCGCTGGACGCGTAGCTGGAGAAGAAACTGCCGACCACGTTGGACAAGCCCTGTCCGACAAATTCCTGATTGCCGTCGATGCGCTGGCCGGATTTGATGGCGATGGCGCGAGAGATGGACACCGCTTCAGTCAATGCAAGCATGGTAATGATGAGGGACGGAAACAGCATCTGCTGCAGCGCCGCAAAGGAAAAATCGGGCGCCGACAACGGCGGCAGGCCGGACGGCAACGCACCCACGGTTTTAATGTGGGTGGTATCCACGCCATATTGCGAGTTCAGCAGCATCGCCGCAAAGCTGCCAATCAGCATGGCGGCAATCATGTACGGGAATTTCGGGATGAAACGCTTGACCAGAATGCCCGAGGCCAGCGTGATGACGGCCACCGCTGTGACGTAGGGATTGATGGCATCGATGTTTTTGGCAAACAGGCCCAGGGTCTCGAAAAATGGCGTGCCGCGCGGAATGGCCAAGCCAAAAAAGTTCTTGACCTGGCTGCCCGCGATGAGCATGGCCGCGCCCGCGGTGAAACCGATCACGACCGTATGCGAAATGAAGTTGACGAGCACGCCCATGCGCGCCAAACCCAGGATGAGCTGGAATACCCCGGTCATGAACGTCAGGGTCAGCACCATGCTGATGAATTCGGGGCTGCCGGGCTGGGCAAAGGGACTGACCGAGGCAAACACGGCGATGGATATCGCGGTGGTAGGTCCGGATACCAGATGCCACGACGAGCCAAACAGGGCGGCCACAACAGCTGGCACCATCGCCGCATAAAGGCCATACTCCGGCGGCAAACCGGCGATGGTCGCGAAGGCCACCCCTTGGGGCAGTACGATAAGGGCCCCGGTAAGCCCCGCCATCGCATCGTCGCGAGCGGTGCCGGCGTTGACTGAAGGCCACCAGCGTAAAAACGGAAAAAATCTGTAAACCCAGAGGGGGCAGGCGGAGGTGTATTTGGCGAGTATATGTTGCAGCATAGTGGGCGTATTTTAATGCATTTGACGCCGCCAGATGTCAGAATGCACCTCAACAGCCAAGGCGGGGAATCGCCTATGGATCGTTTACTTTTGCACTTGACGGCTTGTTCGGAAAAATCACGGGCGCCCGCCCTGTTTTCTTGAAACCTTGCTGCCCGCGGCCTTGTAGCCCTCGATGCCACCCTCGATGAATCGCGCCTTGATGCCTTCGGCATGCAAGCGGTCGACGATGTCGTTGGAGATCGCGTCGCCGCGCACGCAGTAGATCACCACGTCGTGGGTCTTGGGCACGGCACCGATCCAGGCGTCGATTTTTTCCGGGTCCTTCCAGAACGCGCCGGGAATGATTTCGTGCGAGGCCGCGAAATCGGCCGCGCGCCGCACGTCCAGCACCAGCGCATCGTCGGGCTTGACCTTGGCCGGATGGATGCTGCGCGGCAGATCCGGGCACTTGTCGGTGGGGTTGGCGCAGCCGCAGCGCCTGGGTGTCTGGTTGCCGTCTTCCATATTTTCCTCAAACAAACAGGGTATAAGCGAGCCCGAGCAGGGCGCACACGCCGATCACCTTCATGATGTCGGCCTGGTATTTCCACAGCGCGACGAAGGCGGCGACGGCGACGATGACCGGGAACCATTCGAAGCTGCCGGCGAAGGGCTCGGCCGCGGAGCCCTGCGGCCAGAAAGTATGCCACGCGAAGAATACCGCGAGGTTCAGGATCACGCCCACCACGGCCGCGGTGATGCCCAATAACGGTGCGGTGAAGCGGATCTCGCCGCGCGTGGCCTCGACCAGCGGCCCGCCGGCAAGAATGAACAGGAAGGACGGCAGGAAGGTGAAGAAGGTCGCCACCCCCGCCCCGGCGAGGCCGGCAGCAATGGAATGGTCGAACACGTCCTTGGCCACGCCGCCGAGGTAGCCGATCCAGGTCACCACCATGATCAGCGGCCCCGGCGTGGTCTCGCCCAGTGCCAAGCCGTCCATCATCTGCGGGCCGGTAAGCCAGGCGAAATGCTCCACCCCGCCTTGGTAGACGTAAGGCAACACCGCATAGGCGCCGCCGATGGTGAGGAAGGCAGCCTTGGTGAAGAACCCGCCCATGTCCGCAAGCGTTTGCTCGCCCTGGATGGCAAGCATGGCAACAATCCAGATCAGCACGAAGGCCAGCAACTTCAAGGACAGCCCGGCCCAGGAAAACTTCGCATGCGAGGGCGTGGGCGTGTCGTCATCGATGATCGCTGCCCCATAGGATTTGTGGCTCTCCCCGTGACCGCCGCCCCCGCCCTTGAACTTGGCCGGCAGGAACTTGCCGCCCAGCACACCCAGCACGCCGGCCGCCAGCACGATCCAGGGGAAGCCGATGCCGAACACGAAAATGCCGATGAAGGCGAGCGCCGCCATGGCCCACAGCACTTCGTTCTTCAGCGCGCGCGAACCGATGCGCCAGGCCGCGAACAGCACCACCGCCACCACCGCGGGCTTGATGCCGTAGAAGATGCCCTGCACCAGCGGCACGTCGCCCCAGGCGAGGTAGATGCCGGCAAGCAGCGACAGCAGGAAAAACGCCGGCAGAAAGAACAGCACGCCGGCGACGACCGCGCCCTCGATGCCGTGCATCAGCCAGGCGATGTAGATGGCAAGCTGGGTCGCCTCCGGGCCGGGCAGCAGCATGCAGTAATTGAGCGCATGCAGGAAGCGGTGCTCGGAAATCCAGCGGCGTTTTTCCACCAGTTCCTGATGCATGACGGAAATCTGCCCGGCGGGGCCGCCGAAGCNNGCTGATGAAGCCGAGCTTGAGCCAGTATTTGAAAGCGCTGCCCAAAGAAACGGGCGCAGGGGGTGTTTGCGATGCGGTGTCCAAGGAAAATCCTCCAAGCGATTGGATATGGTTTTTGTGCCAAGCTTGGACGGGACACCGTCTTGAGGATTGTGGTCCTGAGGCCGGGGGGCTGGCGCCCCGACAGCGAAAATTATATCGGCGTTTACGCGGTTTTGGAACGCAGGTAGTAGAGGTAATCCATCTCCGGCGCGATGCCGTCCATCTGCGTGATTGCGCTGGATACCTGGCCGCGGTGGTGGTTGAAATGGGTGAGCATGTGGGTCAGCACGGCCGAGGCGCGCAGGGTATTCGCCTTGCCGTTGCTGGCGGTGAAACCCACATCCTGCGCAAACCAGGCTTCATCCCGTTTCGATAGCCAGTCGGCCATGCCGGCGAGCTCGTCGCGCAGGCCCCGCTTGAGCATTTCCCAGTTCTCGACCTGGATCGTCTTGAAATCGGAAACGACGGGCTTGCCTGTGAGCCGACCCATCCACACGCGGTTGACCAGCAGCAGGTGGTCGACAGTGTGGTGGATGCTGCGGAAGAACAGCCCGCTATCCCGTTTGCGCTGTTCGTCGCTCAGCTTGTCCAGCTCCGCGAACATGACTTCGTTGGCCCAGGCGTGGTAGCGCACAAGATCGACAAAGTAATCGGGCCACCCGTTCATGCGCGCAACTCATTATCGAGCAGGGCCTTGAGCTTGACGAAATCCAGTTCGCCGATTTTCTTTTCCAAAAGCGCGCCGTCCTTGCCGATGATGAAACTGGTCGGCGTCAGGCTCACGTTGCCGAAGGCCGCCACCGCCTCACCCTTGATGTCCAGCGCCACCGGGAAGGGCAACTGCCAATCCTGCACGAACTTCGTCACGTAGTTGGGCGGATCGTAGGGCATGGCCACGGCGATGATCTCGAAGCCCTTGTCCCTGTATTGCTTGTAGGTCTCGACCATGCCCGGCATTTCCTTGATGCAGCCGGGGCAGGAGGTGGCCCAGAAGTTCACCAGCACCACCTTGCCGCGCAGTTCATCGAGCGCGATCTTCTCGCCCTTGAGCGTGGTGAAGCTGGAGGCCGGCGCCTGCGGCCTGGAAACCAGGGTGTAGATCAGCGCGCCGCCGATGAAGAAGGCGAGCAGCACGCCGACGATGAATTTGGTCTTGCTCATAGGTAGGAACGCATCAACTTGACGTAGTGTTCTGCCGAATAATTGAAATAGGCAATCTCTTCCGGCGTCAGTTCCCGCACCATTTTGGCCGGGCGGCCCAGGTACAGATAACCGGATTCGAGCACCTTGCCTTCCGGCACCAGCGAACCCGCGCCCAGCAGCACGTGCTTCTTGATGACGGCGCGGTCGAGGATGATGGAGCCCATGCCGATCAGGCACTCGTCCTCGATGGCGCAGGCGTGCAGGATCACGCTGTGCCCCACGGTCACGCGCTCGCCGATCACCAGCGGCCCGCCCGTGGGATCGGCAGCGGTCTTGTGCGACACGTGCAGCACGGAATTGTCCTGGATGTTGGTGGCGGCGCCGATGCGGATGGAGTTGACGTCGCCGCGCACCACCGCGCCCGGCCACACCGAGGCATTCTCGCCCAGGCTCACCTCGCCGATTACCGTGGCGCGCGGATGCGCCCAGGCGCCGGCGGCAAGCTCTGGATGAATGCCCTTGAACGGGCTGATCGCTGAAACCATGAAAGACAAAGGGTTGAAAGTGGCTGAACCAGCATGAATTATAATCCTTGCGGACAAAACCTTTTTTCACAAAGAGGACATGAGGACAAGAGGTTTTTCCTTGTGCCTTCCTCCTGTCCTCCCGTCCTCTTTGTAACCGCTTTTTTTCAGGAACGCCATGAACCCTCTGCTCGATTTTTCCGGCCTGCCCCGGTTTTCCGAAATCCGCCCCGAACACGTCACCCCTGCGGTGGACGAACTGCTTGCCGCCGCGCGCAAGACCGTGGAGGCCTGCGTCGCCGATGCCGCCGAGCCCGGCTGGCAGAACTTCGTCGCGCCCATGGAAGACGCAAACGAGCGCCTGTCGCGCGCCTGGGGCCAGGTCTCGCACCTGCACAGCGTGATGGATTCGCCCGAGCTGCGCGAGGTCTACAACGAGAACCTGCCCAAGATCACCCAGTACTACGCCGAACTGGGCCAGCACGAAGGCCTGTTCAGGAAATTCAAGGCGCTGAAGACCTCCGCCGGCTTCGCCTCGCTGTCCGCGTCGCAGAAGAAGATCGTCGAGAACGAGCTGCGCGATTTCCGCCTGGGCGGCGCCGAACTGCCCGAGGCCGACAAGCAGCGCTTCATGGAAATCCAGCAGGAACTGGCCGCGCTGTCGGCCAAATTCGAGGAGAACCTGCTTGATGCCACCAACGCCTTCGTCCACATCGCGGAAAACCGCGACGAACTGGCCGGCCTTCCCGACGACGTGCTGGAAATGGCGCGCGCCATGGCCGAAGCCGACGGCAAGGCCGGCTGGAAATTCAGCCTGCACATGCCTTCCTACCTGCCGGTGATGCAGTACGCCGACAACCGCGCCTTGCGCGAAACCCTGTACCGCGCCTACGTCACCCGCGCTTCCGAATTCGGCCCGGAAAAGCTCGACAACACTGCGCTCATCCGCAACATCGTCAGACTGCGCGGCGAGGCCGCCCGCCTGCTCGGCTTCAACAACTACGCCGAGGTTTCGCTGGAACCCAAGATGGCGGAAACCCCGGACCAGGTGCTGGATTTTCTGAACGAACTCGGCGTCCGCGCCAAGCCTTATGCCGAGCGCGACATGAACGAACTGCGCGAATTCGCAGCCCGCGAATTGGGGCTTGCCGACCTTCAGGCCTGTGACGTCGCCTACGCCAGCGAGAAGCTGCGCGTGGCGCGCTACAGCTTCTCCGACCACGAGGTGAAGCAGTACTTCCCCGAACCCGAGGTGCTGGCCGGCATGTTCAAGGTGGTGGAAACCATTTACGGCCTGCACATCCGCCCGTCCAAGGCACCGGTCTGGCACGAGGACGTGAAATTCTTCGAGATTGCCGACCACAGCGGACAGAAGATCGGCGAGTTCTACCTCGACCTCTACGCCCGCGCCAGCAAGCGCGGCGGCGCCTGGATGGACGACGCCATCACGCGCCGCAAGAAGGGGGGCGGCATCCAGACCCCGGTGGCCTATCTCAACTGCAACTACACTGCCCCGCTCGCCGGAAAGCCCGCGCTGTTCACCCACGACGAGGT
>DCVO01000161.1:10141-16839 GCA_002327405.1 Thiobacillus sp. UBA2186 | reverse complement strand
AACTTCTGCTGGGAATGGGACGTGCTGCGCCACATGGCGAAACACGTCGACACCGGCGCGGCCTTGCCCAAGGAACTGTTCGACAAGATGCTGGCTGCCAAGAACTTCCAGGCCGGCATGCAGACCATGCGCCAGCTCGAATTCGCGCTGTTCGACATGCACCTGCATTACGACTTCGACCCCGACGGCAAGGCGTCCGCGCTCGACCTCCTCAACCGCATCCGTGCCCAGGTCGCCGTGGTCATGCCGCCGGAATACAACCGCTTCCCCAACAACTTCTCGCACATCTTCGCCGGTGGCTACGCGGCGGGCTATTACAGCTACAAGTGGGCGGAAGTATTATCGGCCGACGCCTATTCCCTGTTCGAGGAAAACGGCGTGCTGAACCCGGAAGTCGGCCACCGTTTCTGGAGCGAAATCCTCGCCCAGGGAGGGGCGCGTCCGGCGATCGAGTCGTTCAAGGCCTTCCGCGGGCGCGAGCCGACCATCGACGCCCTCCTCAGGCACAACGGCATGGCCTGAATTTTTTCGGGGCGCTGCCGTTAATGGCTTGTTGCGACGCATAGCCTGACCGCCATGAAACTTGTCCCGCTCCTGCTGATCCTGCTTGCCCTGCCAGCCATGGCTGCGGGCGTTTACCGCTGGACCGATGCCCAGGGTAATGTGCATTACAGCGACCAGCCCCCGCCCCCCGACGCCAAGGCGATCAGCCAAAAAACATACAAAGGCGGCGCCACGCAAAGCTCCGCATCCGTCACCGAAGCCGCACTCAAGAATCCCGTCACGCTCTACGTCACGGACACCTGCGGCAAGTTCTGCGACAGCGCCAGGGAGCACCTCGCACGCCGCGGCATTTCCTATGCCACCAGAAACCCCTCCACCAGCGTAGCCGCCAACGAGGCACTGCGCGCAGGTGGCGGCAAAGTGGTGGTGCCTACGCTGACGATCGGCAGCGAAAAACTTGAAGGCTATGCCAAAGCCGCCTGGGATGCTGCGCTGGACAAGGCTGGCTACCCGCCTGCCGCACCCGGACTCCCTGAATAGCCGCTTATCGGCAAGCAGCCGGTAAAATGGCGGCATGAAACTTGCCGCCTGGAACGTCAACTCGCTCAAGGTCCGCCTCCCGCAGCTGCTGGATTTTCTCGCCACGCGTACGCCGGACATCGTATGCCTGCAGGAAACCAAACTGGAGGACGTAAATTTTCCGCGCACCGAACTCGAGGCAGCCGGCTACCAGGTGGTGTATTCCGGACAGAAGACCTACAACGGCGTGGCCATTCTGTCGAAAGCGCCGATGTCCGAGGTACAGATCGGCATCCCCGGCTTCGGCGATGAACAGAAACGCGTGCTCGCCGCCAGCGTAGGCGATCTGCGCACAGTCTGCGTGTACATCCCCAACGGACAGAGCGTGGATTCGGACAAGTACCGGTACAAACTGAAATGGCTGGCCGCATTGACCGGCTGGCTGAAGAATGAATTGAAGGCATACCCGAAGCTCGCGCTGCTGGGCGATTACAACATCGCACCGGAAGACCGCGACGTACACGATCCCGTGCTTTGGAAAGACCAGGTGCTGTGTTCGGAACCCGAGCGGGAAGCGTTCCGGGAACTGCTCGGTCTGGGATTGAAAGACAGTTTCCGGCTGTTTGAGCAGCCGGAAAAAAGTTTTTCCTGGTGGGACTATCGCATGATGGGCTTCCGCCGCAACCACGGCTTGCGCATCGACCACATCCTGCTGTCGGACGCGCTCGCCGCCTCATGTACCGAAAGCCGCATCGACCGCGACATGCGCAAGCTCGAACGCCCTTCGGATCACGCGCCGGTGATCGCGACGATAGAACCGCCAAGAGATTAACCACGGGGAACACGGGGAAGACAAAAAGCAAAAACGATTCACCGCAGAGGACGCGGAGGACGCGGAGTTTCATTGCTTTCCTCTGCGAACTCTGCGTACTCCGCGGTTAAAGCTGTTTCGGCTTTTCTCGGTGTTCCCCGTGGTTCAAGTGTTTTTCAGAAATTCGCCGCCTCGACCTGCAGCCAGGTGCGGTTGATGTTGCCGCCCATCTGCTCGTCGAAATGCTTGAGCTTCTGCCACTCCTTCAGGCTGACCTTCTTGCGCACGTCTTCCTCGGCGCCGCCTGACTTGTAGACCTTCTCGACGCCGGCATAGAACTCGGCCATTTGCTTGTGCAGTTTTTTCGCCTGCTGCATGGTCATCAGCGGGCCGTGGCCGGGAATGATGGTCCTGGCCGGGTATTGCTGCACTTCGGCCAGGGTCTGCACCCACAGCTTGACCTCGGCATCGCGGAAGGCCGGGGTCACGGTGTTGACCAGCACATCGCCGCCGATCAGCACCTTGTCGTCCGGCAGCCACATCAGCATGTCGCCGCGGGTGTGCGCGGCCTCCGGCACCCAGAATTCGATTTTCACGCCGTTGATTTCGGCCGCGGTACGGGTCTGCGAGGCATAAGTACGAGTGGCGGGGATGGCCCTGGTATTGGGGAATTTGCGGCCTGTCATGCTCTCGCCCATCGCGATCCAGTCTGCGCCGGTGTCGATCACCAGCTTCTTGCAGTTTTCCGAACTGATGATTTCCGCGCCCGGGAACACCACGTTGCCGAGGCTGTGGTCGCCGTGGTGGTGGGTGTTGACCACGTGCGTGATCGGCAGTTTGGTGAGCTTCTCCGCAGCCTTGCGGATGTGCGCGCCGATCTCGTCGGAAAAGCCGGTGTCGACGAGGATTGCGCCCCGATCGCCGACAATGAGCGTGCTGTTGACCATATAGCCGCCGTTGTGCGCATTGGGCAGCTCGGTGGGGCCCAGGAGCGCATAGATGCGCTCGTTGACCTTGACGGTCTTCACTGCGGGCAGGGGTTTGACGAGGCTGGCACCTGCGAGTACGGCAACGCCGGCCAGCAACAGCAGCATTTTTTTAGCGAAACTCGCCTTGAGGCGCGGCGTGCGCGTGCTCGTTTTCATCTCGGGCTCCAGTCGAAAATCCGTGTTTGCAGATTATTGACTGGCCCAGGCGGCGTCAATAGCTATTCGTCGTCGCCGCCGTTCATGCCCAGCTCCTGGATTTTTCTGGTCAGGGTATTGCGTCCCCAGCCCAGCAGCTGGGCCGCCTCGATGCGCCGGCCGCCGGTGTGCTTGAGCGCGATCTGGATCAGGGTTCTTTCGAACGCCGGCACCAGTTCGTCGAGAATGGCCGTATCGCCGCGCGCCAGCCGCAAATCGGCCTGGCGCGCGAGACAGGACAGCCAGTCCTCGCCCTCGCCGGCCTTTTCCGCGCCTGCCAGATCGGCCGGAAGATCCTTGGGTTCCACCACCTGACCCGGCGCCATGACCGTGAGATAGTGGCACACGTTTTCGAGCTGCCTGACGTTGCCGCTCCAGGGCATGCTGCTCATGAGCTTGAGGGCGGCATCTGACAGTTTCTTGGTTTCCACGCCGAGTTCGCGCGCGCTTTTTTGCAGAAAATGCCGGGCCAGCAGCGGAATGTCTTCGCGCCGCTCGCGCAGCGCCGGCAGCCGCAGGCGGATGACGTTGAGGCGGTGGTAGAGGTCTTCGCGGAACAGGCCTTCCTTGACGCGCGCCTCGAGGTCCTGATGAGTGGCGGCGATCACTCGCACATTGACCTTGACCGGCGAGTGGCCGCCGACGCGGTAGAACTGGCCGTCGGCCAATACCCGCAGCAGCCGCGTCTGCAGGTCGGAGGGCATGTCGCCGATCTCGTCCAGGAACAAGGTGCCGCCGTCGGCCTGCTCGAAACGGCCGCGGCGTTGCGCTGCCGCGCCGGTGAAGGCGCCGCGCTNNGCGCTCGTGGCCGAACAGTTCGGATTCCAACAAATCCTTGGGAATCGCCGCCGTGTTGAGCGCGATGAAAGGTCCGTTGGCGCGACTGCTGTGACGGTGCAACGCGTGCGCAACCAGTTCCTTCCCGGTGCCGGATTCGCCGGTGATGAGCACGGTGACATTGGACTGCGACAGCCTGCCGATGGCGCGAAAAACTTCCTGCATGGCCGGTGCCTGGCCGAGGATTTCAGGCATCTTGGCCATGTCCTCGCTCGCCTGTGCGGCCTCCTGGTTTTGCGCCAGCGCACGCCGCACCAGTTCGACCGCAGCATCCACGTCGAAAGGCTTGGACAGGTATTCGAACGCGCCGCCCTGGAATGCCGCCACCGCGGAGTCGAGGTCGGAATAGGCGGTCATGATGATGACCGGAACCTTGGGCAGGGTTTCCTTGACGTGCTGCAGGAACTCCAGCCCAGAGGGACCGGGCATGTTGATGTCGGAAATCACCGCGGCAGGGCGGCTTTTGTCCAGGCGCACCAGCGCCTCGCTCGCCGAGTTGAAGACCTCGCTGGCGATGCCTTCGCGCTCCAGGGCCTTTTCCAGCACCCATCGGATGGAGCGGTCGTCATCGATAATCCATACCGCGTCGTTCATGGTTTGTTGCTCGCAATCTCAATCGGGAAATAAATGGAAAACACCGTGTGCCCAGGCTGCGACTCGAACTCGATCACGCCGCTGTTCTGCGCCACCAGGGTTTGCGCCAGCGGCAGGCCGAGGCCGCTGCCGCCCTCGCGTCCGCTGACCAGAGGGAAGAACACCTGTTCGCGCAACGCTTCCGGGATGCCGGGACCGTTGTCGATGATGTCGAGCTTGAGCGCCAGGCGATGGCGCCTGTTGTTGAGCGTGACCTGGCGCGCCGCGCGCGTGCGGAAAATCAGCTCGCCCTTGCCGCTCATCGCCTGCACCGCATTGCGCGCAATGTTGAGCACCGCCTGTATCAATTGTTCCGCATCCGCCTTGATCTCGGGCAGGCTGATATCGTAGTCGCGGCGGATGCGGATGCCGTGCGGCGTTTCCGCCAGCAGCAGGCTTCTTACCCGCTCCAGCACCTCATGGATGTTGACCGCCGAGAGCTTCGGCTGCCGGTGCGGCGTCAGCAACCGCTCCATCAGGGATTGCAGGCGGTCGGCTTCCTTGATGATGACCTGGGTGTATTCGCGCAGGCTTTCGCGCGAGAGCTCGTGCTCCAGCAATTGCGCAGCGCCGCGAATACCGCCGAGCGGGTTCTTGATTTCGTGCGCGAGATTGCGCAAGAGTTCGCGGCTGGCTTCCTGCTGGGCGCGGATGTTTTCCTGGCGGGCAATCTTCAGGCGCTGGTCGGCAGGACGCAGTTCCACTACCAGCACCCACTCGTGGCCTTCGTGCACCGTGATTGTGCAGGACATCGGCACTGCGGGGTGGCCATTGGCCTGGACAGGCAAGTCGTGCTCGGTAACGGTCTCGTGCGTTTCGCGCGCGGCGTTGAGCGCCGCCACCAGTTCGGTATTGTGGCCGAACAGGCTGTCGAAGGACTGCCCCACCAGCAGCGCGCCCGACATGCCGATCAGCGTTTCCGCGGCCGAATTCACATAGAGGATGCGGTCGTCGGCGCCGACCAGCAATACGCCGGTGGCCAGATAATCGTATGCAGCAAAGCTGGGAGGGGAGATCATGCCCTAACCTAGCACTGATTGTGCCAGCAGGCAAAAGACAGCCAGGATTCGTGTTGCTAGCGTATGGAAGCGATCTCTTTGCGTATGGCCGCGATATTGCGTTCATGCCGTTCCACGGCGCTGCGCAACTGCTTGATGCGCGCCAGGTACGCGGGCGTATCGGACTTTTCGCCGGGCAAGGGCTTTTCGCCTACGGCGAGTTGGCGCCTGGCCTCGTCTAGGTTCTTGTGCTCGCTGGCCAATTCCTCTTCCAGCACCGTGCGCCTGACATCGTCGCGTTTTTTCTGGGTGCCGCTATCGATGCGCGGGAAACTGGCCGGGCTGGGGACCTGCGCCCTGCCGGGGGCAGGTTTCTTCGGCGCGCTCGAATCTTCGCTGCCACCACCTTCAATGACACCGGTAATCCTCGCCCTGGCCGGCACTTCGGCACGCCGGTCGGTTGCTCCCTTGCGGCCGTCTGCATCGATGTACATGTAGATCCTGGCCTGTACAGGGCAGGCCAGGACCAGCAACAGAGGGAAGAACAGGGTGGTCCGTTTCATTTTCGATCGGCCATCGGACAATGCGCCCGGCTGGAGTCCGGTCCTCAGGTCAGACTGTTTACGGCTTCAGGGGTTCAGGTCTTGAATGCACAAACCAAAGGGCGCACAGAACAAAACCCCGCCTTCGGAAAAAGACGGGGTTTGTCAGCAGTCTGAGGCGGCCCGGAGGCCGCCTGGTTGTCGATGTTCGAATCGTTTACAGCGAGTAGTACATGTCGAATTCCACCGGGTGGGTGGTCATGCGCATGCGGGTCACGTCCTGCATCTTCAGCGCAATGTAGGCATCGATCATGTCGTTGCTGAACACGCCGCCGCGGGTGAGGAACTCGCGATCCTTGTCCAGCTCTTCCAGCGCCATTTCCAGGCTGTGGCAGACCTTGGGGATCTTGGCCTCTTCTTCGGGCTCCAGGTCGTACAGATCCTTGTCGGAAGGATCGCCGGGATGGATCTTGTTCTGGATACCGTCGAGGCCGGCCATCAACAGCGCGGAGAAGGCCAGGTAGGGGTTGGCCATCGGATCCGGGAAGCGGGTCTCGATGCGCCGGCCCTTCTCGGACAGCGCGATCGGGATGCGGATGGAAGCGGAACGGTTGCGGGCGGAATAGGCCAGCATCACGGGCGCTTCGAAGCCGGGCACCAGGCGCTTGTA